>JANLRZ010000121.1:0-1517 GCA_031362155.1 Acidimicrobiia bacterium | reverse complement strand
ACTGACACCACGCAGGCGAGAGGAACGCATGAAGCGCGCGCTCATCACGGGCATCACGGGGCAGGACGGGCGGTATCTGAGCCAGCTCCTGACATCGAAGGGCTACCAAGTGTTCGGCCTCATCGCCGGCCAGGCGAACCCCAAGGCCCAACTGGTCATGGAGGAGAACCCGGGGCTCGACCTCGTGGGTGGCGACCTGCGTGACCTCCCGTCGCTCATCGCCGCGGTGGAGCAGGTCCAGCCCGACGAGGTGTACAACCTCGGCGCGATCAGCTTCGTCCAACTCTCGTTCAAGCAGGCCGAGCTCACCGCGGAGATCACCGGCCTCGGCGTGTTGCGCATGCTCGAAGCGATTCGGATCGTCGGCGGCACCGAGAAGAACCCGATCCGCTTCTACCAGGCCAGCTCGTCGGAGATGTTCGGCAAGGTGCGTGAGACGCCGCAGAAGGAGAGCACCCCGTTCCACCCGCGCTCCCCGTACGGCGTCGCGAAGGTGTTCGGTCACGACATGACCGTCAACTACCGCGAGTCCTACAACCTGCACGCGAGCAGCGGCATCCTGTTCAACCACGAGAGCGAACGCCGCGGGCTCGAGTTCGTCACGCGCAAGATCACCAACTCACTGGCGCGCATCAAGCTCGGCATCCAGGACACCATCAGCTTGGGCAACCTCGACTCCGCACGCGACTGGGGCTTCGCCGGCGACTACGTCGAGGCGATGTGGCTCATGCTCCAGCAGGACGAGCCCGACGATTACGTGATCGCCACCGGCGAGACCCACACGATTCGTGAGTTCCTCGACGTCGCGTTCCGCATCGCCGGATACGACAGTTGGGAGCCCTACGTCACCCACGACACGCGCTTCGACCGGCCCGCGGAAGTCGATCTGCTGCTCGGCGATGCCACCAAGGCCCGCGAGAAGCTGGGATGGTCCCCGAAGGTCGGCTTCGAGGAACTCGTTGCCCGGATGTACGAGTCCGACCTCAAGAACGAGCAGAACATCCTCGACTCCGGCCGCCGATAACTCCCCTCGCTTCGACGGACGGGCACCGGACCACCCGGGCCGCTTGACCCCGCGCCAGTTACGGCGTGCGAGGGGGCGGCGGCCAGGCCCCAATCTGTCGGAGGAGACCGACATCGTCGCGGCATGCCCAGTGTTCGACGACCTTGCCGTCGACCACCCGCCAGATGTGGATGTAGGTCCAGGAAACCTCTGAACCCGAGGCATCCACCCCCGCGAGCAACGGCATGGTCGATGCTTGGTGACGACCACGCATCGTCATGTGATGCGCGACGTACTCGCCGTCCGCGATGAATCGATGATGCTCGACGGTGATGTCGTCGCCGAGATCGACTGCGATCATCGCCAGGATCTGTTTCCATCCCTCGCGACCCTGTGGGCCCGCGGCATGGTTCACCATGTCCTCGGCGACCAGTTCATCGATGACGGAGTCGTCACCCTCCCCCCGCCGACGGAACAGTTCCTCAACGACTGACTTCGGATCGCTCGACATGTG
>JANLRZ010000120.1:0-4196 GCA_031362155.1 Acidimicrobiia bacterium | reverse complement strand
AGAAGAAGCCGGCGGCGCCGTGGAGTACGCCGAAGGCGAGTGGGTCGAAGGTGAAGGCGGCGAACTGGTCTGGCAGCCCGCCGAAGGTGGCGATGCGATTTCGGCCGCGGAAGCCGGATACGCCTCGCCCGATCCCACCGTCGTGACCGCCGAAGCTGCGGCTTCCGAGGCGACGACGGCGGATGCTCCCGAAGCTCCCACCACCGAGACGGACACCGGAGAACCGGCCACCGGAGAACCGGCCACCGGAGAACCGGCCATTGCTGAACCGGCCGTTGCTGAACCGGCGGCGGTCGACTCGGCTGCGGTCGAGGCGGCGGACGCGTCGAATGATGATGCCGGTGTGGGCATCACGGCCGAGGAGGAGACCAGCGCGGAAATCTGAGCCGGTTCGGACCTGCGTCGGTTGTCGACGCCAGGGCGCACCGGACTCGATGGTCCGGATCGCCCGCGGCGCCGACATGTCGATCGGGCTCGGACGCAGCGCACCCGGCCGGGGCGCATGGTTGTGTGCCGGTCAGGTGGAGTGCTTCGATCAGGCAGTCACCCGCCGGGCAATCGGTCGGGCACTCCGGTTTGAGGTCTCGGACCACGAAATCGAACGGCTCCGTGCGAAACTGTACGGAGCGCCCCCTGAAGGGGCACGACCGGTCGGCAGAGCGCCGATTGGTGGAGGGTAAGGACAGACTTGGCAACCAAGAAGATCAGGGTCTACGAGCTCGCTCGGGAGCTGGGCGTCGAGAACCAGGTGGTGCTCGACCTCGCCGACGAACTCAAGATCGGCGTGAAGAGTCATTCGTCGAGCATCGACGATCCGTCCGCGGATCGCGTGCGACGCCTGGCGGACAGTCGCGACCTGCGCGGCGAGCCGATCGTCGACGAACCTAAGCCCGAGCCGAAGGCCAAGGCGAACGCCAGGGCCAAGCCGGCACCGACGGCCGAGGCCGAACCCGTCGCGCCCGTTCCCGTCCTCGAGGTTGCGCCGATTGCGCCCGGCGATGCGCAGCCCGCGACCGAGGTCTCCGATGCCCCGGCCGCTCCGGCCGAAGCCACGCCGGTGCCCGCCGCGCCAGAGCCTCCCGCGCCGCGACGCAATGTGGTGCGTTCCACCGGTGGCATCGCGCCACCGCCGACGCCGCGCCCGGCGCCGCCGGAAGCCAAGCCTGCAGTGGCCCCGACGGGCGCGGCTGCGCCACCCGCGGCCGCGGCGTCGGCCACGCCGGCACCCGCACCGGCACCCGCACCAACGCTCGGCGACAAGCCCGCACCGCCTCCGGCACCGCTCATGAGCGCGACGGGCAAACCGATTCCTCCGCCTCCCGGTCAACGGGTCATTCCGCCCCCTCCGGGCCAGCGCACCCCTCCGGGTCGCGGCGCGCCCGGTGGTGGGCCGCCGCGCACTGGTGGCGGTCCCGGTGGGTTCAACCGCGGTGGCGGCGCGCCCGGTGCCAGTCCCGGCGGATTCAACCGCGGTGGCGGCGCGCCAGGTGGCGGTCCCGGCGGTGGTCGTGGCGGTCCCGGCGGGGGTGGCGGTCCCGGTGGTCCCGGCGGTCCCGGCGGATTCAACCGTGGGCGCGGTCCGGGTGGTCCCGGCCAGCGGCCCCGACGCAAGAAGCGGCGTCGTCGCGGTTTCGAGGAACTCGGTCCGGCGAGTGTGCCCCAGCTCACTCCGTCCGATGCACCGGTGCCCGATGGCGAGATCCTGGTCTCGCGTGGCATCACGATCCAGGAACTCGCTCCGAAACTGAATCGCACGAGCGCGGACCTCGTCCGCATCCTGTTCGATGCGGGCGAGATGGTCACGAGCACCCAGTCGATGGCCGACGAGATGATCGAGCTCATTGCCCAGGATCTCGGCGCGGAAGTGTTGCTGGTCGAACCCGGTCAAGAAGCCGAGCTCGAGCTGCAAGCACTGCTCGGTGACGACGAGGACGAGGAGGAGGAAGAGGACCTCCCCGTCCGCGCGCCGGTGATCACCGTGATGGGCCACGTCGACCACGGGAAGACGACCCTGCTCGACACGATCCGGTCGACCAACGTGGTGAAGGGTGAGGCCGGCGGTATCACCCAGCACATCGGTGCGTACCAGGTCGTCAAGAACGAACGCGCGATCACCTTCATCGACACGCCAGGTCACGAGGCGTTCACGGCCATGCGGAAGCGGGGTGCCGATGCGACCGATGTCGCGGTGCTCGTCGTGGCGGCCGACGACGGTGTGATGCCTCAGACCATCGAGGCGATCAACCACGCTCGCAACGCCGAAGTGCCGATCGTGGTGGCGATCACCAAGATCGACCGCGAGAACGCGGATGTGAACCGGGTCAAGCAGCAACTCGTGGAGCAGGAACTCATCCCCGAAGACTGGGGTGGCGACACCGTCGTCAACGAGGTCGCCGCCACGGCGGGACTCGGTATGGACGAGCTCCTCGAGTCGATCCTGTTGGTCTCGGATCTCTACGACCCGCCCCTGGGCGCGAACCCCGATGTTCCGGCTCGCGCCTTCGTGCTCGAGTCGAACCTCGATCAGGGCCGCGGCCCGGTGGCCACGGTGCTCGTCGAGCGCGGCACGCTGCGCGTCGGCGACCCGGTCGTGGCCGGCGGTGGCTGGGGCAAGGTCCGAGCGATGTTCGACCACACCGGCAGCCAGGTGAAAGAGGCCGGGCCGTCGATGCCGGTCGAAGTCCTCGGACTCGACGCCGTACCGCTGGCGGGGGACGAGCTCCGTGTCGCGCCGAGCGAGAAGATCGCTCGCACGGTGGCGGAGGCGCGTTCGCGCCGACGCCGCGTCGCGGATCAGTCGCACCCGATGATCCTTTCGGGCGGCGCCCGGCTGGAAGACATCTTCGCCATGGTCGAGCGCGGCGAAGTCGCCACCCTCAACCTGGTGCTCAAGGCCGACGTGCATGGTTCGCTCGAAGCGTTGACCGATGCGTTGCGCAAGCTCGACCAGGACCACGAAGAGGTTCGCCTCTCCTTCGTTCACCGGGCCGTTGGCGGGATCACCGAAAGCGATGTGAACCTGGCCGCGGTCGCCAACGCGACCGTCGTGGGCTTCAACGTCCGACCCGATCGCAAGGCTCGCGAGCTGGCCGCCGCAGAAAACGTCGAGATGCGCCTCTACGAGGTCATCTACCAGGTGCTCGACGACGTCAACGCCGCCCTCATCGGAATGCTCAAGCCGGAGTTCGAAGAGGTCGTCACCGGCGAAGCCGAAGTCCGCGAGGTCTTCGGAGTGCCCAAGATCGGCAAGATCGCCGGGTGTTACGTGCGTACCGGCGTCATCACCCGAGGGTCCAAGGTCCGGTTCCTGCGCGAAGGCACGATCATCTGGAAGGGATCGATCGCGTCGCTGCGCCGATTCAAGGACGATGTCCGCGAAGTCCGGGACGGATTCGAGTGCGGTATCGGGCTCGAGGGGTACCAGGACGTGAAGTCCGGCGACATCATCGAGACCTACGAAGACCGCGAGATCGCCCGGGTTGCCCCGTAGCGGGGGTGTCCGTTCGTCGACCTGAGGTGCCCAATGCCGAATGACCTCGTGCTCAAACTCGTCAACGCGATCCATCGGCCGCTGTTCCAGCTGAGTAAGGGCAAGATCGCGGGCAAGGGCGCCGGCATGCCGGTGCTGGTCCTCACGACGACGGGCCGTACCAGCGGTCAGGCGCGTTCGACGATGCTGACCACACCGCTGCAGTTCGACGGTCAGGTCGTCATCGTCGCGTCTCGCGGCGGCGATGACCGCAATCCCGACTGGTTCCTCAACCTCCAGGCCAACCCGGCAGTCACCGTCGAGATGGAGGGCACGACCAAGGCCATGACCGCGCGGGTCGCCGATGCGGCCGAACGGGCGGAGTTGTGGCCCCGGATCACCGGCCCCCACTCGAACTACGCCGGGTACCAGGAGAAGACCGATCGGGAGATCCCGGTCGTCGTCCTGTCTCCCTGATCCGCCCGGACCGTTCCATCGGCCAAACTCGGCCCGCGAGGTCATTCAGTGCGAAGATGGCCACCGTGAGTCGACCCCGTCAACCTCCGAAGCAGTATCCGCGTGTCGCGCGCTTGAACGAGGTCGTGATGGAGTGCCTGGCCGAGGAGCTCGAGCGGCTATCGGATCCTCGCCTCGGATTCGTCACCATCACCGGGGTGGAGATCGCGGCCGATCTGCGCACCGCCGAAGTCTTCTATTCGGTGTTCCG
>JANLRZ010000115.1:0-28760 GCA_031362155.1 Acidimicrobiia bacterium | reverse complement strand
CGCCGATCTCGGAGCAGGCGATCATCGGCCTCGGTATCGGGGCCGCGGTCGTGGGATTGCGTCCGGTCGTCGACCTGATGTTCATGGACTTCGTGCTCGTCTCCATGGACCAACTCGCGAATCAGGCTGCGAAGCTCAAGTACATGTTCGGCGGCAACGCCACCCTGCCGCTGACGATCACCACGATGGGGGGCGCCGGGCTCTCCGCCGGTGCTCAGCACAGTCAGAGCCTCGAGGCCATGCTGGCCCACGTCCCGGGACTCAAGACGGTCATGCCCTCGACCCCGAGCGACATGAAGGGGCTGACGGTCGCGGCCATCCGCGACGACAATCCGGTGGTGGTCGTGCTCCACAAGAAGATGCTCGGGACGAAGGGCCCGGTGGCCGAAGCGATCTATGAGGTGCCGCTCGGGCGGGCCGCACTGACCCGGAGCGGATCGGATGTCACGCTCGTGTCGTGGAGCCGCATGGCGGTCGAATCGCTGGCGGCAGCGGATCTTCTGGCGGCCGAGGGGATCAGCTGCGAGGTCATCGATCTCCGCACCGTCTCCCCGATGGACATCGAGTGCGTGCTCGACTCGGCTCGCCGAACCAACCGGGTCGTTGTGATCCACGAGGCCGTGCGCGAAGGCGGCCTCGGGGCTGAAGTCGCCGCGCAGGTGCAGGAGCATGCGTTCGACTACCTCGATGCGCCAGTCGGTCGCGTTGGCGCGCCGTCGACGCCGGTCCCGTTCAGCCCCGCGCTCGAGTCGGCCTACGTGCCCGATGCGGCCCGGATCGCGGCCCAGGTCCGTGCCACCCTCCACCGACCGGCGCCGGGCCAAGGACGCTGAGTCGTGCCGATCGAATTCCAGATGCCCAAGTTGGGCCTCACGATGGAAGAGGGGACGATCACCGCGTGGTTGGTCGACAGCGGCACGGTCGTCGAAGCCGGTACCGCCGTGCTGACGATCGAGACCGACAAGGTCGACACTGATGTCGAGGCGAGCGATTCGGGCGTGCTCCACATCACCGGCCGAGTCGGCGACGTACTCGCGTGCGGAGCCCGGATTGGCTGGTTCCTCGAACCGGGAGAGGATCCGCCGGAGGCCGACCCGGCGCGCGCGACCGCGCCGGGCGTGGCCGATCGGAGCGTGGTCTCGGTCGCCGAACCCGGTGCCGTGGCGCTCGCGCCGACCGGCACCGGTCGTGACGGTGCCCGAATCTTCGCCTCGCCCTACGCGCGTCGAGTGGCAGCCGAACGGGGCATCAGCCTGGGCGCGCTCACGGGGAGCGGCCCGGGAGGGCGCATCGTGGCCGCCGACGTCCCGCCCACCGGTGATCGCCATCGTGTGTCGGCCACCGTGGCCGCCCGCCAGACCGCGGTCCGGCTCGGTGTTGACCTCACCCATGTCCGCTCGATCGGAGTCGACGGCCGCATCGATCGGGCCGACGTCGAGCGTCACGTACGCGAACAACTGAGTGCTGCCGGCCGCCCGCCGGCCCTGGCCGAGGCGCCGCTGCTCCAAGCGCCGACTCAGCGGATCCCACTGAGGGGTATGCGCGGCACGATCGCGCAACGAATGCACGACTCTTTGGCGCAGATGGCTCAGCTCACCCTCGCTATGGAGGTGGTGATGGACGCGGTGGTTGCCCACCGCGTCGCCACCGACCCGATCGATCGGGCCGGCTACACCGACTACGTCATCGCCGCAGTAGCTCAGGCGCTCGTGGACCACCCGATCGCCAACAGCCAGATCGCCGACGGTGCCGTCAACCTGTTGCCCGAGATCCACGTCGGTCTGGCGGTCGCGCTCGACGGTGGACTGGTCGTACCGGTCGTTCGCGACACCGATCAGCTGAGCATGAGTCAACTCGCTGCCGAGACGACGCGATTGGCGAATGCGGCGCGTGCCGGCCGGCTCGCACTCGCCGATCTCGAGGGAGGAACGTTCTCGGTGACGGCGTTGGGGGCCTTCGGCGTGGATTCGTTCACGCCCGTGGTCAACCCACCGAATACTGCGATCCTGGGAATCGGCCGGCTACGCGAATCGGTGCGCTGGGTCGACCGAGTCGCGGTTCCGACCACGGTGGTGACGCTCAGCCTCACCTGGGACCACCGAGCGTTCGACGGTGCGCCAGCCGCGCAGTTTGGCGCCGCGGTGCGCGACCGGCTCGAACACTGGGAGAAGGCGTGACGCTCGGCGCGTGGCATTCGTCGTTCGCCGCCGCGAACCGGATGCCACTCGCCGACCGGAAACGGCTCCTCGGCGGCAAGGGCGCGGCCTTGGTCCGCATGACCGAGATGGGGCTTCCCGTTCCGCCGGGATTCACGCTCACCACGGAGGCGTGCACCAGGGTGGAGGCCGACGGGTGGTTCGGCGACCTCGACGCCGCGATTGCGGCCGGGATCGTCGACCTCGAGGCGACATCGGGTCGGGTGCTGGGTTCGCCGATCGATCCGCTCCTCGTGAGCGTGCGTTCCGGCGCGACCGTCTCGATGCCGGGGATGATGGACACGGTCCTCAACGTGGGCATGACCGACGACGTGGCCGTGGCGCTCGGCCGGGCCACCGGCGACGAACGATTCGCCTGGGACACCGCGCGCCGTTTCATCCAGTCGTACTCGTCGATCGTGCTGGGCGTGCCTCCCGAGCTTCTGGCTCGGTTGTCCGCCGACGCGCTGGGCCCCGACGAGGGCCGGTCGTTGGTGGCGGTCGAACTCGCGGCCGCGACCCGCGACCTGCGCAACGCGCTCTCCGACGCGGGGTTCGAGATCCCGCCGGACCCGGCCCGTCAGGTGACCGAGGCAGTGGCCGCGGTTTTTGGGTCGTGGTCGTCCGACCGTGCGCGTACCTATCGGCGAGTCGAAGGGATCGACGACGGCCTCGGAACCGCGGCGACGATCCAGATGATGACGTTCGGCAACCTGGGTGAGCGTTCGGGTACCGGGGTGGCATTTACGCGGGATCCGTCGACCGGCGAGCGAACGGTGGTCGGCGATTTCATGGTTGGTGCCCAAGGCGAGGATGTCGTGGCCGGCACGCACTCGACGTTGCCGCTGAGTGCGCTCCGTTCGCGTTGGCCCGAGATCGCCGATCAACTCGACGCCGCCGCCGGCGTGCTCGAGCACGAACTCGCCGACATGGCCGACATCGAGTTCACGGTGGAACAGGGCGAGTTCTGGCTCCTCCAGGTGCGGCGGGGCAAGCGCAGCGCCACCGCGGCGCTCCGTATCGCCATCGATCTGGCCGAGGACCCGGACTTTCCGGTGACGCGCGCGGAAGCGTTCGCATCCGTTATGGACATTCTGAGGGATCCGCCTACCCGCACGAACCCGAGCGGCGCGGTCGACTCCGTCGTCCCCGAGTTGGCGCGGGGTTTGGGTGCGTCACCCGGCCGGGTCACCGGCCGTGTATGTGTCGACATCGATAATGCCATCGCGGCCGGCGCGCGCGGCGAGTCCATCATCCTCGTTCGGCGCGAGACTTCCCCGGCCGACATTGCCGGCATCGCCGAAGCCGCCGGGATCGTGACGACCCTCGGTGGTTTGGTGAGCCATGCTGCGGTCGTGGCCCGCAGTTGGGGCATCCCCGCGATCGTCGGTGCATCGGCCATCACTGTCGGGACCGACGGTATCGATATCGCCGGGACTCATTACCCGACCGGCACCATCCTGACCGTCGACGGCGGACTCGGTACGGTGCTGCTGGGCGACCACCCGGCCGACACGATCGAGGTCGAGGAAGTCGCGATTCTGCGCCGGTGGCAGGCTGATCTCGCCTGTGTCGCCTCGCCGTCGAGCCAATCGGCGCGTCCCGTCCGCGAAGCCGGTGAGTTCGTCGAGGCCGCGACGACCGACGCCTGTGAACGCGTGCTCGCGCTCAAGGGCGCGGCGACCAGTGACCTGGTGGCCGACGTCCTCGGATGCCCTTGCGCCGCAGTTGACGCGATCATCGAGCAACTTGCGGCCGACGAACTGGTGCAATCGCTTCCTGGTGGCCGAGTTCGTCCACTCGCTCCGGTGATCGCACGGGTCGACGAGCGATTCCGTGCCGATGCCGTTCGTCTCCGGGCAGTAATCGAACCACGCTGGGAGGGCTTCCACGACCTCAACCTCGCGTTCAAGCAAGTCGTCGTCTCGTGGCAGGTCCGAACGACCGACGGGAGTGAGCAACCCAACGATCATGCCGACCCGACCTACGACACGGCCGTCGTCGAGCGACTCCGGGCCGAGATCCACTCGGAGATCCTCCCGATCATCGACGTGATTGCTGCGGCCGAGCCTCGCTTCGTCCGCTACTCCCACCGGCTCGGGGCGGCACTGAGTTTGATCGAGGCGGGGGACCGGGAGATGTTTGCCCACCCGCTCAAGGACAGCTACCACACGGTGTGGTTCGAACTGCACGAGGAACTCATCCGGCTGACCGGACGCAGTCGGGCCGCCGAGGCCGCCGCGGGTCGAGCATGAGCACCGCCGAGGAAGCGTCTCCCGGCGGGGCCCGCGTATTGGTCGCCGGGGCGACCGGGTACCTCGGACGATTCGTGGCTCAGGCGTTCTCGGAGCGCGGCTATCGCGTCCGGGCCCTGACCCGGAGTGCGGAACGGCTCGCCGCGCCCGGCCCGTTCGCCGCGCCCGGTCTCGGAGTCGACGTGACGGACGATGTCTTCGTCGGCGAGATCACCGACTCCGACACCCTCGGTGGCCTCATGGACGGTGTCGAGATCGTGTTCTCGTCGGTGGGCATCTCGCGCCAACGCGATGGACTGACGTTCGAGCAAGTCGACTACGAGTGCAACCGTCGGCTGATCGATCTGGCACTGGCGGCGGGCGTCAAGCAGTTTGTCTACGTCTCGATGCAGGGTGCCGACTCGTCCAAACTCGCAGGTCTCGCGATCACCGAGGCACACGAGAAGGTGGTCCGCGCGTTGGAGTCGTCCGGGCTCGACTATCGGATCGTCCGGCCCTGCGGCTACTTCTCCGACATGGGCGCCCTTCTGTCCATGGCCCGGAGGGGGCGGGTGTTGCTCGTCGGCGACGGTTCGAATCGCATGAGCCCGATTCATGGCCGGGACCTCGGCCGGGTGTGCGTCGACGTGACCGAGGGTGACATTCGCGAGGTCGTCGTGGGTGGCCCGGAGGTGATGACCCAGCGTGAAGCGGCGGAGCTGGCGTTCGACGTTCTGGGAAAACCTCCGAAGATCACCGTGGTCCCGCTCCGTGTGGCGCGAGGCCTGGTGAAGGGCGTTCGCCTCCTGTCGAAACAGTTCGGAGACCTCACCGAGTTCATCGTGGTCGCCGGCGAAGTCGACGGAGTCGGCCCACCGCTCGGCACCACCACGCTGCGCACGTACTTCGAGGAGCTGGCCGAGTGAACCGTGACGTCGCGGCGCGTGCTGTCGTGCTGATCCGAGGAGTTGCATGAACGCGCTGGCGACCGGGCTCTTGATCGCGGCCGGAGTCGCGGGGCTCGGCAACTGGGTGTCGGTCGCCCGCCGCCGGCAGGTCGGCGTCTACGTCTGCAAACCGTTGACCCTGGTGCTGATGATTGCTGCGGCGATGGCCCTCGACCCGATGTCGTCGACTCAGCGGACGTGGTTCGTCGTCGCGTTGGTGCTCTCGCTGGCCGGCGACGTCTTCCTCATGCTGCCGACCGACGCGTTCGTCGCCGGGCTCGCATCCTTCTTGCTCGGACATGTGGCCTACGTGGTCGGGCTCAATCAGTCCTCCGATGGCAACTGGTGGCTCGCCGCGCCGGTCGTGGTCGTCGTCGGGTTGATGGGGACCCGTCTCGTGCGGGGGATTCGCGTCGCCGGTCATCCGGAACTGGTGGTGCCGGTCGTTGCCTACGTGCTCACGATTCTGGTGATGGTGAGCAGTGCGGTCGCGAGTGGGAACCCAGTGGCCGCGATCGGTGCCGTGTTGTTCATGGTGTCGGACGCGTTCATTGGCGAGGATCGGTTCGTGCAATCACGCTCGTGGCAACCGCTGATGATCATCGTGACCTACCACGTTGCCCAAGCGTTGCTGGTCCTCTCACTCACGACCTGACCAGGTCTGGCCCACGGTCTGACGGCCGCCGGTCTAGCGTCGGCGAGTATGCGCCGTTCGATTGATGATGCCGTCGACGATCACCCTTCCGATGAGGAGTTTCCGCCGATCTCGTGGATGGTGGGCCTGACCGACGACCCGAATGCGTCCGACGACGGCGAACCGCGCGTGAGCCTCACGTTGGAGGAGCAGGGTGGCGCCGGCTACGGGCTCGTCGCCCACTTGGCTCCGGCGACGGCCCGCCGCTTGCGCACCGCGATTGCCGCGGCATTGCGCGAGGTCGGACAGGACCCGGGCGCGTAAACCCCGACGCGTCGAGGTGCCCGCGCTCAGAGCAGCAGGGGCGCGGTGCAGCTGCCGGAGGCGGACCCGTTGGCCGAACCCTCGGGCATGGTGTCGAGGTGTTCGGCAATCTGCTCGACGGTGATGATCGCGATGCGGTGCTCCTCGGCGAACAGTTGGAGGAAGGGCATGCGCGCCGGCGAACCGTCGTCGTGGAGCACTTCGCAGATCACCGCGACCGGCGCGAGCCCAGCCAGGCGGGCCAGGTCGACCGCGGCTTCCGTGTGGCCGCGCCGTTCCCGGACACCCCCCTCGCGGGCACGCAACGGGAACACGTGGCCAGGACGGATGAAATCGTCGGCGGTGGCGTCGGGGTCGAGGAACTGGCGCACCGTGTGGGCACGATCGGCTGCGCCGATGCCGCTGCCCGAGCCCACGTGATCGATCGACACCGAGAACGCGGTGTCGCACCCGGCGTTGCCCGGTGCGACCATCGGGGGAACGTCGAGCCGGTCCAGGTAGCTCGGATGGGTGGGCATGCAGACCAACCCGCGGGCCCACCGCAGCATGAAGTTGATCGCCTCGGGGGTCACCCACTCCGCAGCCATGGTGAGGTCACCCTCGTTCTCGCGGTCTTCGTCGTCGGCGACGAGGACCATCTCGCCTCGACGAATACGACGCAGGGCCTCATCAACAGTGGCAAGGGTCATTGGGTGATCTCCTGGGGTCGGCGGGGTAGGGAATGGGCGCCCGGCAGGGTGACGACCATGCGGCACCCGTGGGGGTCTCGGGGTTCGGGGTGAATGTCGCCGCCGTGCAGATCGACGATCCAGCGGGCGATCGCGAGGCCGAGTCCGGCACCACCGTCGGAGGCGGCGCGGGCACTGTCGGCGCGGTAGAAGCGTTCGAAGACTCGATCGGCGTCGCCCGGTGTAATGCCTGGTCCCTCGTCGAGCACCTCGATGGTGACCGAATCGGCGGTGCGGCGGGCGCGCACCTGCACTGAGCCGCCGTGGGGCGAATGACGGACTGCGTTCTCCAACAGGTTGGCCACGACTTGGTGGACGCGCTCCGGGTCGCCGTCGGCCACCAGGTCGTGATCCTCGACGTCGACCTCGATGGCGATCCCGGAGTCGGTCAGTTGCTGTTCCCGCACTGCGTGGGCCAGCAGTGGTTCGATGGCGAACGGATGACGGTCGAGCGGCATCGTGCCGGCCTCGAGCCGGGAGAGGTCGAGGAGTTGGGTCACCAGGCGGCCGAGTCGCTCGACTTGGTGCAACATCGTCTGGAGGGTCCGCGGGTCGGCCGGGGCGACGCCATCGATCAGGTTTTCGAGCGTTGCCTGCAGCGACGTGAGCGGCGTTCTGAGTTCGTGGCTGACGTTGGCGACGAGATCGCGACGGACTCGATCGGTTTCGGCCAGTTCCGCGGCCATCTGGTTGAACGCGGCGGCGAGGCGGCCGACTTCGTCGTGCGAGGTCGCGGTGATGGTCTGGCTGTAGTCGCCCTTGGTCATCGCCTGGGTGGCCGCGGCCATTTCGCGCAGCGGTGACGTCATGCCCCGAGCCAGTCGGCTGACCATCAGGAGCGCGACCGCGCCGGCGATGATTCCCGCCGCACTCGGCCAGATGTGAAGGATACGGATACAGAACCAGAAGACGAAGACGGTGATCCCGACCGCACCGACGATGAGCGTTGCCAGCTTCACCTTGATCGAGGTCACGGCGTCGAGGGGACGGTCCGGCACGTGCGGGCGCGGTGGGAGGCGCTTCATGCTGCTTCCTCGATCGCGTAGCCCACGCCGTGCACGGTTCGGATCAGATCGTTGCCGAGCTTGCGGCGCAGTGCCCGGATGTGTGAGTCGACGGTGCGCAACCCTGATGCCACCGCGTACCCCCAGACCTGTTCCAGAAGGTCCTCGCGGGTGTAGACCGCGCCGGGCGTCTCGGCCAGGAAGAGCACGAGGTCGAACTCGGTCGGCGTGAGGTGGACGTCTTCGCCGCGCTGGTGAACCCGGCGGGTCGTGGGGTCGATGTCGATGTCGGCGACCGAAATGGGTTCGCGTGGTTTCGTCGCGGTGCCATCGAGGCGGGAACGTTCGACGCGTCGCAGCAGCGCGTGCACCCGCGCCACGAGCTCGCGGCTGCTGAACGGCTTGGTCATGTAGTCGTCGGCGCCGACGCCGAGCCCGACGAGGAGGTCTTGCTCGGAATCGCGCGCCGTCAACATCAGGACGGGCACGGGTCGGTCAGCCTGGATGCGCTCGCAGACTTCCAGCCCGTCGATCCCCGGCAGCATGAGGTCCAGGACGACCGCATCAGGTTGGGTCTCGGCGCACCGCAGGACGCCGGTCGGCCCGTCGGAGGCGATCTCGACGATGTATCCCTCGGAGCGCAGACGGGCTGCGATCGCGTCGGCAATCGAAGGTTCGTCCTCGATCACGAGAATGGTGCGGGCGGTCGACGCGCTCGGCGCGAGCGACGCGGAATAGGACACCACAGCAGGATACGAAACTGCAGGTGAGGGGGTCGGGACGAGTCTGTGGAGATTGTGTGCAGATGGGGCCCTAGCCTGGGCCGATGAGCTCCGATGTGGACCCCACCGCCCTGACCGATGACGACTGGCGAGCTCGGTTGAGCCCGGATCGATACGCCGTGCTCCGTGAGGCCGCGACGGAACGGGCGTTCACTGGCGAGTACACCGACACCGAGAAGGCTGGGCTCTACCGGTGCGCCGGTTGTGGCGCCGAACTGTTCGCCTCGGACACGAAGTTCCACTCCGGGAGCGGCTGGCCGTCGTTCTGGGCCGCGGCCAAGGAGGGTGCGGTCGAGGAGCGGACCGATGTGAGCCATGGGATGAGCCGGACCGAGATCGTGTGCGCCCGCTGTGGGGGGCACCTCGGCCACGTGTTCCCCGACGGTCCTCGCCCGACCGGGATGCGCTACTGCATCAACTCGCTCGCACTGGATCTCGAACCCGCCGCCGACGACGCCTGAGCCGGCGCCGACGACGCCTGAGCCGGCGACAGGCCGGTGGGAAGGGCGTCGAGCGCGGTCCGCACCCAGCTCTGGAACGCGTACACGCAGTTTTCGTGGCGGGGGCTGAGCCGACCCTCGGTGTAGATCCCGGCTTCGAGGTTCCGTTGCACGAGTTCACAGATGCGCCGGTCCTCGTCAAGGACCTCGACGCCGAGGCGAACGATGTCGTCGTTGGCCGCGGTCGCCGAAGGGTCGAGGACGAAACAGTCGTAGATCACGGTCGTGCGACCGGGGCCGTCGGGCAGCCATCGCTCTACGTTCATGCCCTCGGGATACAGGTTGAGGGCGAGGTTCGGGAATTGCCAGAGCCAGAGCCCCGCGGCCACCGCTCCGTCGCGGGTTGGCGCGGAGTGCTCCGCGAAACCGTCACCAACGTGCACGCGGTATTCGCGCGTCTGGATCTGCGCGTGCAGCCCCGGATGAACGAACGGGATGTGGTACCCCTCGGCGTAGTTGTCGGTGTAGGTCTTCCAGTTGGCGTCGATCGTGTGGGTCAGCCGCCGGCTGTACGTCAGTGATTCGATCGGCTGGTCCGCACAGCGGTCGATCAGACCGCCGAGTGATTCGGCGAGGCGGGGACCGTCCTGCGCGATCCGGACGAACACCATGCCCCGCCACTCGTCGATCGCGAGCGGGAAGAGTGCAAAATCGGCGGTGGCGAAATCGGCGGCGTCCCCGAACTCGCGTGCCCGCGTGAGGGTGCCCTCGAAGTCGTACCTCCAACCGTGGTACGCACAGACGATGGCGGCGCAGCGGCCGGCGTCCTCGGTGACGAGTGGGCCCGCCCGGTGGCGGCACACGTTGTGGAAGCCCCGGAGGGTCCCGTCGTCGGCGACGATGATCAGGATGCGGTATCCGGCGATGTCGTGGGTGACATAGTCGCCCGGTTCGCGCAGGTGAGCCCGGAACCCGGCGAGCTGCCACGTGCGAGCGAAGATCGCCTCCCGTTCTCCGGCCAGCCATGCGGGATCGTGGTACGCGACCGCGGGGAGCGTCGTTGCTCGGTCGAGGCCCGGGAGATCGCTCACGCGGTGATGGTACGGGAAGGTCTTACAGTCGGTCCGTGCAGATCTCGGAGATCATGGCGAACCGCGGCCACGAGCAGGTCGTGTTCATCGCCGCGCCCGAGGTGGGGATTCGGGCCGTCATCGCGATCCACTCGACGGCGTTGGGGCCGTCGTTGGGCGGCATCCGCTTCTGGAACTACCCCGACGAGGGCGCCGCCATCGAGGATGCGCTGCGGCTCTCGGAAGCCATGTCGCTGAAGGCCGCCGCCGCCGGACTCGACCAAGGGGGCGGGAAGGCGGTCGTGCAGTGGGCCGACCCGGCTCGGCCGCGAACCCAGGAGCAGCTCGACGTACTCGGGCGGGCCATCGACGAACTCGGTGGTCGGTACCTTGCGGCCGAGGATGTCGGCGCGACCACCGCAGATATGGACGGGATCGCGCGGGTCACCCCGTGGGTGACCGGGGTCTCGGAGTCGCTCGGCGGGTCGGGCGACCCGTCTCCGGTGACCGCGCGCGGAGTCCTCGCCGGGATGCGGGCGGCAGCGGCTGAGCGGTGGGGAGCCAGCACGCTCGCCGGTCGCCACGTCGTGATTCAGGGTGCCGGCAAGGTGGGCGCCGGGCTCGCTCGGTTGCTCGTCGATCGGGACGTTCGGGTTTCGGTCGGCGACATCGACGCGGATCGGACGGCCCGGCTCGCCGAGGAGATCTCCATCGCGGTGATCGATCCGACGGCGGCGACCACGGCCGAGTGTGACGTGTTCGCTCCGTGCGCGCTCGGTGGCGTGCTCGACGCCGCGACCGTCGAGCGCCTCCGGTGTGAGGTGGTGTGTGGCGGGGCCAACAACCAACTCGCCGACGACCAGGTCGACGATCGGCTGGCCGCCCTCGGCATCGTCTACGCGCCCGACTTCGTGGTGAATGCCGGTGGGATCCTCAACATCGCCGAGGAGTTCCGCGGCTATTCACGCGACCGGGCGCGCGCGGCGACCGAGCGCATCGAGGCGACGACGCAGCGAGTCTTCGAACTCGGGCACCAGTGGTCGATACCCCCGGGCCGCGCCGCAGTCCGGATGGCGCGGGAGCGCATCGCCGCGGAGCCGTTCGGTCGTGGCCGGTGGGAGTCGGGCGATCCTGCGGCCTGGACCAACGGCCGGCCGCTCACTCGCGTCCGGCCCTAGATTCCGGGTATGGCGCTCGAGATCGACGACATCGTGGCGCGGTGTCGCGCCGCCCGCGACGAGCACACGCCACCACTGGCGATCCGTGACGCGGTGACCGAGTTGGTGGCCGACCCGGCTGGACTCGCCGGCGCGATCGGGCCGATCGTCGAGGGTGGGATCCGGCTGCTCTCCCGGGCCGCCGATCTCACCGTGCTCCACCTTGCCTGGACGCCGGGCATGCGGCTCATTCCTCACGACCACGCGATGTTCGCGGTGGTCGGAATGTACGGCGGCCGGGAAGACAACGAGTTCTTCCGGCGGGCGCCCGGTGGTCTGGAGTCGGCCGGCGGTCGCGAACTCCCAGCCGGTGAGGTGCTCGTTATGGGCAACGACGCCATTCATTCGGTGGCCAACACGCGGCAGGAATACGCCGTGGCGTTGCATGTCTACGGCGGTGACTTCTTCGACGCCGAGCGGTCGGAGTGGGATCCGCACACCTTCGTCGAGCGTCCGCGTGATCTGGACCTGACGGCCCGCCTCTTCGCCGACGCGAATGCCGCCTGGGCCGCGCGCCGCGGGTCGGCCGACGCATAGCCTGCCCGGCCATGGGCTCACATCTTGCTGACGTTTGGTTCCAGGTCACCGACTTGCCGGTGGTCTCGGGTTCGGGGTGCACGGTCACGACCGCAGATGGCACCGAATATCTCGACTTCACGAGCGGGATCGCGGTGACGAGTACCGGGCACTGCCACCCGGCCGTGGTCGCGGCGATTCAGGAGCAGGCCACGAAGTTCATCCATGCGCAGGTGAACTGTTACCGACACCCACTCCTCGAGGAACTGGCCGCGAAACTCGACGAGATCACGCCACCGGGTATCGACACCTTCTTCTTCGCGAACTCGGGCGCGGAGGCCACCGAGGCCGCGGTCAAGTTGGCCAAGCATGCGACCGGTCGTCCGAACGTGATCGTGGTGCAAGGGTCGTTCCACGGTCGGTCGCATCTCACGATGGCGATGACGACGTCGAAGACGGGATACCGGGCTGGATATCAACCCTTGCCGAGTGGTGTCTTCGTCACACCGTTTCCGTATGCCGTGCGCGACCGCGTGACCGAGGAGGTCGCGGTGGCGCGGGCGCTCGATGGGTTCGACCTCTTGCTGTCGTCCCAGACCGCGCCGGCCGAAACGGCGGCGGTCGTGATGGAGCCCGTCCTCGGTGAAGGTGGGTACCTTCCCGCGCCGGCCGCGTTCGTCCGGGGCATCCAGGATCGCTGCCGGCAGCACGGCGTCCTGTTCGTTGCCGACGAAGTGCAGTCCGGATTCGCCCGGACCGGCACGATGTTCGCCATCGAAGCCTCGGGGATCGTCCCCGACATCGTCGTGATGGCCAAGGGCATCGCGTCCGGGTTCCCGATCTCCGCGATCGGCGCGTCGGCCGAGATCATGGGCCGCTGGCCGACGGGTGCGCACGGCGGCACGTACGGCGGGAACCCGATTGGGTGCGCCGCGGCACTCGCCACCATCGGCGTCCTGACCGCGCCCGGCTTTCTGGACAACGTCAACGCGCGCGGCGAACAGCTCCGCGCCGGGTTGCGCGCCCTCGCGGCCGACCATTCCGCGATCATCGACGTTCGCGGCCCCGGCCTCATGGTGGGGTGCGAGCTGGTCGACGCGAGTGGTGCACCCGACGCGGCGCGGGTCGCGGCCATCGCAGCGCACTGTCGCGACGAAGGCCGACTCCTCTTGATGAACGCCGGGACGGCGGGCAACGTGCTCCGCTGGATGCCCCCACTCGTAGTGACCGAGGCCGAGATCGAACGGGCGCTCGCCGTCTTCGGGGCCGCGCTCGTTGCGACGAACTGACCGCGGGTCGTTACGACGGCGAACGCCGGAACGCACCGCGCACGCGGTCGCGTGCGGTCGTGCGGTCACGCACGATCTGTTCGACGACCTTGAGCCCGGGAATGCCGGTCACGCCGCCACCACCGTGGGTCGCGCTCGAGGCCTGGTACAAGCCGCGTATCGGGGTGCGATAGTCGGCGTATCCGGGTGCGGGTCGCATGTGGAACAGCTGGGCCGGTGACAACTCACCGTGGAAGATGTTGCCGCCGATCAGACCGTAGGTGTGTTCCATGTCGTACGGCCCGATGATCTGACTGTGCAGGATCGAGTCGGTAAAGCCGGGTGCAACCGCCTCGACCTGTTCGATCAGCCGGGTGCCGTATTCGGTGAGCTCGTCGCGGTGCGGCTCCTCGGCCCACGCGGCCGGGACCCACTGGGTGAACATCGACATCACGTGCTTGCCTTCGGGGGCGAGGGTGCGGTCGAACACGGACGGGATGCAGATGTCGGCGAACGGGGCGGTTGCGGGTCGACCGGCCACGGCATCCTGGAACGCCTGCTCGACGTGATCGAGACTCGGCGCGAGCACGATGGTTCCGCCGTGGACGTCGGGATCGAACCCCGGCGCGCTGGTGAACTCCGGAAGTCGGTCCAGCGCGAGGTTGACCTTCACCGTGCCGCTGCGGGTCTTCCAGCGGCGGAGGTCGGCGACGAACTCGTCGGGCAGATCCGCGGCGTCGAGCTGACGGAGGAAGGTGATCTGCGGGTGGGTCGCGGCGACGACGGTGGTGGCGCGAATCTCTTCACCGGTGGTGGTGACGACGCCAACGGCCTCGCCGTTGCGCACGAGGATGCGCTCGACCTCGGCATTGGTGCGCACCGTCGCGCCGAACGACACCGCCGCGTCGCGCAACGCCCGGGTGACCGAACCCATCCCGCCTTCGGGGAATCCCCACGCGCCGAGTTGCCCGTCGCCGACGTCGCCGACCTTGTGGTGGGCCATGACGTACGCGGTCCCCGCTGATCGCGGCCCGGCCCACGTGCCGATGACACCACTGACCGATAGCACGCCGCGCATCGCGTCGGACTCGAACTCCTCTTCGACCAGTTCGGCGATGCTCATGGTGAACAGGCGGGTGATGTCGGCAACCGCGCGCTCGTCCCAGCCCCGAGCCATCCAACCGAAGCGCGCTTGCGCGAGCACATCGGCGGCGCGGTGCGAGCCGAGCCGCGGTGGCGTCTCGGTGAGGAGCGGAGCGAGGACGTCGGCGAGACCGCCCAGCCATTCCTCCCACCGCTCGTACGCGTCGGCGTCACGCGAGGAGAAGCGCGAGATCGCCTCGTGGCGAGCGCGGGCGTCGTCGGGCAGCCGGAGGGCCGGGCCGTCTGGTCGGGGTGCGAAATACGGGCCTTGGGGCAGGATGCGATAGCCGTGCCGGGCCAGCTCGAGTTCGCGCAGGATCGTCGGCGGCATGAGGCTCACCACGTAGGACAGGGCGGTCATCTTGAAGGCCGGGCCCCACGGTTGTTCGGTGATCGCCGCGCCCCCCACCTGCTCGCGGCGTTCGAGCACGGTGACCCGGGCGCCGCGCTTGGCCAACAAGCCGGCCGCGACCAAGCCGTTGTGGCCACCTCCGATGACGACGACGTCGAACGGTTCGTTCACCATGCGCGGAGGTTATCGGCGTGGTGCGCTCGGCCCCGGGCCGTCGATCAGCCCGATGAGCCGGGTGACCCGGCGCGTGGGCAGCGCGAGTTCGACGCGGGTGTCGGCGTCCAGATCAACCGGGATGATGGTGAATGATGCCGGAACCGCGGGTCGTTCCCGTGCGGCCGGTCGGCGGGCCTCATCCAATCGGACACCGGTGACGGGCACGTGCACGCCAGGTCCGGGCCACGCGATGCGCCGCCAGAACAGTTGATGGATCTCCGGCCCCGCGTAGCCGGCCCGGAACTTCTCGCTCAGCCCGTCGACCATTCCGTGGCGAACGCGCAGCGAGCACTCGAACCCTCTGGGTCGATCCAGGCGCAGGTAGAGGTGACGACCGCCGACCACGGCCCCGACCACGGCCCCGAGGATGAAGCCCGCGATGATGATTGCGGCCACGGTGACGGGTTAGGTCGCGAGCGCGCGTTCGGCGCGTGCGACGAGTACCTGGAGTTCGAGCCCGCGGGCCGCATCACACGGGTGGGCCGCGCCGGTGCGGGCGACGGCCGCGAACTCGGCCCGGACCCGGGCAAACGACGCGGCACGCGCACCCGAGCGCGCATCGACGAAGCAGGATCGATCGCGGCCGTAGACCTCCATCTCGGTCCGGCTCGGCTCGATGGCGCTCGCGCACGACAGGGTGACCTCGCTCAGTGCGCCACTCTCGTGGGTGAGGAGCAGCCCGACCCACTGGCGAGGGTCGCCGTGGCCGCGGATCTCGACCACGGGCCCGAGCGCGGCGTCGACCAGATCGAGGATGTGCGGCCCGACATCGAGGAGCGCGCCCCGTTCGAGGCGCCAGCCGCCGGCGAAGGCGCCACCCAGAAACGCGCCCGAGATGAAACAGGCACGGGCTCCGGTCGGTTCCATGGCTGCCACGTCGGCCAGGAAGTCCCGGACGACATCGGCGAAGCGGTAGGTCAGCAACATCAGGGATCCGACACCGTGCTCGGCGACGGCATCGGCGATCTGGCGCGCGCCGGCGACGTCGAGTCCGAGCGGCTTCTCGAGCAACAGGGCCTTGCCGGCGCGCGCGGCGCGCACGGCCAAGCCCGGCTGGGCTTCGGGGACGACGGCGAGCGCGACGGCGTCGACCGCGTCGAGCAGCGCCTCGAACGAAGGGTACGCGGCGACGCCGTGTTCGGTGGCGAGCGCGGTGGCGTGCTCAGCAGTTCGTGACCAGACGCCGGCGAGTTCGGTCTCGGGACCGGCCGCGAGCAGCGGCGCATGCACCATGCGAGCCCAGGGGCCCGCGCCAACGAGTCCGACGCGCACCGGGGTGCTCATCCGAGCGTGACCTCGGCCCGGGCCACTCCGGCCCGCTGGTGGCGGGCGGTGACCGCCACCGTCGCACCGTCGGGGCCGTGCACGATCCATTCGGTGAACGTCCGCTCGGTCATCGGGTCCACGACGCCGTCGTGCACCGCCATCATCGTCCGGATTCGCGAGCGGCCCGGCAACTGCGTGAGTTCGACGGTCGGACGGCCACCGGCCAGCGTGACCCCGTCGCCCCATTCGAGGGTGACCTCGACCGGTCGCACGGCCTTGCGTTCGACGGCCTTCTTGGTGATGTTGGTCGGCAGCCAGCCGGTGTTCTTGACGACGGCCCGCACGAGGTAGGCATCGTCGCCGAGGTGGGTGCAGCGCAGGTCGTGCACCGCGAGTTCCGGGAGGGCGAGGGCCTGCGCGACGGCCCACGCGCTGTGCGGCGCGATCTCGGCCTCCATGAGCGCGGGTGGCGCGTTGGTCCACGTCCGGAACGTGTCCCACCCGCCGAGTTCGACCGGTCCGAACTGCGGGTGATCGAACGCGTACCAGTCGACGAATCCGGCACCACCGAGTACGTCGTCGTTCCACGCGAGCAGCGCGAGGTCGTCGGCGACGGGATGGTCGGCGTACCACTCGATGTACTTGTGTTCGATCCCCGCGGCGCGGAGTGGGCTCCAGAACTCCGTCGTCCAGCCGATCAGGCCGAGGAAGTCGTAGGCCCACTCGTCACCGCAGCCGGTGATCGACGACTTCGGATCGTACTTGAACTCGTGGAACACCGACGCGGTTGCATAGCCGGTGATCTCGGTGGCGCGCGCGCCCAGCGTCTTGTAGGTGACGAGGTCCGCGGTGGGGAAGTGATCGTCGGCATGGCCGCCGTACGGCCGCAGGATGACGGCCGCGAACGTGTGGTAGGCGAAGTACACGCCGATGTTGGGCCGGGCGGTCACCGCGTCGACCACCGCGCGTACCTCCGGCTCCGACGTCGGGTAGTCGCCCGCGCCGGATTGGCTCCCCTCCGGGACCCAATCCTGCGGGAAGTTGCGGTTGAGGTCGAGGCTCTGCAGGTCGGGCGCGAGCGGAACGCGGTCGGCGTCGAAATCGTGGACGATGCCTTCGGGAATGACCCGGTAGAAGGGACCGTCGCTCACGTCGTCGAACGGGCGGGCCATCATCAACCGCGGCTCGTCGGGGTGCACGATCCAACCGCCATCGGGATCCTCGATGCGCATCCAGAGGATGCGGCCGTCGCCATCGGCATCCCGCTCCATCAGGCCGGGCTGCTGGTCGGCTCGGGGGTATACCCGAGCCGACGAGCGGAGATAGATCGGGTCGGTCTCGCGCAGGGCGAGTTCCACGCCATCGGGGTTCACTCGCGCCACTACGTAGAACGTGCGGGTGTCGAGGGCGCGGGTGACCGCCGGGTCGGTGCCGTGGTTGGTGACGAGGTGGTGCAGCAGGTGGAGCGCCGCGGTCGACGCAGTGATTTCGGTGGCGTGGATGTTGCACTCGAAGAACACTGCCGGTTTCTCGTGGTGAGGGCCCGTTGCGGAGTTGGTCACGGTGGCGAGCCAGATGTCGCGCCCTTCGTGGGACGTTCCGACCGACTCCAGGGTGAGGAGTTCGGGCGCGGCATCGGCGAGTGCCCGGAGCTCGGCGACGAGTTCGGCGTACGGGTACAGGTGGTCGAATCGAGGGGTGGCCATCGCGGCCGAGACTACGCCTCGGGTGCTCCGGGTTCGACGAGGACCGCGGCATCGAGATCCGCGGCGATCGTCACCGATGCGCCGACCGGTTCGGGGAGGGCGCTCCGAGCGGTGATCGGCCCTACCGAAGTGTCGGCCTCGACCACGAAGTGATCGCGACGGAACCACGTGGTCCGCACCACTCCCGTCACGGGTCCGTCCGGATCGACACGCAGGTCGGTGGGCCGGAACCCGACGACGACGGTGCCGGCCAGGTCGGTGGTGAGTGGTCCCCACGGTGTCGTCACGAACCCGGCTCCGCTCGGGCACTCGAGCTCGGTGGTCACGCCGAGGAACCGCGCGATCGCCCGGGTACCGGGGCGGCGCCACACGTCGCGCGCGGAGCCCGTCTGCACGATCCGACCCCGGTCGAGGATCACGATCCGGTCGGCGAAGGTGAACGCTTCGTCGAGATCGTGGGTGACGAGCAGGGTGGGTGTACCGCTCGCGCGGAGAATCCGGTGCAACTCCTGCGCGAGTTGGTCTCGGCGCTCGCGATCGACCGACGCGAGTGGTTCATCGAGCATCAGCAGCCGGGGCGTCGGTGCCAAGGCCCGGGCGAGGGCGACGCGTTGGCGCTCACCTCCGGAGAGTTGATCGACGGCGCGACGGTCGAACCCGGTGAGCCCCACCATGTCCAGCATTGCTGCGGCGCGTCGTTCGCGATCGCGTCGGTCGACGCCGCGAGTGCGGAGACCGAACGCGACATTCGCGAGGACGTCCTGGTGGGTGAACAGCGCGTGGTCCTGGAACATCAGCCCGAAGTTGCGATGATGGGGGGCGAGCGCCGTGAGATCCTCGCCGTCCCACGCCAGCGCTCCGCTGGCGAGCGGTTCCAACCCGGCAATGGCACGAAGCAGGCTGGTCTTCCCGCTGCCGCTCGGCCCGAGCACCGCGACGATCTCGCCCGCATCGATCCTGAGGTTCGCGGCATCGACGGCAACCGTGGTGCCGTACCGCACCGTCCCGTCGGTGAGAGTGAGGGTCATGGCCGGGTCTCGAGCCGGGTCTCGAGCCGGGTTCGGCGCTCACCCGCGAGGGCGACGACGCCGGTGAGGAGCATGAGAATCGTGGCGAGCGCCAGCGCTTGATCCACGTTGGTGGCGCCCGGTCGGCTCAAGAAGCGATAGATGGCGACCGGCACCGTGGTCGTCTCGGGCCGCACGATGAAGAGCGTCGCACCGAACTCGCCCAGCGAGATCGCGGCCGCGAATCCGGCCGCGACCTTGGCGGCATGCGTGACCACGGGCAGGTCGACGGCCCGCCAGACCTGAGCTGGTCCCGCGCCGAGCATCGCCGCTGCTTCCCGCTGGCGGGGATCGATGGCCCGGAGCACCGGGACGGTGGTCCGCACGACGAAGGGCAACGCAACGAGCGTATGGGCGATCGGAATGATCCACCACGACGTGCGCAGGTCGAGGGGTGGGGTGTCGAACACGATGAGGAATCCGAATCCCACCGTGACCGCGGAGACCCCGAGCGGGAGCAGGACGAGGAGTTCGGTGAGGCGGGCCCCGCGTGCTCGACGACCGGGTCGGGTGAGCGCGGTCGCGAGGGCGATCCCCAACCCGACCGCGATGACCGTGGCGACGATCGCGATCTCGATGGAGGTGACGATGGCGTCGAGCGGTGAGTACGGCGCACCGAACGGAGTGGTGGCGAGGTGGGTGTAGCCGGTCCCGCCGTGCGCGAGCGACCGAATCGTCAGGTCACCCAACGGCACCACGACCAGGATCACGGCGGGGAGGAGTCCGACGGCGAGGAGCATGCGGGCGCGAATGGAGGTTGGCACGCGTCGGCCGGCGGCGGTTCGGGTGATGCTCCTGACTCGCCCGGTCATCGTGCCGGCCGCGTACAACGCCCCGACCACCGCGACGAGCTGCACGATCGAGAGGGCCGCCGCGGTGTGGAGGTCGAGCAGTTGGGCGGTCTGGCGGTAGATCTCGGTCTCGATCGTCGCGAATCGCGGGCCGCCGAGGATCAGGATGACACCGAACGACGTGAAGCAGAACAGGAAGACGATGGAGCCGGCCGCGACGATGGCCGGGCGGAGGGCAGGCAGGGTGACCGTGACGAAGGTCCGCACCGGTCCCGCACCCAGGCTGCGCGCCGCGTCTTCCTCCCGCGGGTCGAGTCCCCGCCAGGTCGCGCCCACCACGCGCACTACGACCGCCACGTTGAAGAAGACGTGCGCCACCACGATCGCGGTGAGTGATCCGGTGATCCCGAGCGAACGGAACGCCGTCCCGACGACCACGGTCGGAAGGACGAACGGCATCGTGAGCAGTGCGACGACCGCGGCCCGGCCGCGGAATCGGAATCGGCTCAGGACCGCGGTGGCCGGGAGCGCGACCATGAGGGTGGCGACCGTCGAGAGCGCAGCTTGCGCGACGGTGAACCCCACGACGTGGCGCAGACCGGGATCTCGCCATACGTCGGTGAGGGAGTGGAGCCGGATCGATCCGTCGGTCACCAAACCCCGGGCGAGGATCGCGCCGACCGGCCAGAGGAAGAACACCGCGAGGAATGTCAACGGTCCGGCCACGAGCAGCGTCCGGGCCGCGCGAGCCACGAACGAGCTCACCGCAGGACGCGCGCAGTCCACTCGTCGATCCAGCTCGCTCGGTCGCGACCGATGCGCGCGGGGCTGAGCGTGAACGGATCGGTCGGTACGGTGGCGAACTTCGTGAAGACCTCGGGCAGGGGAGTGCCCGGGAGCACCGGGTCGACGAACATTTGCAAAGGCATGTCGGCTTGGAACCGGCGGGTCAGCATGAAGTCGATGAGTGCCCTGGCGCCGGCCGGATGGGCCGCGCCGCGTAGCACGCCCGCGAATTCGACCTGCCGGAAACAGGTCTGGTCGAGTGCCAGCGTGGGTGCGGTGGTGGGCGGTGGATCAGCGAAGTACACCTCGGCCGGTGGGCTCGTCGCGTAACTGACCACGAGCGGCCGGCTGCCCGTGCTCCCGGCGGCACCGGAGAACTCGCCGTTGTACGCGGCCTCCCAACCGTCGACGGCCTTCACGCCGTTGTCGCGGAGCCGGTCCCAATAGTTGGGCCAGGCCTTCCCGAAGCGCGCGACCGTGGCGGCGACGAACGCGAGGCCCGGTGACGAGGTCGCCGGGTTCTCCACGACGAGCAGATCGCGGTACTGCGGCTTTGCGAGGTCGTCCAGCGTCTTCGGGATCGCCAGGTCGCGGTCGGCGAAATACTTGCGATCGGCGTTCACGCACACATTGCCGACGTCGATCGGCGTGGCGTGGCCCGTGGGATCCAGTCGCAGGGCGCGCGGGACGGCGGCGACCCCCTTCGCCTCGTAGCGCGTGAACACCCGCTCCCGGAGGGCGCGGGTCAGGAAGGTGTTGTCCACGCCGAACATCGCGTCGCCGAGCGGCGCGTCCTTGGTGAGGATCACCTGGTTGAGCGCGACGCCCGCGTCACCGTTCTTCAGGACGCGGACTTTCCAACCCGTTTGCTTGGTGAATGCCGCGAGCACCGGCCGGGACACGGCGAAGGAGTCGTGCGTGACGAGGGTCACGGTCTTCGCGGTTCCGCCGTCGGCCCGACCACCACTGCTCGAGCCACACGCACCCAGCGCAATGGTGGTGAGGACGACGAAAACGAGCGGGCGCACGCGCATGTCAGTTGGCTCCATTCGGTTGGATCGCAAACACCGTCCCGGCGCGCAAGGAGACGGTCGCGGGGGAATCGACGATCTCGTTGCTGACGCCGAGGGTCGACGTCGACGAGAGGCGGGCGTCGTGCAGGGCCCAGCGGAGGCCGGTCGTGGTGACGCCGATCGCCGGCCCGCCCACGGCAATGAGGGTGACGATGCTCGCCGTCGGTCCGGTCAGTGCGATGTGGTCGTGCACGACGTGGATACGGTCGGCGCCGACGAGTGCCGTGATACGCATCGTCGACCACCCCGGATCGGCGAGGACGGCCAGCCCCGCCAGGTGATGGTCGATCCGACCGCCCCCGACGCCGATGACGGTGAGCTCGGTTGTGCCGGCGTCGCGGGCCACGGCGAGGGCGAGTTCGAGGTCGGTGGCATCCTTGTCGGGGGAGTGACGTTCGATGCGGGCGCCCTCGGCGGTGGCTCGTTCGAGGTGGGCAGGATCGACCGAGTCGAAGTCGCCGACGACGACGTCGGGCTGCAGGCGGAGCGCATACAGATGCGCGAGGCCGGAGTCGGCCGCGATGACGTGGTCGGCGCGACCCAAGGTCTCGTGCCACATCTCGTGCGGCGGATCACCGCCGGCTGCCACGATCGTGTGCATCGCCGTCCTCCGGTCGAGAACCGGATCGACGCATACGGAAGGCTGGGAAGACTCCCTGCGCCGGCATGATCCGGATCAGGTGGTAACGGTCGAGGGCTGCGTGCCCTCCTCTCAGCCCGGCGCACCGGACTCCCGCGTTGACGACCGCACCCTACCCGCACCAGTGGCCGGGCGCGTTGGATTACCTCAGCGCCGCTCGCACCACGAGTCGTTGCGTCGCCGAGCCGAGCGGGTGACACGTGAAGAGCGTCAACGTGCGACCCGGCGTCTGTTCGGTGATCCACATCGCGTCGGGGGTGACCACGAACATCTCGGTCACGACGTAGTGATAACTCTGCCCGCTCGCGTTGACGAGGTTGATGGAATCTCCCACGGTCAGATTGCCGGCCTCGCGGAAGGGGGCACTGTGGCTGTTGCGATGACCGGCGATGACGGCGTTCCCGAATCCGCCCGGGGCCGCGGTTCCGGGCCAGTGCGACGGGCCCAGGTCGATCGACTCCTGGGTGATCTGATCGCGCAGATCCGTGTCGAGACCGATCTTGGGAATCTGGATCCGACCCATCAGCTGGATCGGCAGGATCACGTCCGGTGCCGGCACGTCGGCCGGCTGGAGCAAGGTGTCCGGGACCGGTGCGGGTGGTGCGACCGGCGGCCTTGACGTCGTCGTGGTCGTGATCGGTGTCGCCGAGCGAGCAGGCGACGCGGTGGGTTGGGCCGAGGCGGTGCGGGGGAGCACCCCGCGCGCCACGTGGCGCGCGCTCGCCGTTGGACCGGTGAGCATCAGGACCGCGATCAACGCAAAGGTCGCCCCGAGCGCGATCGCGCCGAACGCGGCGCGGTACGCCCATGGGACTTCCGAACCTGGTCGAACGCTGGGCATCGAACATCCTCTGGACCGGTGAGGTCCGCCTGGATGCGCCGCCAACTCCGCCGTCAGCAACCGACCATCCAGATTTCCGCCGAGTCAGTTTGTTAGCTCATGCACCGTTCTGAGGCAAGGCAGGCGGTTCGATGGTTCCCAAACCTTTCGACACCTTGCGTGGTATTCGCGCGGAGCGCGGTGGTCGTCGCGCGTGGCGTGCGTTGCGGAGAAAGTCACCGATCGCAGTACCGATCGCCACCCCGACCAGGGTGAGAGGGAACAGAAGGAGCACGGTCAGCGTGTACAGCGGCACGACCGACGGACCCGCGGATCGACTCCATATCTCCACGGTCATCACGAGGTCGACGCCGAGGCAGGCGGCCACGGCGGCGACGACCGGCCGGAACCGGCCCGACCACGAGCGCGCCGCGAGCGCGACGAGGAAGCTCGCGGCGCCCAAGATGGGAAGGAAGATGAGCCCTTCGAGACCGTCGTCGATTTCGATCGACGCCAGGTACGCCCAGGTGCTTCCGACCGCAATCCCCGCGATGAGCAGCCCGCCGGCGATCGACCATGCGGTATCGCCCCATCGGGCCGACATCGACGTCGGCCGTCGCCCGGGAATCAGGAAGACGGTGACCCCCCAGAGCGCGATCACGAAGGCGACGGTCCCGACCGCGACGCCACTCAACGGCGTCTCCGCAAGTCTCGGTACGAATTCGTGCGTTGCCCAACTCGCCGTCACCGCCGCCGATCCTGCGAGGAACACGGAGCCGGCCGTCGCTCGCCAACCGGGCGGGCGCACGCCTGAGGATGGCCCGGAACTCGCCTCGGTGGCGACCGGTACCGCCCGCCCTAGGAGCCACATGCCGAGCAGGAGCGCAGCAACCATCACTGACGGAATCACCTGGCCAGCGTCGCACGCGGCTGTGGATTCCACAAGCTTCTCGTCACGCCAACGACTCACCCCGAGGTGCGCGGAAATGATGCCTGCCCCACCCAGGCGTCAGGCAAGGTCCCTTGCCTGCTGACGTTTGTACGTTGCTCCACCTGAGAAGTGGGCGGGGTCAAGGGGGGCCGATTGCTGCCCCACCCAGGGGGCACGTCACCTGAGTGGTGATACCGGATGGTGGCGTTCCGCGGAACGCTCCCTCGGTCGACGCGAATGATCCCGGCCTTTGGCCACCGTTGGTCACTGTTCGAAATCCGGGTTGGATATACACGTGTATACCCAAGCGAAATTCCGGAAAGCGAGTATCGGTCGATTCGGACCGGCGAGTTCGGCCGAGTGATGTGGAAGAGGAAAGCGGGCTCAGTCGGCGGAGGCGCGTAGCACGACGTCGGCCTGCCATTGCTGTTCGGGCCAGCGTCGTCGGCCTCGAGTGCGCTGAACGCGGTGCAGCCAGTCGACGACGTCTTCCGGCGGGTGGCCGAGCAACACCAGCGCACTGCCGATCACGGCACCGGTGCGACCCCGGCCACCGTGGCAGTGCACCAGGACCCCCTCACCGCCAGACCAGCGATCGGCGACGAGCGTGGCGGCTACCCGAATGCGGGACTCGTCGCGCTCGGGATCGGGCGGGGTTCGACGACCAATGAGGTCGGAGAGTCGACTCGCGTGTCCGGTCAGCGGTGTGGCGTCGTACTTCGACTGGTCACGCGTGAGATCGACGACGTGTGCGAAGCCGCGTTCGGCGAGGGTGTCCCAGACCCCGGCGCGCGGATACGCCATGCCGGCGAGAGGAGTCGGCTCCGCGCACACCCACCACAGATCGCCGGGGACCGAGAGCGGGCCGATGAACCCGGGCCGCGCCCCCGGAGGGAGCAGGACCGGCGAGCTCACCCGCGCGCGGCGATGAGCGATTCCAAGGGGCCGAGGTCGTACGGCGCGCCGACCATCACGATGAAGTGTTCGGCACCGGCCGCGACGTACGCGTCGAGTGCATCGACCTCATTGGGCTGGATGGCGACCGTGCGCTCGATCTCCTTCGGCGACCGACCCTGCTTGTTGCACCACTCGTCGAGCACGGAGTTCTTGTGCGCGAAGTTCTCCGGAGGCCCGAACGAGTTCCAGGCGTCGGCGTACTCGGCCACGAGCCGCAACGTGACCTTCTCGCCCGCGCCACCGATCAGAATCGGAACGTCGCCCGCGGGCGGTGGGACCAACGCACCGAGGCGGTCGGCGATCTTCGGGAGGGCCGCGCCGAAATCCGCGAGCCGGCTCGCAGCGGTGCCGAACTCGTAGCCGTACTCGGTGTAGTCGCGCTCGAACCATCCTGAGCCGATCCCCAGGACGAAGCGGCCGTGGCTGAGCAGATCGATGGTCCGCGCCATGTCGGCGAGCAGTTGGGGGTTGCGGTACGAGTTGCACGTGACGAGCGCGCCGATGGTCGCGTGTTCGGTGTCGACGGCCATCGCCGACAGCAGGGTGTAGGCCTCGTAGTGGTTCGCGTCGGGGTTGCCGTAGAGCGGGAAGAAATGGTCCCAGAGCCAGATGCTGTCGGCGCCGAGCGCATCGGCGGCCTTCCAGGCGGCCCGGAGTTCGTCGACGGTGCCCTCTTGGGGGTGGAGTTGCACTCCGACTTTGAACGACATGGTGCTGGCCTCCAATGGCGCGGGTGTGGTGGGTCGGCGCGGCACACTACCGAGAGCGAGGAGCAGCCATGTTCATCACGAATCACGTCTTGGCCGGTGCGATCGCCGGTACCGCGTGCCGCGACCGCCCGGTCGCGGCGTTCGGCGTGGGGTTTGCGACCCACGTCGTGATGGACATGGTGCCCCACTGGGGCAACCCCGAGTTGGGACGCGACGGCTTCTACGCGGTCGCCAAACGCGATGGGTTCCTGGGCCTCGCGACGGTTGCGTTGGCGACCGTCGCCGGTGTGCCGCCGCGCCGGGCACTGCTCGCGGGGATGGCCGGAGCCGCGCTGCTGGATTCGGACAAGCCGTGCGAGTACTTCTTCGGGGTCAATCCGCTCCCGCGTTGGATCGACCGCATCCACAAACAGATTCAGCGGGAGTCGCCCGAGGGCATGCGGGTGGAGGTCGCGGCCGGAATCGCGCTCACCTGCGGCGCCGCCGCACTGTTGGTCCGGGCCCGACGGCGGTGACCGACCGCCCGGTCTGGCAACATGCCCGGGTGCAGATCGGTGAGAGTTTCGTCGGTGAGGGGCTCGAGGCAGCCCATGTGAACACGGTGCTGGGGGAGCGCAGCGGCCCGGTCGGCACCTCATGGGCCTCGGCCCTGGCGTCGCCAACGCGCGGCCATGCGCCGTTCGTGGCGATCATCCAGCCCGGTCTCGCGGTCCAGCCTCCGACTCTCTTCGTCAACAAGGCGGGGATCGCCGGGGAACGCCACGCGGAGATGACGTGGGGCGCGGCCCAGGCCGGAGTCGCCGCGGGCGTCACCGATGCCGTCGCCGACGAGATCATTCCGGTCGATTGGATCGCCGAGCTCGTGATCATCGCGGCGGTGTGGGTGAACCCGCAGGCGGCCGATGCCAAGGCGGTGTTCGCGAACAATCGTGAGGCCGCACGAGGCGCGCTCCTGGCCGGTGCGCGCGGCGGGCCGCCGATCGCGGAGGTCCTCGCCGCTCGCACTGACCCCTGGAACCCCTTCTATCGGCCGCGCTGATCCCATGGACTTGCGGTTCTCAGCCGAACACGATGCGTTCCGGGCCGAGGCGCGGGAATGGCTCGTGACCCAACTCGACGGAGAGTTCAACGGCGTACGCGGCCGCGGGGGACCGGGCGATGAGCACGCACTGTTCGAAGAACGGCATGAGTGGGAACGCGCGCTCGGCGCGGCGGGCTGGACGTGTCTCTCGTGGCCGCGCGAGTACGGCGGGCGCGACGCATCGTTGTTGGAGCAGGTGATCTTCTACGAGGAGTACGCCCGCGCCGGTGGCCCCGGGCGGGTCGGGCTGGTCGGCGAAGGGCTGATCGGCCCGACGATCCTGCACTTCGGCACCGACAAGCAGCGCGCTCGATTCCTCCCGAAGATCGCGAGTGGCGAGGAACTGTGGTGTCAGGGCTATTCCGAACCCAATGCAGGCTCGGATCTCGCGAATCTCTCGACCCGCGCCGAACTCGACGGTGACGAGTGGGTCATCAACGGTCAGAAGGTGTGGACCTCGCTCGCGCACTGGTCGCAGTGGTGTTTCGTGCTCGCCCGCACGGACCGCGACGCGCCGCGCCACCGGGGCATCTCGTACTTGCTCGTGCCGATGGACCAGCCCGGGATCGAGATCCGCCCGATCGAGCAGATCACCGGCACGTCGGAGTTCAACGAAGTGTTCTTCGACGGCGCACGCACGGCGGCCGATCTCGTCGTCGGTGAGGTCAACGGTGGCTGGAAAGTCGCGATGGGCACGCTTGCCTTCGAGCGCGGGGCGCTGACGCTGGGCCAACAACTCGGCTTCGCTCACGAGTGGCAGGAGATGGCCGGCGCGGCGCGTGAACGGGGGATCAACACCGATTCGGTGATGCGTCAGAAGTTGGCCCAGACCTACATCGAGGTCGAGATCATGCGGTACACCGCGATGCGGGGCCTCACCGCGATGAGCCGCGGTGACGTGACGCGCGAGACGTCGATCGGGAAGTTGTTCTGGGCCAGTCTGCATCGACGGATGGGTGAACTCGCAATGGAGGTGCTCGGGCCGTGGTCCGAGGTGGCCGAGGCCTTCCCGTACGACCTCACCCGCGCCCAGGCGATGTTCCTCTACACGCGTGCCGACACGATCTACGGCGGCTCGAATCAGATCCAGCGCAACATCATCGGCGAACGGGTCCTCGGCCTGCCGCCCGAACCGAAGGTGACGTGATGACCACCCCTCCCGCCCCGCCCACTTCGCCTGCGGGCCACGGGCTGCTTGCCGGTAAGAACGTGCTCGTGACTGCGGCCGCCGGCACCGGCATCGGGTTCGCGACTGCGGAGCGGTGCATCGCCGAGGGAGCACAGGTCGTGATCAGCGATGCGCACGAACGGCGGCTCGCGGAGGCGGCCCAGCAGCTGGGCGACGGCGTCGCGATCGCGTTGCCCTGTGACGTGACGGTGGAAGATCAGGTGCAAGCCTTGTTCGCGGGAGCGGCGGCCGCGGTGGGCGAGATCGACGTCGTCGTGAACAACGCGGGTCTCGGCGGGACCTCCGACGTGGTCGACATGAGTGACGAGCAGTGGATGAAGGTGCTCGACGTCACGCTGAACGGCACGTTCCGGTGTGTGCGGGCGGCGCTGCGGCACATGCAGCCGCGGCACGCGGGCGTCATCGTGAACAACGCGTCGGTGTTGGGGTGGCGCGCGCAGCGGGGTCAGGCGCACTACGCGGCGGCGAAGGCCGGCGTGATGGCATTGACGCGCTGTGCGGCGATGGAAGCTGCGCTCTACGGCGTGCGGATCAACGCAGTCGCGCCCTCATTGGCCATGCACCCGTTCCTGGCCAAGGTGACCACCGACGAACTCCTCGACGAACTGACGTCGCGGGAGGCGTTCGGTCGCGCCGCCGCACCCTGGGAGATCGCCAACGTGATCGTGTTCCT
>JANLRZ010000104.1:0-5508 GCA_031362155.1 Acidimicrobiia bacterium | reverse complement strand
GCCGCCTACGATCGGCGGACCATGACACGACCGCATGCAGCCCGGTGGTTCTGGTGGGCGCTGGTGGCGATGGCCGTACTGGGGTTCGCGGTCCGCCTGACCTACATCCTCGTGTCCCGCCAGGACATCGACTTCGGCGGCGACGCGCGCTTCTATCACCTCGGCGCGAACCTGTTGGCCGACGGTCAAGGGTTCATTTCGCCGTTCGTGACCGGACGCGCCGTGCAAGCCGGGGAGCATCCGCCGCTCTACCTGGTGTACCTCTCGGTGGCCTCCTGGCTGGGGTTCACCAGCACGGTGTCGCACCTGGTGTGGTCGGCGTTCCTCGGTACCGGAACCGTGATCGTGATCGGATTGGCCGGACGCGAGATCGGAGGGCCGCGCGTTGGCATCGTGGCCGCGTTCCTCGCGGCGGCGTATCCGAACCTGTGGATCCCGGACGGTTCGTTGATGGCGGAATCGATGGCGATCTTCGCGACCGCCGCCGCGATCCTGTTCGCCTACCGGTACTGGCACGAGCCGCGATGGTGGCGGTTGGCCCTGGTGGGGATCGCGAGCGGTGCGGGCGCGCTGAGCCGATCCGAGTTGATTCTCATCGTCCCGCTGATGGTGATTCCACTGGCACTGCTCGTTCCCGGGGAACGTCGCCGCGACCGGTGGGTCGCGATCGGTGCGGGCGCAATGGCCGCGCTCGTGGTGATGGCTCCGTGGCTGGTGTTCAACCTGACGCGGTTCGAGAAGCCGGAACTGTTGAGCACCCAGTTCGGTCCGTTGCTGTCGTCGGCCAACTGCGATCAGATCTGGAAGGCACACCACACCAGCTATTTCTCCATCGAGTGCACCAAACAGATCGAGGTGCGCTCGATCCGGCCGGGCATGGACCAGTCGGAACAGGATGCCGTCTACCGAAAAGCGGCAATGAAGTACATCTCCGACCACCTGGGCGACCTGCCGGCGGTGGTCGCCGCTCGCTTGGGCGCCAGTGTCGGTCTGTATCACCCAGGTCTGCAGATCCGGATCGACGGCATCATCGAGGGCCGAGGTGTCGGAATGGCCCGAATTGCCTGGTTCTCGTTCTGGGGACTCGGTGGGCTGGCGGTCGTCGGCGCGGTCGTACTTCGCCGACGACATTCGGTCCCGGTCTTTCCGCTCTTGGTACCACCGGTGATGGTGCTCGTGACGGTTGCCCTCACCTATTTCAGCACCCGATTTCGGGCGTCGGCGGAGGTGGCTATCTGTCTCCTGGCCGCGGTGGCCATCGACGCCGCGATCACGCGCTGGGGGCCCTCGCAACCCCACTCGGATCCGCCGGTCGCTCGCACCGCAATTCCTGGTCAGCGACCATAGACAGGCCGGTGCCGGTGTCCTAGCATTCCCTCAGGTTTGGGAAGAGTTGACTCTTTGGGGGGCGTGGGCTGTGCCTACTGCGACGCGCGGACATCGGCGCACTGGATTTCGGCGCATTGGATTGCCGACGATGGTGGCACTCCTGGTCGGAGCATCGCTCACGCCGGTGGTGATGTCCGAGACCGCAGGTGCGCTCAACGTGCCGACCGAGCCTCGCAACGTGACGGCCGTCGGCGGCCGCACGACGGGGAACATGACCGTGTCGTGGTTGGCGCCCGCCAACGCGAACGGCAGCACCGTCATCCGATACCTGATCTCGACGTCGACCGACGGAGGCCCGTTCGACACTCCGGTCGACTACGGCAAGCTCAAGAAGCGCCTGGTGCCCTGCGCGGGCGTGACCGGATGTGATTTCCGGGTGTACGCGACCAACGCGGCCGGCACGAGCGGCCCGAGCAACCTTGCCAACGGTGTGTGGGCGGTGCCCGACAAGCCGACGCTGCGGACCGTCGCGGGCGGCCCCGCGGTCGGCAAGATGGCGATCACGTTGTCGGCGCCGGCGAGCAACGGTGGAAAAGACGTCACCGGTTACCTCTACGACGTGCAGGTCAACGGCACCGGGTTGTGGTCGGGTCCCTTCGCACTCACTGGCCTCTCGCCTCGGACTGCGAACTGCACCTCGGTCAACCCGGCCGGCGGTTGTAAGTACCGGGTCTACGCCGTGAACTCGGTGGGCACCTCGCTCGCGAGCAATCTCATCTACGGGCTCTGGCAGTTGCCTTCGGTCTCGCAAATCACGACCCTGGTCCCGGGGCGGCCGACGGCCTCCGCGACGGTCGGGTGGAACGAGCCCCAGGACACCGGCGGGCTCGCGGTGACGTACAGCTATGAGGTGTCCTCTGACGGCGGGCCATGGGTTGCCGGTGCATCGGTGCTCCCGACCTCGCCGCGCAAGGCGATCGTCGAGTGTCCGGCCACCAACAACTGTTCGTACCGGATCACCAGTCACAACGCGAAAGGCGACGGCCCGACGGGGAACCCCACGAGCACCGCCTTCAACCCACCGGGTGGCGTCACCGGCTTGCTGGCCTCGGTGGCCAACGTCGGGGACCTGAACCTGGGTTCGGGCGACCCGACCGTCACTGCGCTCTGGATGGCGCCGGGCAACCTCGGCGGATCGCCGATCACCAGCTATCAAGGCCGGGTGTGCATCGGGAACTGCGATGAGTCCGATCCGGCCTGGGCCAGCGCGTCCGTCGTGTCGCTCGGGCTGACCAACATGTGGTCGACGCCGTGCCCGGCGAACCAGGTCACGTGTTCGTACCAAGTTCGGGGTGTCAATGCCGTGGGCGTGGGCGCCTGGGGAAAGTCGGTCCGCTTGTCGCCCTTCGCGGTGACCAATGTGACTGCTGTTGCCGCACCGCCGGCGGGCAATGTCGGTATCGGGTGGAGCGGTCCCGCGGAGGTCGGGGCGGGAATCGATCACTACACCCTGTTCCGGTGCGTGACGACCACGGGTTGTTCCAACAACGCCAACTGGGCCGACACTGGCCTGGTCATACCCGGCAACGTGTTCAGCGTCGTGCACAACTGCGGTCAAGGCATCTCCTGCACGTACAAGGTCGCGGCAGTCGAGACCGGCTCCGGGGCATCGAGTTCGAGTTCTGCGGCTTCGGTGGCGAGCGGGTCAACGTTGCCCGACGCGCCGTCGGCGTTGACCGCTGTCACCAATAGTTCGACGATCGGTGCGGTGGATCTGAGCTGGACGGCCCCCGCGAACAGCGGTTCCTTCCCGGTCTTGGACTATGTCTTCGAGCGCTCCGTCAACAGCGGCCCGTTCTCAGCTCCGATTTCAACCGGGAGTGCGAGCACGGCCTACACCGACACCGGGTGCGGCGCGAGCAATGCCTGCACGTATCGCGTGTCGGCGGTGACCACGGCGGGGACCGGTTCGGCCTCGAATACGGCCACGGCCGAAGGCGCCAACGTTCCGTCGGCGCCGCCGAACCTCACTGCGACGCCGGGTGTGAGCCTCGGAGGCGTCGACCTGGCGTGGCAGACCCCCGTCGACAACGGCGGCCGCCCGGTCACCGGGTACTTCCTCGAGCGTTCGTTCAACGGTGGAACGACCTGGCCCGACACGTTCACGTTGGGCACGTCGCTGTCCTACGCGGACGGCACCTGTGGCCAGGGCGTGACCTGCACCTACCGGGTGTCCGCGATCAACTCGCTGGGCACCGGCGCGGCATCGAACACGGCGACCGCGACCGGGACCAACCTGGGCGCGCCGCAGAGCCTGACCGCAACCACCTCGACTCCCGACGGCGTCAGCAACCTCGGCGGCGTCGATCTCTCGTGGGGCCCGCCGGCCACGAGCACGTTCCCCATCGCGTCGTACGAGTTCCGGTACCAGTCCGACACCGGTTCGGGCTTCGGCGCCTTCACGGCCTGGGCCTCGACCGGCACGGGCACAGGGACGTCGTTCACTCACATCTGTGCCGTCGGGAACGTCGACACGACGTGTCGCTACGAGGTGCGGGCGATCGACACGCAGTCGAGCACGAGTGTGCCGAGCAACCAGGCCACGGCCGCGGGGTTGACCGACCACGTCGCGCCGACGGTCGCGATCACCACTCCGGCCAACAACTCGGCGGCCCGGTCCACGACCCCGACGATCTCGGGCACCGCCGGCAACGGCGTGGGTGACAGCACCACGGTCAACGTCACCGTCAAACTGGGTGCGTCGACGGTTCGCACGTTCGCGGTGACCCGATCGGGCACTGCCTGGCTGGTCGGCGCGACCGAGTGGGCGGCGGGTTCGCCGGCCTCGTTGGCCGACGGTACCTACACCGTCGTCGCGACCCAGGCCGATTGGGCCGGGAACACGGGGACCAGTAACACCCGGACGTTCACGGTCGACAACAACGCCCCGACGGTGAACGTGACGGCACCCGCGGTGGGTGACCTCTACAACTCGTCGGGCACGACCTTCAACACCGGTTCACTGCTGACCTGGGGTGGCTCGATCACGGGGACCGCATCCGACGGTGGCTCCGGCGTCGCCAGTGTGCAGGTGAGCATCCGACGTGACTCGACCGGGTTGTACTGGGACGGTTCGTCGTTCGCATCAGCGTCGGAGAATCTCATCACCGCGACTGGCACCACCTCGTGGAGTCTGAGCTTCCCGATCGGGAACTTCCCGGCCGGTGGTGCCTACACGGTGCGCGCGGTCGGTACCGACAACGCGGCGAACATCAGCGCCGGAACCAGCAAGACCGCATACGTCGACGAGAACCCGAACGACACCGTCTACGTCGCGACCACCGGGAACGACGGCAACAGTGGTTTGACGCCGGCCCTGCCGAAGGCCACGATCGGCGCTGGCTTGATCGCCGCGCAGGCCAACAGCCGGAGCTTCGTCGCCGTGGCCGGTGGTACCTACGGGGCCCTGTCGATTTCGGGAGTGTCGTACGGCAACAACAAGCTGGTCGCCGGCGGGTACAGCTCGTCCACATGGTTGCGGGCGGCGCCGGGCACCAACACGGTGACGGTCTCGGCTGCGGGCACCGCAGTTCTGATCGACGGCAAGACCGGTAACACCCTGCAACAGCTCACGGTCAGCGCGACCAACACCGCGCTCGCCGCGGGTGACAGCGTGTATGGCGTTCGCCTCATCAACACCGCAACCGGTACGAACCTGGAACGGGTGACCGTGACCGCCGCCAACGGCGTTGCGGGTGCGGCGGGCTCCAACGGATCGGGGAACGCGGGGACTGCCACCAATGGTGGAACCGGTGGCGGTTGTTCCTGTAACAACAACCCCCCGGGTAGCGGGGGCACGGCAGGAACCGGAGCGATTGCTGGCCGCAACGGTGGCGCCGGAGGCACCGGCGGGAGCGAGGGCAACAACTCCGGCCAAAACGGCACGGCGGGTTCTGCAGCTGGGTCGGGCGGCAACCTTGGTGCTGGCGGCGCGAGTTCCAACTCGAGCGGCACCGACGCACGCGGCGGCGCCGGTGGTAATCGGACGACGGCGCCGACCGCGGGAACCGGAGGCGCCAGCGGCACCGGCGGGACGATCAACCTCGCGAGCGGTGCCAACACTTGGAGTGGCGGTACCGCGGGAGCGGCTGGTGGTGCCGGAGGGAGTGGACACGGCGG
>JANLRZ010000063.1:0-4124 GCA_031362155.1 Acidimicrobiia bacterium | reverse complement strand
GACGTCGATCACCCCGGCACCCTCGCCGGGCCCGACGAGCACCCATGGGGCTTCAGTGGGGAAGCGGCCGAGGTGGGGCCGGGAGGATTTGTAGGAGCAGTGCTCGGACCACATCACCGAGTACATCGCGAGTTCGAGGTGAGTGGGCTCCCGACCGAGTTCGTCGACGACCGCCACGAGCTCGTCGTCGGTCATACCCAGCTGTCGATGAAGAGGTTGCTCCGCCACCTTCGGAGCCTACCGACGAGGTCAGGGCACCTTGGGAGTCGGCGCGCCGAGTCCGGCATCTCGGCCCAGGAGCGCAGCCTCAGTACGTGTGGTGACCTGCAGCTTGGTCAGCACGGCCGACACGTAGTTCCGCACGGTCTTCTCGGTGAGATCCAGCGATCGAGCGATCGCGGAGTTGTCCATGCCCGACGCGAGGCCATCGAGAACATCGAACTCCCGAGCGGTCAGCTGCGGAAACCCGGATCTCGCATCGGTGGGAACGGCAAAGATCTGCGGAAGCCGGCGCGCGATGCCCGAGCCGAAGACCGCGCCTCCGCTACACGCGGCCTCGATCGCACGAGCGATCTCGTCTCGGCGTGCACCCTTGAGGAGATACCCACGCGCCCCGTGTTGGAGTGCCTCAGCCACCGTGGCATCGTCGTCAAACATCGTCAGGATCACCACCGCGACGTGCGGCGCCGACTCGACAATGCGGCGAGTCGCTTCAATGCCGTTGACCCCTGGCATGTTGATGTCCATCAGCAGCACATCGGGCTGCAGTTCGACGGCTTGGCGCACCGCGGCCTCACCGTCGGCCGCGATACCGACGACCTCGACCGAGTCGTCACCATCGAAGAGCATCCCGACTGCCCGCGCGAACGTCGCGTGATCATCGGCGATCACGACACGGGTTGGCGTCACCGCGATACCTCGGCGACCGGCAGCCGCATGTCGATCCGAGTGCCGTGGTCTCCATTGCTGGAGATCCGCACTCGTCCGCCGGCGTCGGCGATGCGATCCCGGATCGAGGTGAGCCCCACCCCATCGACGGACCGCTCGAGCCCACGACCGTTGTCGACGACGGCGATCGTCAGCTGGTCTTCGCACGTGATCGTCACATCACAACGGGAAGCGTGCGCATGCCGGACAACGTTGGTAATGGCTTCCATCACCACTCGAAACGCCGCCACCTCGATCGCGGCCGGGAGCTGTGGAAGGGCGTCGGGCGCGTCGACGCGAACTTGGGGGCCAGCGACCCCAGCTCGCCGTGAGACCCGATCGGCATGTTGGCTGATCGCACCCACCAGCCCGAGTTCGTCCAGGTTGGGCGGACGCAGACCGTGCACGACACGACGAATATCTTGAATCGCGGCTTGGAGCTCGGCGTCCAGGTCTCGCAAGAGTCGAGCAAGATCCGGTTCGTGCTCGAGCCGATCGGCCGCAACGCTGAGGCCAAGACCCACTCCAGCAAGCGTTGGTCCGAGGCCATCGTGGAGATCGGTGCGCAATCTCCGTCGTTCCTCTTCGCGTGCCGCGACCAGGGCGACTCGGGATCGGCGGAGCGCGTCGGTGACCCGAGCCGATTGCGCGACCACACCGGCCAAGCGGGCCAGGTCGACCAGCACCTCGCGTTCCGAGACGCCGAATCGATCTCGCTCGGAACGCGCGCCGGCGCGGAGCGACCCGATCGCGACACCTTGGAACACCAGAGGGAAGTCTTCGACGGGACCGATGGGCATACCGACGGTCGCGAGCCGGTGCGGAAGGTCGTCGTCGGTGGGTGACACCTCGATGGCGACGTAAGGCAGTCGCAACTGTTCAGCCACCGTCGCGGCGACCAACTCGAGCACGTCATCGTGATCGTGGGAGGACTCGAAGCGCTCACCGAGGGCGGCGACCATCGCGAACGGTGCATCGCGCCTGCCGAACAGGTGGCGGGCGACCAACCGCTCAATGCGAACGTAAGCCGGAACTGACAGCGCGGCAATGACCCCCGTCGCGATCACCGCACTCCACGTTGTCGTGGTGGCAGAGGCGGTCACGAACACCGAGACCACACCAATGACGGCGGAGTACACCATCGCCGCGCCCGCGATGAGCAACCCGTACACCGTGACGCGCCGCAGGACCACTCGGATGTCGAGCAGCCCGTGCCGTAGGACCCCGACGGCGAGGACCACCGGCAACGCGATCGACGCCCAGAGTTCGTACCGATCGTCGGCCCAACCGACCGTGACGTCGAACGCGGCGGAGTAGAGCTGAATGCCCGACGGAATCAGAGTGAAGGCCACGACCGCGGCGAACGGGACATACATCCGTCGCGGTACCGGTTCCAGCCGCGCGATCCGAGTCAGCATCTCGACCGCCGCGAGAACGGCGAGGAACCACATCGCGCGCTGACCCCAGAGTTCGACGTCTGCCGCGAATCGCTCGAAGGCACTCGGAGCCTGACCTTGGAAATGTTCGAAGGTGAACACGCGTGAGTGGGCGGCCGCGGTGATCGCGATGGTGGCGATGCCCACCCGCCACACGCTGCGGGCGAAGCGCGACGTCGGCCGGGAAACGGGAAACACCAAGGGGACCAGGATCAGCAAGCAACCGCGGGTCACGAGCCAGCCCGGACTCGACACGTGGAGAATGGTGCGCAGGAGCCACTCCGGCCACGACGCGTGCAGGAACAGCCACGCCAGCCCGATCGACCCGGCGAAGGTCATCCATACCGCGGTCCCTGCCACGACGAGCACCCAACCGATTCGATGATCAGGCCGGCGGGCAGCGATATACCAACCGACGCCGAGATTGGCCAGGCCGATCAGGAACTGGTCGTCTGCGTAGGGATTCAGCTGAGTCGGGTCAGGAACCGCCGAGTACGCAAGGACTCCAGCGATGCCGATCGCCACCGAGATCAGTGGCACGAGAAGAAGCGCCCGTCGGCCGAGTGACATGGGCGAAGCATGCCGACCCGGGATGTCCCGGCGCAACGGACGGGCGTCCCGGAGACCCGGGATTCTCCCGTGCGATTCTCCGGATCCCGGTCACCCGGGACACCGGACACTTCCGCCCGGGACGCCAGGACCGTGACACTTCGGACAGCCAACGTCCGAACGAACGGGCACCAACGCCGAAGCGAACAAGGGAGCAGCACCATGCGATTCACGACCACCAACTGGGCCGGCACAACATTGACCGCGGCCTTGGTCCTCACCGGAACCGCCCTCATTCCAGCCGCCGCCGTCGGCGCCGCCGGACCGGGCCTCACCCGCTACACCGTGCATATCGACCAGGTCGCCGTCGAAAACCTGGACGCGCAGTCGGGCCCCTGCGGTGCCGAGGCCACCATCACCTTTGATGCCCGCATCAATGCATCGATCGCTGCAACCGTGCCGGGACTGACCCAGGACCAGGTGATTGCACTGGCCAGTGACGATCCGGATGGGCTCGTTCGGCAGCTGAGCCTGACCACCACGGGTGGCTTCGTCATTCAGACGGGTGGGCACACGTACACCGGTCGATTCACTCAAAAGTTTGTCGGCGACTTTCTTCCGAACGGCATGTACGTGAATCACGGAATGACCTCGGTGACCGCGATCTCGGAAATCGGGACTCTGCTTCGCCTGAACAGCCAGGGCTTCAACGTCGATAACCGCCAAGGCATCACGGTCCACTCCGGGAGCCACATGTCGGGGACGGGTTGTCTGTAAGCGGCCGCCGGGCAGTGGTAAAGGGAACCGAATCCCAATCTCCAACTCCAGCAGATAGAATGCGCGCTCGGGGCAGGCATTGACGAACCGCTGTGATCTGGGAGCCGAAATGCCGAAGAAGAACAGTCCGATGAGTAGCGACCACAAGAAGGCATTGGCCGAGGGTCGGGAACTCGGGAAGAGCGTGCGGCAATACCTCGAAGCCCTCGACGAGAACAAGCCCAAGCGGGGCCGGAAGCGCACCGCCGATTCGATCAAGAAGCGGCTCGACACGATCGAGACATCGGTTGCAGGGGCGTCGGTCACGAAACGCCTCGAGATGCTCCAAGAACGGCGCGATCTCACCGTCGAGTTGGCGACCATGGGCACGAAGGTCGACCTGTCGGCACTGGAATCCGACTTCGTGAAGGTGGCCAAGAGTTACGGCGAACGCAA
>JANLRZ010000057.1:0-1921 GCA_031362155.1 Acidimicrobiia bacterium | reverse complement strand
ATTGGCGGTGTCGAACTCCCCCCGGAGTGCGAGGATCTGTTCCAACGCCGGCGCCGGACGATCAACGTCGGGCCACCCATCCAAACCGACCCCGAACACCATGGTCATCACGGCGCTCGGGAGATGACGACCATGCGCGCGGCGCTTTCCACCGCGCGGGCGAAGGCGTCGTAGGCGCTCAGCATGTCGTCGAACTGGAAGTCGTGAGTGAGGATCGGTTGGGTCGGTGCGGTCATGCGTTCCTCAATGCTGAGGAGGCGTCGGGCCGGGCAAACGACATTGCGGTCGTCGGCACGGAGTGCGGCGTCTCGGATCTACTGGGCAGAGGCGCTACCAGGGTCCGGAGCAACGCAGTTCGGTGCCAGCCTTTTGGGGCTGACGCCAACGCAGACGATAATCGTGTCCGCGGTCGGACCCTACACCGATCTCGGTCCGAACGGAACCGGCCGTCGCGACGGCGCCGTGAGCAGTCAGGGCCGAAACGCAGAGAGCCGGCCCTGAGGACCGGCTCCAACGCGCATTTCGATGGTGGCGGGGGTTGGATTTGAACCAACGACCTTCGGGTTATGAGCGACCAAGCCTCCGTCTCTTCACGTTGCGTCGAGTGCCAATGAGACCCGTCCTACCTTGCGTTTCGGTGGCCGTCGTCCCATCCAAGACCAACCAGTCCCAGCGCGTACCATGGATCCCGTTAGAATTCGCGTTAGAAGAACCGATGCGATCCGATGGCTCTCGCCAAGGTCCGACCGACCACTGCGGTGCGTCCTGGCGGTACATCCGGAGCGTACGACCTCCTACCAAAATCACCCTCGCGCGCTCTCGGTATACCGATATACTCCAAGCGTAGGATGGTCCATGAGATGGGTAATGGAACGCTTGGAACACACGTCGAGGGCATCAACCGGGAAAACCGCGCGCTTCTTGAGCAGCTCCACCGCGAGATGCCGGGCGCATTCGACGTTGAGCACGCTTCGGATGCACTCGGGCTCGGTGCCGAACGGACCCGCAAGCTCCTCGCCTACCTAGCGCGACGGGGCTGGCTCTCGCGAGTCCGTCGCGGTCTCTACGTCGCTGTTCCTTTAGACGCGCGTCGGCCCGGGGAATGGGTCGAGGACCCGTGGGTCGTTGCGGAGCGGACGTTCAGTCCTTGCTATCTCGGGGGTTGGACCGCGTGCCAGCACTGGGGCCTGACTGAGCAGGTCTTCCGCACAGTCCTTGTTGTCACGGCGAAGAAGGTTCGTGAACGTGATCAGGTACTCCAGGGCACGCCGTATCGACTGACGGTTCGCGCCGAGAAGAAGTTCTTCGGCACGACGACGGTCTGGAGGGATCAGGTCCGCGTCAGCATCTCGGACCCGACGCGAACAATCATCGACCTCCTCGACGATCCGACTCTCGGAGGCGGAATGCGTTCCGTCGCCGACATCATCCATGAGTACCTCACCGGCGAGTACCGGGATGACGGACTGCTGGTCGAGTACGGCGATCAGCTCGGCAACCGCGCAGTGTTCAAGCGTCTCGGCTTCATCCTCGAACATCTCGGCGTCGAAGCAGCCGCGCTCCGGGCGGACTGCCTCGAGAGACGGAGTGCCGGTCTCGTCGCTCTCGATCCCTCCGTGCAGGCCAAGGGCCAGATCGTTCGCCGGTGGGGCATCCGCGCCAATGTCACGCTCGGGACACCCGGAGGCGATTGGTGATCACGCGGGCTGACATCATCGAGCGCGTTACGGAATGGGGCCTCGCCGAGGAAGTCGTCGAGAAGGACTACGTGCTCGGGTGGTTGCTCTGGGGCATCGGCACCGATCCGGTCCTCGCGAACCAGTGGGTTTTCAAGGGCGGGACGTGCCTCAAGAAGTGCTATATCGAGACCTACCGCTTCTCTGAGGATCTGGACTTCACCGTCCTACCGGGCGGTCCATTC
>JANLRZ010000051.1:0-38155 GCA_031362155.1 Acidimicrobiia bacterium | reverse complement strand
TCATCGCCGACGACACCAGCGCCGGAATCTTCGTCGGCATCTGGGTCCCATCGATCCAATCCCTCGGTGCGCTCCTCCTCGCCGGAGAACGGAGCCCCCGATGAACGAGACCGTCCTCTTCACGATCGGCACCGTGATCTTCTTCGCGGTCGCCACCGCAGTCTTCCTCTACGGACTCGCCGTCTTCCGCGAACTCCAAGACCGCGACGAGACCGACACCAGAAACTGGGACGCCGAACACCCCATCGTCACCGAAGATGGTCCGAACGTCACTGAGGGCACCTCGGAACCGTCATGAACGAGGAGGTCGGGAACTCGGCCGCGGCGATGGCACGGCTCCGCCCCTACAACCTGGTTGCCGGCTCCCTGCACCTTGCGCAGGCCATCGCAGTCATCGTGTTGGCCAACGACTTCTCGTTGCCGGTCGGTGCCACCTACATGACGGGACCACCGGGCCCCGACGTCGGCACCCAGGCAGTCACCTTGTTCAATCTCAGCTTCGCCGGGGCGATCGCCGCCTTCTTTGCGCTCTCCGCGTTGGCTCACTTCACGGTGGCCGGCCCGCGTTGGGCTTCGTACCAGGCCCAACTCCAGCAGGGTCGCAACCCCTACCGATGGGTCGAGTACTCCCTCAGCGCGTCGATCATGATCGTGTTGATCGCCATGCTGACGGGTATTGACGACATCGCGGCGCTCCTCGCCCTCGTCGGCGTGAACGCATCGATGATCGGATTCGGCTGGATGCAGGAACGCTATGAAGCGCCCGGCACCGGACTCGGGCCCTTCTGGCTCGGCTGTCTGGCCGGGGCCGTCCCGTGGCTCGCGATTGGGATCTACCTCATCGGACCGGGCGCCGATCAGGGCCCGCCCGGGTTCGTCTACGGCATCTTCATCTCGCTCTTCGTGCTCTTCAACTGCTTCGCCGTCAATCAATGGCTCCAGTACAAGCGCATCGGGAAGTGGAGCGACTACCTCGTCGGCGAACGCGCGTACATCACGTTGTCACTCGTCGCGAAAAGCTTGCTGGCCTGGCAGATCTTCGGCTCGACCCTCGCCGCCAGTACCGGGACGTGACGGATTCTCCAATCCTGCGACGGGCGGGCGGACGTGCGCGGCGGGAGAGGGCTGCGCTAGAAGATCGCCGATGACCACCGAACTCAAGGCCGTGATCTTCGACTTCGGTGGCGTGTTCACCGATTCGCCGTTCCACGCGTTCACTGCGTACGCCCAACGCATCGGCGCGTCCGAAGAGCAGGTCACCGACATCGTGTTCGGCGGGTACGGGATCGACGGTGATCACCCGTGGCACCAAGTCGAACGGGGCGAGATCACCCTGAACGATGCCCGTGATCGGATCACCGAGATCGGTGCCCGGCAGGGTCTGGCGATCGACATCTGGGATGTCTTCATCGCGATGGGGGAGAACGGCGGTGGTTTGCGCACCGAGCTCGTCGAGTACGTGCGCACCATCCGCACGTCGGGGTTGGGCACGGGGATCATCACGAACAACGTGGTCGAGTTGAAGGAGCACTGGCGCGGCATGTTGCCCGTCGACGAGTTGTTCGACTTCGTGATCGACAGCAGCGAGGTCGGCATGCGCAAGCCGAATCCCGCGATCTTCGAACATGCCTTGACGGTCGGCGGATACACGCCCGAGCAGGTCATCTTCCTCGACGACTTCGCGGGCAACGTGATCGCGGCGCAAGCCTTGAACATCCGTTCGATCCTGGTCGACGGCGACGGCGCCAAGACCATCGCCGATCTCGATGTGATCCTGGGGTTGCGCTAGCGGTCGTCGGGCCCGATCTCGTATCGGTAGTTGACCATCATTCCCGCCGACTGTGCGATGCCCGTCGCCGACAAGTTGCCCTGCGGGTTGATGCGCTCGATGGTTGCGCCGTTGCCGAGATGGAAGCGGGCCACGGGGTCGATCGGGCGGCCGTCGGCCGGGCGAGTTGCGACGAGATAGGTGCCGGCCAGCGCGGTCGTGAGATCGGCGTGCCGGGCGCGGCGTTCGGTGTCCCGCTCCCAGCCGGGGGTCGCGATCAGGTCCACGAGTTCGGTCGCGTCGCGGTCACCCGCGTCGGCGTGATCGCGCAGCCAACGACCGAACCCGGGCGCGGGGGAGAGCGTGACGAACGTCTCGAGGTTCGGGAGTTCGCGAGCCAGCGCCGCGGTCGCCTGTTTGATCAGTTGCTGACCCAACGACAAGCCGCGCAGGTCGGAATGTCCGTTGTTGATGGAGTACAGGACGGCGGTGTCGGCGGCCTCGGCGGCGATCGGGTCCCGGTCGGGCGTGAGAAGTTCGGTGATGGAATCGGGTACTCCCCGGGTCAGCGCGACCTCGACGAACACCAACGGTTCACCCGGCGTCGCCGGGTGGAACAGCGCGTAGATCCGCCGGTCGCTCGGTTCCACACGCCGGCGGAGTTCGTCCCGATCGGCGATCGCGTGGACGGCCTCGTTCCTGATGATCGTGTCGAGCAGTTCGCTCGGTGCCGGCCAGCCGATTTCGGCGAACTCGATCGACTCCGGGTCGATGCGGGCGCGGCGGGGATCCGGACGCGACTGCGCGGTGGCGTCGTCGGCGGCCGGGGTCACGGGTTCAGTATCGCCGACTGTGGTTGGTGTCAGCGAAGGGTGGCTCGCACCGGCAACTGGTTGAGCCCGCGAATGACCATGCGAGTGCTCCAGACCGGATCGCCTGCGAGTTCGACGTTCTCGAACCGGTCGAGCAGCGCGGCGAACATCGCCTCGGACTGGAGCCGGGCCAGGTGGGAGCCGAGACACGCGTGGATACCGGCACCGAACTGCAGGTGTTGGCCGGCATCGACCCGGGTGATGTCGACCGTGTCGACCGTGTCGCCCCAGCGCTGCGCGTCGCGATTCGCGGATGCGGGCGACGCGTAGATCACCGAACCCGCCGGGATCGTGGTCGTGCCACTCGGGGTCTCGAAGTCCATATCGCGCATCGCGATGCGACGCACGAACTGGTTGGGACCGTCGTAGCGCAAGAGTTCGTGTACCGCATTACGGAGATGCGACCGGTCGGCTTGGAGGAGCGTCCACTGGTCGGGCTGGTTGAGCAGGGCGAGCATTCCATTGCCGACGAGTCCGGCCGTGGGCTCGTGCCCGGCCACGTAAAGCGTGACGATCTGAGTGATCAGGTCCTCGTGGCTGAGGCTCTGGCCGTCCTCCTGGGTGTGGATGAGGTCGGAGAGGATGTCGTCGTCGTCCCGGCCTCGCTTCTCCTCGATCAGCGTCTCGATGAACGCATACATCTCGTCCATGTGCTTGACCAGGGCCTCGCGTTCGACCGCGTCCATCACCGGGTCGAGCGAACGCGCGATGCAGTTGACCCAGAACCGAAAGACGGGGTGATCCTCCTCGGGGATTCCGAGCATCTGGCAGAAGATCTCGACGGGCAGCGGGTAGGCGAAGTCCTCGATGAGGTCGAACTCGATCACGCCCGAGCCGTGAGCCGCGATCAGGTGGTCCACCCGCACGCGGACCCGGTCCTCGACGAGGCCCCGCAAATCCTCGACCTCACGAGGGCGGAAGGGTTTCGCGATCAGGGAGCGGATCTGCGCGTGGTCCGGGTCGTCGAGCAGCACGAGCGTGCGACCCTGCCGAGGGGCTTCGTCGCGTCGGCGAATCTCGTCGATCGTGAGTGGCGTCGGAATGGCGTTGTCGAGTTCGGACGAGATGCTCGGGTCCCGGAGGATCGTGTTGACATCGGCGAAACGGGTGACGCAGTACCCGTGGAGCAGTTCGGACCGGTGAATCGGATCTTCGGCGCGCAGGCGGGCGTACTGGTCGTAGGGCCACTCGACGTATCCGTCGGCGAGCGGGTTGAACATGGCCGGCTCGGCGAGCTCGGAGGTCGACATCGGGGGTGCTCCTCGGATTCCAGACAGTTGTGGCCGGCTCGGACTACGCGCGCGGCCCGCCGCGATCGCCGGGCCAGCGGCTGCCGCTGATCACGTCGGCGTAGGGCCAGAACGCGTCCGGGTCCATCGGACCGGCATTCGTGATGACGCGTGCCTTGGGTTGGTGGGTGACGAGTTGCGCGGTGCCCGGTTCGAGGATCGGAAGATACCGGGCGATCGGATCCCACGGGCTGTCGCGGAGGAGCAAGGTGCCGTCGACGTCTTCAAGGTGCTGCTGTTCGAATGTGGTCGCGACGTCGACCACGTGCGGCGGGTAGTCGTATGCGCCACTCGCGCCACCGACGGCTCGGGAGTACTTGGTCCACCATTCGTGTTCGGTGAAGTCACCGGCGCGAGGTGGGGTCGTGCCGGTGGCCTGGCCGGTGAACTCCACGAACGTGTACCCCTGGTGCGTGGCGCGCGCGGTGACCGCGTCGCCGAGCCGGAAGAGCTTGATGGTGCAGAGGAACTTCGGTTGCCCGTTCGTCTCGCCGCTGATGTGGACCGCGGCTTCCTGGTCGATGCCGAGGCCAAGGCTGTAGAAGCCCTCGACGCCCTGCCACGCGGCCGGGACCTTCACACTGACGCCGAACTCGGGCTCGCCGAGCACCGGGACGCAGTAGAACCCGACCGTCACCGTCGGGTCGAGCGGTTCGATTCCCGGTGGGAGCAGCGGCGCGATATTCGCCGGATCGGTGCCATAGGTGACGACGAGTTTCGGCCATCCGGCGACTTCGCCGGGCCGGGACATGGGCGCATCGGTCATGGTGGTCCTCGTTTCGGTGACGCCCGGTCAGGCCGGGACGAAGTGATCGACGACGGCTCGTAACGATTCGGCCGAGAGCGCGTCGAGGTCGGGTTCGGCGCGCAGGGCGGTGCGCGTGGCGGGGGAGATCGGTGCGTCGCTCGCGGCCCACAGCGCATCCGGTCGGGTGCCGGGCGGAGAGGTCGAGAGGTCCCGCAACGCGAGCACCAACGCGCCGCTGATGGTGATGAGGATGGCGCGGCTTGCATCGGCGGCGGCGGCGCCCGTGAGTCCGGCGGCCTCGAGTTCCATGACCAACGCGGCTTCGAGATGGTGGGCGAGCAGTGACGATGTTCCCGTCTGATGAGCGAGTGACGTCGTCGCGCGGTGTTCGATCGAACTGGTCCAGACGTTGCGAGCGGCGCTGTAGACGCGCGCTCGGGCGGTGGTGCCGGTGATGGCCTGTTCGGCGAGCCGGCTCGACTGGAGGCGGATCACTTCGGTGACCAACTCGTCGCGACTGGCGAGGTGCCAGTAAATGGTCGGGGTGCCGACACCGAGTTCGGTGGCCAACCGCCGCATCGTGAGTGCGCTCGGCCCGTCGCGTTCGACGAGATCGAGCGCGGCCGCCACGATGTCGTCGCGTTCGAGACCGGTGCGGCGCCCGGTGCGGTCGGTGGGCTCAGGGTGTGAGGTGGTCGCGGTGCTCGCCATGGGTGTTGCGCGCCCTCGTCGGTTCTGTCACAGTGTCATAGGCACTCTAGGACACCGTCATAGAACCGGCAAGGGGACAACACCATGGGAAACCCGGTGGAAGGCATCGATCAGAGCAACGCCCCGTATGTGATCGTGTCGTCGGACACGCACGCGGGGCTCTACGTCGAGGACTACCGGCCGTACCTCGAGCGTTCGGTGCACGCCGAGTTCGACGAGTGGTTGGCGACCCGCCACGAGCACCGCGCGATGGTCGAGGAACTCAACGGCGAGTACGTCGAGCAGTGGGAGACCGACAACGAGGTCGGGCTGAAGGGCGCGTACGACCCGACCATCCGCGACAAGACCCTCGACACCGACGGCGTGGCGGGCGAGGTGATCTTCGCCGACGGTGACGCCGTGACCGGGATGGAGGCGCCGCCGTTCGGCGCCGGACTGCACGCCGGCCTCATCACGGATCCGCGCCTCGCGTGGGCTGGCGCGCGGGCGCACAACCGGTGGCTGGAGGAGTTCTGCGCGACGAACCCGCCGCGACGCGCGGGGGTGGCGTTGGTGCCGGTCACGCACGGCATTGAGGAGTCGGTCGCCGAAGTCGAGGCGCTCGCAGGGAAGCCGGGGATCAAGGGCATCATGATCCCGACGATGTGGCACGACCATCCGTCCTACGGACACCCGTCGTACGACCCGGTCTGGGCCGCATGTGCCGAGGCCGGGCTGGTCGTCCATACCCACTCGGGTGAGGCCGACACCGACTCGTACAACGACAACATGGCCCAGTACATGCTCGAAGTCGCGTTCTGGACGCACCGGCCGCTGTGGCAACTGTTGTTGGCCGGCAAGTTCGATCAGTTCCCGAATCTGAAGTACGCGCCGGTCGAGTGCGGATCTTGGTGGGTTGGTGATCTCTTGTTCAAGGCCGACGTGATGTTCGGCGGTTCGAATTGGAAGGTCAAGAAGATGTCGTCGCGTACGAAGGGCCTGATCCAACGCCTGCCGTCCGAGTACGTCGGCACCAACGTGTTCATCGGAGCCTCGGCGATGAGCAAGCCGGAACTGCGGCGGCGCTACGCCAACGGCCTCGACGCGTTGATGTGGGGCACCGACTATCCGCACCCCGAAGGGACCTGGCCCAACACAGCGGCCCGGCTCTCCACCGACTTCCAGGCGATTCCGGTCGAGGAGACGCGGTTGTTGCTCGGGCTCAACGCGATTCGCTGTTACGACCTCGACCTCGACTCACTCACCGCGATCGCGGCCGATATTGGTCCGACGCCCGAGCAACTCAACCAGGATCTGTCGCGGCGGACTCCTCCGAACGCGATCCGCGAAGCCCGCTTCTGGTTCGACGACTACGGCATCGAGTGGAAGGCGTGAGGCTGAGTCAATGACTGACCAACTGCTCGAAATCGATGGGATGGTGGCAGTGGTCACCGGGGGTGCGGGCGGCATCGGCCGCGGCATCGTCGGTGCACTGTTGCGACACGGTGCGACGGTCGTGATTGCCGACGTCGAGCAAGGCGCGCTCGACGCGGCCGTCTCCGATCTTTCGCCACTCGGCCCGGTCTCGGGTCACCGCACCGACATCAGCGACGAGCGTTCCGTCGCGGCGCTGGCCGATGCGGTCTACGCCGCGCACGGCCGGTGCAACCTGCTGTACAACAACGCCGGCGTCACCTCCGGTGGGGGTGGGAAGCCGTGGCAGCAAGAACCCAACGACTGGCGCTGGTGCTTCGGCGTCAACGTCTTCGGCATGGCGTTCTGTGTCTCGGAGTTCGTGCCGCGCATGATCGAGGGCGGCGAACCCGGTCAGGTGATCAACACGTCGTCCGGTGACGGGGGCTTCGCCCCGGTCCCGATCGCGTCGGTCTACGCCGCGTCGAAAGCGGCGGTCAGCTGTTTCACCGAGGCCTTGCACCACAACCTGGTTTCGGAGAACACCGCGTTGCGCGCCTCGGTCTTCTATCCGTCCGGTGGGTTGTTGCGGACGGGTCTGTTCACGGCGAGTCGCAATCGGCCGGACGGTCTCCAGCGCCAGGGTGAGGGGACGGGCCGCACCGGGATGACGTTCGACGAGATGAAGGACATGTTGGCCAAGGCCGGTCGTGATGTCACCGAGGCGAACCTCGAAGAACTCGGCGAGTTCGTCGTGAGCGAGACCGCGCAGCGTCGCTACATCATCGCGAGGGATCTCGACGACACGGTCGCGTTGCTCCACCGGCGCGCCGATGCCATCGGCCAACGGGTCGTGCCACCCCACCACGGCATGCCCACCTGACCCCACCCACACCGTTTGGCATCTGGTGGTCCGCAGCGCGTCACCAGCCGCCAAACGCTGGAGAGTGGGGGTGGTCAGCGGTCGCGGAAGCCCTTGCCGGCGAGGATCTTCGGTGCACATTGCTCGACGCGTGATGCGCGGGTGGCGGCCTGCTTCGCGCTCGAAATGTGGAGGTTGTACTCCCGCCGCCGGCCCGGGGTGAGGGCTTCGAACGCCACGCGGAACTTCTTGTCCCGGTCGAGTCGAGCTTGGAGTTCCGGGGCGAACACCACCTCGGGTGCAGGCCCGACTTCGAGTCCGGCCGCTTCGACCGCGATGGCTTCGGCCACATAGCTCGTCACGGTCTTCGACAATCGCGTGACGTCGGCGACCGATCGGAAGCACATGCGGAGCGCGGAACGAGAGTTGGGACCCTGCGATTCGAGTACGCCCTTCGGATCGGCGAGGAGTGCACCCTTGAAGAACATGAGCGCGAGGAAATCGTTCATCTCCTGGAAGATGACGATGTTCTTGCCGTCGTGGCTGAAGGTGGGTTTCCCCCACTTGATGGCCTCGTCTAGGCCGGCCTCGAGCAGGATCGGTCGGAGCGCCGCCATTTCGTCGGGCCACTTGGTCGACCGGCTGATGAACGCGTCGACTTTGGGGTTCATGACCCGCCGCCCAGGGCGTCGGCAAGGAAGGTCACGCTGGCGCGGAACTCCTCGACCGGGACTTGCATATGGGTGCCCGAGCTCGCGTGCAGTCGCTTGTCGGCGGTGCCGAGTGCATCGAAGAGGTCGAACGCCTTCTCGCGCTTGAACAGTTCGTCGTTCCACTGCACGAGGAACAGCACCGGGCACCGCACGGCCGCGGCGTCGGCCCGCAGCCGCTCCTTCGTCGGACCGGTCAGTCCCATGAGGCCGAGGACGGCGACAGAGATCCTCGGCTCGGCCGCGACCACCGGCAGCCCGAGGATGGTCCCCATCGAGATACCCCACCAGCCGACCGGTCCGGCGCCGAGTACCGATGGGTCCGACAGGGCGTCGAGGGTTGCCCGCCAGTCGGCGACCATCTCGTCGGTCAGGGTCGGGTCCTCGCGCCACATGCGAAAGAAGTCGCGGTTCACGGCATCGGTGTCGTTCCCGCCGTCGGTGCGACGATCGCCGTGGACCGGCCCGTCGATCGCCGCGGCCGCGAATCCGTGGCGGCGGACCAGCCACCGCGCGACCGCGACGACATACTCCATACGTTTGTGGCCCGACCCGCCGTGGCCGAGCAGCACCAGCGGACGGACGTCCTGCGCATCTTCGGGGGTCCAGACCACGCCGGGGACCCTTCGCTCGGCGCGCTCGACCGCGAATCCACGCTCCGTGACGCCTCGGGTCGTGACGCCGTCGTCCACCCACGAGAAGCTCATCGCGTCGAAGCTAGCCTCGATCGTTCGGTAGTTGGGAGGACAGACGATGGGCGAATATCACGAGGGGCAGCGGGCGCTGCAAGATCGGTTCGACACCCGCCGTCTCGCGGATCGGCTCGCGGAGGTCACCACGGACCTGATCGGCGACCCGTACCGGCAGTTCATCGAGGCGAGGGACATGTTCTTCCTCGCCACCACCGACGCCGACGGTATGCCGCAGTGCTCGTACAAGGGCGGCGAGCCCGGGTTCGTGCGAGTCGTCGACGAACACACGATCGCGTTTCCGGTCTACGACGGCAACGGGATGTTCCTGTCGACCGGGAATCTGGTGGTGAATCCGAACGTCGGCATCCTGTTCGTCGACCTCGAAGGTGGTACGCGCCTGCGGTTCAACGGCGTGGCGAGCATCGACGAGGCGGATCCGCTGATCGAGGCCTATCCCGGCGCGCTCATGGTGGTCCGGGTGCGCGGTGAGGCCGTGTTCGCCAACTGCCGCCGGTACGTGCACCACTACGAGTTGGTCGAACGTTCGCCGTTCGTGCCGTCGGCCTCCGGCGATGCGCCGGTGCCGGATTGGAAGCTGGAACCCTGGTTCGACGGCACGCTGCCCGATGGGGATCCGGCGCTCGATCCCGACCATCCCAACGCGCCGGCCCTCCCCGAGTTCTAGTCGAGGTCGGGGGAGAGACCCCCGAGGCTGCGCGCTGCGCCGATCAGAACGTGGTGGTCGTCCCGGGAACACCTGCCCCGAACAGCGTCGCGAAGGTGGCGTCTTCGCGTGCTCGCGCCGCGTCGACGAGATCGCGACGCCCCTCGATGATCAGGGCCTTCGTCGCCACGATCGACCCGAGCGGACCCGCGGTCGCGATCTCTCGAGCCATCGCCACGGTTCGCGCCGCGACCTCGCCGTCGGGCACGACCTCGAGGGCGAGCCCACACGCAACCGCTTCGGCTGCCGACACCCACCGGCCCGACAGCAAGGTGTATGCGGCGCGCTGCCAACCCATGACTGCCGCAAACGTCGCCGACGAACCCGCTTCCGGGGCCACGCCGAGCGGCACGAACGGGCCGCGCAAACGCGCCGACTCCGCGATCAACGCGGCGTCACAGAACGGAAGCAGTGTCATGCCGATACCGACGCCGACGCCGTTGACCGCCGCAAGCAGTGCCTTCGGGAAGGTTGCGATCGCTTGCATGAACGTGGCGAACGCGTGGCCCTGCTCCGCACCCACATTCGTCGACTCGCCGCGAGCGGCGCTCATGAGTTCGCCGAGATCGTTGCCGGCACAGAATGCTCGGCCCGCGCCGGTGATGACGACGGCCGCGATGGCATCGTTGGTCGCGGCCTCCGAGAGTGAGTCCGCGCAGGCTTGGTACGAGGCGCTGGTCATCGCGTTGAGCTTGTCGGGCCGGTCGAGTGTGAGGAGGCGAACGCCGTCGGCGTCGTGGGTCTGGATCATGGCGTGATCCTGGCAGGTCGCCGGCCCGATGAGCGACCGACGCTCCGTCGCTAGGCTCCGCGCCCGATGACCCACGAGCCTGAGATCACCGAGCCCGTCGACCTCTGTGTGGCGGACGGCACCGCGTTGAATCCGGCGGCACGCGGGTGGTCTCGGCATCCGCTGCATCGGGCCAACCTCGACGGTGTCTGGGGTCTCAACAAGCGCTGGGACTACTGGGCAGTGCTCGCAGATGATCTCGTCGTGTCGTGTGTGTACTCCGACATCGACCACCTCGGGCTCGCCGACGTGTGGTGGGCCAATCTTGTGACCGGTGAGTCGGGAGGGACGGCCATCGTCACGGAGTCCGAGGTGATGCACCTTCCCGAGCGGTGTGGCACCGAAACGCTGCACGTCGCCCGGGATGGCCTCGACCTTACGATCGACGCCGACGACGACGACGACGGCACGCGCCTGCGCGCGAGCTGGACCGAGGCCGACGGTCGGCCCGGCCGCTTCGACGTCGTGGTCGCCCAGCCCGCTGGGCAGGAGTCGCTGAACGTGGTGATCCCGTGGAGCGACGACCTGTTCAACTTCACGTCGAAACACCAGGCCCGACCCGCCGCGGGTGAACTCGTCGTGGGCGACGAGCGCTGGCTGCTGGGGCAAGGGAGCGATGCCTGGGGTGTGCTCGACGTCGGTCGCGGACGCTGGCCCCACGCCATCAACTGGAACTGGGGTGGTGGTGCCGGTCGCTCGGGTGATCACGTGATCGGGTTGCAGTTCGGTGCGAAGTGGACCGAAGGCACCGGGTTCACCGAGAACGGCCTCATCGTCGACGGGGTACTCACAAAACTCGGGAACGAACTCGTCTGGCAGTACGACTGGGACCACCCGTTCGCACCATGGACGGTCACCGATCCAGGTGGGCAGCTGCATGTGGTGCTCACTCCTCGGTTCGACAAACACACCGACGTCGGCGATGAGGAGTTCGGCAGCGAGGTGCACCAAGTGTTCGGTACCTGGGCGGGAGAACTCACGACCGACGCCGGGCTGCGCCTCGAGTTCTCCGACCTCCTGGGCTTCGCGGAGGAAGCCCGTCAGCGTTGGTGATCGAACGAGTGTTTCAATGAACACTCCGGACGACATCGCCCGCGAGATGGCAATAGTGCGGGAACTCGCGGAACTGCGTGTCGAGGACGAGGTCGTGTTGGACGACGAGGGCTGGGATAGTCGCGTCTATCTCGTCAACCGCGGTGCGGTGGTCTTCAAGTTTCCGCGCACTGCCGTCGCTCGGGCGGCGTATCCGAACGCAATCGCGACGCTGCAACGCATCGACGGCGGTGACGGGATCGTGCAGGTTCCCACGGTGCGATGGATCGGCCCCGACGCCGCGTACTTCGGTTGCATCGGCGTCGTCGGCGAACAACTCGGACGCGTCGGGCCCCAACTCCGCGACAAGGATCGGGCGCGCATCGGCACCGACATCGGTGGGTTCCTCGCATGGTTGCACGGCAAGCCTCTCGGGGATGCGCGGATTGTGACTATCGACGAGGAGATCGCGGGGTTCACGAAGCGGTACACGAGCGCGCTTCCGACGTTGGAACACCGGTTGACCACTACGGAAATGGCGAACCTCGATCGGTTCGTGACGAGCGAACTTCCCGAATCGATGCGAACGCTCGGAAGCGAACCGCGTCTGTGTCATGGCGATCTGGGTGCCTACAACGTGGTACTCGGCGACGATGGACGAATCGGCGTGATCGACTTCGACGATATGGGGGTGTTCGATCGGTCGAAGGATTTCATGGGCCTCGACCACGCCAGCCTGCTGGACGCGGCCCTGGCCGCCTACGGCGACGACCTGGTGCTGCGCGCCAAAATCGACATTCGGGCGCGGGCGCTGCCGCTGTTGGACATTCCCTATTGGGTCGCGAACGGCGACGATGTTGAACTCGATGCGTGCCTGGACCGGTTGCGTCAAGCGCTACTTCGTGACGACCACTGAACGGCTGAGTGAGGAAGCGGTGTCGATGCTCGAGATCGTGATCGTAGAACCGCAGATCGCGGCAAACACCGGCAACATCATTCGGTTGTGCGCGAACGTCGGCGCCGCGCTGCATCTCGTCGGGCCGCTGGGATTCTTCATCGACGATGCCGCACTCCGACGGGCCGGGCTCGACTACCACGAGATCAGCGATCTCCACGTGTGGGAGTCGTGGGACGAATGTCGCGACGGAATCGGGCGCGATCGCCAGTGGTACGCGACGACGAGCCGTGCACCATCACGCCGCTACGACGAGGTCAACTTCGCGGCGGACGCCGTCGTGGTGTTCGGATGCGAAGCAACCGGCTTGGCCGAGGATGTTCTCGCCGACTTCGCCGACGACGCGCGGCTCTCGATTCCGATGCGTCCGCAGAACCGCAGCTTGAACCTCGCCAATGCGGTCAGTGTCGTCGCGTACGAGGCCTGGCGGCAGGCCGGCTTCGACGGTGCCGCGACCGGAACGTTCGGGGAGTCGCTCCGTCCACCCTCTGCGTAACGGGGCGACCGCTCAGGCGCGACGGCGGTGGGCTTCGGAGTGGTCCCAGTCGGCGAGGAGTGTACGGATCGCGGTCAACAGGATGAGTGGCTGATCGAGCATGGCGTGGTGACCGGCCTCGGGGATCTCGATGATCGGGGTGACGCGTCCGAGTCGGTGGTACATCGACGCGCCGATGTCGTCGGTCACCAAGCCGTACTCCGACTTCAACAACGCGAGCCGACACGTGACGTCGTCGAGGTAGGGGAGTGCGATGGAGCGCATGCCGGCACCGAACTGTTCGAAGATGCGACGGTCGAACTTCCACTGGTACCCGTCGTCGACCGCGTGCAGCGACTGACGGGCCACGTGATCCATCACGTAGTCGAGGTAGTGGGCCTGGCCGGGGACGGTGCGGAAGCGGGCAACCGCTTCGTCGATGGTCTCGTAGGTGCGCGGCCGTCCGAAGGCTTCGCGTAGGTGGTACGCACCGATCTCGGGGTCGGGTTCGGTGACTGGGGAGTCGCAGATGATGACCCCCGAGAGATGGCTCGCGTGACGTGCGGCCGTGGCGATGGTGACGAAGCCGCCCATGCTGTGGCCGATGACCACCGGGAGACCGTCGATCTGGCCGGCGACGGCGGCGGCCCGCACCTCGTCGGTCCATTGCTCGAGGGAGTACTCGTCGCGGTGGGTGCTGTCGCCGTGCCCGGAGAGATCGAGGGCGACGACGCGGAACTCGTCGGCGAAGGTGGCCGCCACGTGCGTCCACCAGTGTGCGTGCGCGCCACCACCGTGCACGAAGACGAGGCCCCGGTTCCCCGGGGTGCCCCAGGCCAGATAGTTGATCGGACCGTCGACGTCGACGGTGGCGCGCTCGATGGGCACCGCGAGGGCGCGGGAAAACCACGAGGGAGCGTCGGGAAGCGGTTGGTAGGTCGCCATTCACTGCGATCGTGAGGAAACGGAGGGATCGTCGACGATGCTACGACCGGCCGCAGCGAGGCACGGGAACCAACGGTGCTTGCTCTGCGCAGGTGGCGGATGTCACGCTGGTCCGATGATCTCGGGAATGAACCTCACCGCACGTCGTTCCGCTCGCCGGGCCACGGGCGCCCTCGCGCTTGCGCTCGGCCTCGTCGTGGCTGGGTGCGGTGGTTCCGATGCGAAATCGGCTGACGGCGGAAAGGTGGCGCCGACCGAGAAGCCGGGTCGGTGTGACTGGGACTTCAACACGGTCGGGTATTGGGCCCAGAACCCGGCGACGGAAGCGGCCGGGCACGTCGAGCACATGGGAAACACCCACGGCGCCCATTCGTGGAAGCCGATCGTCGACACGAAGCAGTGCGCGACTCTCGACGGCGAGTTCGCGGCGATGGACGCGGTCGTGAAGCAGTATCCGACCGCGCAGGCTGCGCTCGACGCCGGGTGCTATCGGGCAACGGTCTACGTACCGGGTATCGCCGCGCACTACGTGTGCGTGAAGAACTTCGGCCCGAAGGCGGAGCTCGACAAGCCGCTCATGTTGCTCTACGGCGGCAGTGCACCGACTGCTCCTATCGTCGGCCTGAGCTACATGGTGTTCTCCCCGGACTCGCCGAGCACCGACCCGAATGCCGATCTCTGGGCGAAGTACATGCCGTGGCACTACCACTCGGGTCTGTGCACCAACAGCGCGGGTCTCGTCATCGGCGGCGACAACACCGACCCCGGCGAATGTGCGGCCCGCGGCGGCAAGGTCGGTGGGCGCACGGGCTGGATGGGCCACTACTGGCTCGACAACTGCCCGAGCCCGGATGGCGTGTTCTCCGCCGACAACCCGCGCCTTGACTCCCAGGTCGGTCAGTTCAACGACGCGCCCGAGAACGCCGCGAACACTGCGGCGTTGGTGGCGGCGCCGTGCCAAGGGTCCAAGCTCGTCATCGACCCGAAGGGTGACGACCGGTTCGGCAAACCGAAGGGCATGAGCAGCCGCGCACTGGTCGACGCGACGCCGGCCATGGACCACGACGCCGACCAACCGATGGACCACGGTCGCGACCAGGCCAAGCCCGCCACCTGAATCCACTGCCACGCTCCGGCGTGGTCTCACCGGGTTGGTACGGTGCCGCGGTGATCGATTCGGTGCAGGGAGTGAGCTACGGCGCGGCCGCGACGACTGCGCTGGCCGGCGCGATCGCCGGATTCCAAGCCGAGGATCGGCTGCGACCCGTGACCGTGATCGTGCCGTCGAATGCGGCCGGCCTGGCCGCTCGACGGGTGGTCGCGCGCGACCGGGGTCTCGCCAATGTGGGGTTCCTCACGCCGTACGCGGTGGCCGAGCGTCTGGGTCGGGCCCGGGCATCGCTCGCCGGCCAGGAACAGCTCACCGAACCCTTGTTGATCGCGGCGATCCGCCAGGAACTCCGCGCCGACCCCGGCATGTTCGGCCCGGTGGCAACCCACGCGGGTACCGAGCGGGCACTGGCCCGTCGGTACGCCGAACTGTCGCGGGCCCAACCGGAGACGCTCGATCGGATCGCCCGGGCCGGTTCCGTGCGCGCGCAGGCCCTGGTCGCAATCTGTCGGCGGGTGCGGCATCGCCTCGACCACTTCGCCGACGAAGACGCGTTGGCCGATCACGCGATCGCGGCTGTCGCGGCCGGCGATGTCACCGTCTCGGCACTGGGTGCGATCGTGCTGCACCTTCCGCAGCCGATGCCGCCCCGCCTCCGCACGCTCGTTGGTGAAGTGCTCCGCGTCCGGCCGGGCGTCGCGCTGGTGGCCCTGACGGGAGACGCCGCCGCCGACGATGCGGTTCGGGACGCGAGCCGGGCGCTCGGGGTCGCGTTCGATGGGTTCGGGGAGCACTCGGTGCCGACGGGAACCGAGATCATCACGGCCTCCGATCCGGACGAGGAAGTGCGGGCGGTACTGCGGCGGCTGCTGGCGATCGCCGAGACCGGAGTGCGGTTCGACCGGATGGCGATCCTCTACCCACCGGTCGAGCCGTACGCGCGCACGATCGACGCCGCGCTTCAGGCCGCAGGCGTCGCCCACAACGGCCCGAGCGTCCGCACCCTGGCCGACACGACCGCCGGGCGGACGCTCGGTCGGGTACTCGACCTCGTCGGCGCAGCATTCGCCCGCGATGAACTCGTCGCGTTCTTTGCCAGCACCCCGATGCGGGGCGTCGATGGCGCTCCGATCCCGATCGAGCGATGGGATCGGATCTCGCGGCGAGCCGGCGTCGTGGACGGAGACGGTTGGGAACTCGGCCTCGATGCCTACGCGCGAGATCTCGACCAGCAGGCCGACGATCGGGCGGCCGCGGGCATCGGGCGGGAGATCGGGTTCCGGCAAGAAGCGCAGGCCACCCGCGCCCTGCGGGCGTTCGTCGCCGACCTTCGCGCTCGGCTGAACGTGATGGAGCAGACCACGGGCTGGGCGGCGCGGGCCCACGAGACCCGAACCGTGCTGGCCGACCTGCTCGGTGATGCCGAGGCTCGATCGACCTGGCCGGTGCCCGAGCGTGAAGCGCTGGCGCAGGTACTGCTCGTGCTGGACCGCTGCGCGGCGCTCGACGCGGTGGAACCCGACCCGAGCTTTGCGGTCTTCGCGAGTGCCGTCTCGATGGAGCTGCGATCGCCGGTCGGGCGGATCGGCCGGTACGGCGAAGGCGTGCTCTGCGCGGGCTTGGCCACCGGTATCGGTCTCGACCTCGACGCGGTGTTCGTCGTCGGACTCGCCGAAGGCGTGGTGCCCGCAGCCGGACGCGAGGACGCGCTCCTCGCCGATGTCGATCGCGAGCTGGCGGTCGACTCGGAGTTGCCGACTCGGGAGCACCGACGTGCACTCCAGCGCCGTGCCTATCTCGCCGCGCTCGCCGCCGGATCCGTTCATCGAGTGCTCACTCACGCCCGCGGCGACCTCCGATCGGCGCGCGAACGGCTGCCGTCGCGCTACCTGCTCGAAACTGCGACCGCCCTCCAACGCGGCGAGCGGGTGTTCGCGAGCACCTTCGACGCGGTCGAGGCCGCGGCCGGAGTCGACGTCGTGCCGTCGTTTGCCGCAGGCCTGGCCCGGATCGAACTCGCCGCGACCGTGGCCGATCGCGATCTCGGAGTGCTGGCCGCGTCGGTCGCCGACGGTGACGTCATCGACCACGAGTTGATCGCGGCGACGCCCGTCGCCCACGGCATTGATGCGATCCGTGGAAGATCGTCGTCGGCCTTGACTCGATGGGACGGCAACGTCAGCGGTGTGGCCGAGCACGTGCCGTCGCCGGCCACTGGCCAGATCGTGTCGGCCACCCGGCTGCAGAACTGGTGCGAATGCCCCTTCAAATACTTCCTTGCCAACGTGGTGCGGGTTCCGGTCGAAGAGGAGCCGGAACGACTGCTCGAACTGTCACCGTTGGCGCGCGGCACGCTGGTCCACGCGGTCTTGGAACGCTTCATCGCGGAGGAGTTGGCCAAGCCCACCGGCGATCAGGTCCCGGCGGGGGAACCGTGGCCGGCGTCGGCGGTGCGGCGAATCCTCGCGATCGTCGACGAACTCGCCGTCGAAGCTGAAGCGAAGGGGATCACCGGGAAGTCGGTGCTCTGGGCCTTGCACCGGGAGGAGATCGAGGCCGATGTGGTCGAGTTCCTGGTGTGGGATTCGGCATATCGCGTCGACGAAGGTGCGGTGCCCGAGTCGGTCGAGGTGCCGTTCGGGTTCGACGACGCGCCCGCCGTCGAGGTGACGATTCCGAGCGGCGCCGTCGTCCGGTTCCGGGGTCGGGCCGACCGGACCGACAAACGGCCCGACGGCACCCGGGTCGTGCTCGACTACAAGACCGGCGGACAACCCAGCCCGCCCGAGGGCTGTGAGGACGACCCGGTCTGGGCGGGTCACCGGCTCCAACTCCCGCTCTACGCGGAGGCCGTCCGGCAACAGTCCGGCGCCGAGTCGGTCGAGTCGGCGTACTGGTACATCAGTCGGCGCGGCGGATTCCAGCGCGACCGAGTCGTGCTCGACCGCGCGACCGAGGACCGCTTCCGTGAGGTCGTCGGCCAGATTGTCGCCGGGATCGACGGCGGGATCTTCCCGGCCGTGCCCGGCGAACCCAACTTCTTCAATGCGGCGGGCGGCAACTGCACCTACTGCGACTTCGACGCAGTCTGTCCGGCCGATCGCGGCGCTCAGTACGACGCCAAGGAGGCCGCACCCGAGTTCCGCGTGTTCCACGACCTTATGCCCGAGGTGGAGGAATGACCGACTCGCTGATCGATGACGCGGTCCGCCGTCGAATCACCCACGAAGGTCTCGACGAGCTGCTGTTCGTGGAGGCCGGGGCGGGAACCGGCAAGACCAAGCAACTCGTTGATCGCGTGGTGTCGTTGGTCGTCACCCGGCAGGTTCCGATGCGGGAAATCGCCGCGATCACCTTCACCGAGGCGGCGGCGAGCGAGCTGCGATCACGCATTCGGGAGGCACTCGAGCGGAGAGTGCACGATCCGGTCAGTGACCCGGAGACACGTTCCCGGTGCGAAGCCGCGCTGGCCGATCTCGACGGCGCAGCCATCGGCACCGTGCATGCCTTCGCCCAGCGAATCCTCGCCGAGCATCCGATCGAAGCGGGCTTACCACCCAACGTCGAAGTCCTCGACGAAGTCGCGAGCTTGCTCGAGTTCGGAGATCGATGGCGTGAGCAGGTGGATCGCATGTTCGCCACCGTGGAACTCCAGCCGGTGATCACCCTCGCCCGGTTGCTCGACGTACGGGTCGACGATCCGAAGCATGCGTCGCTGCGCGAGGTCGCGGCCGTGTTCGCCGACAACTGGGACCGTCTGGGCGCGCTCGTCTCCGAGCCGGTGGCCGACCCTCAGGTGGATCGGGCGGCCGCGAGTGTCGCGATCGCCGGCCTCGAACCCGTCCTGGCCCACTGCGCGACCATCCCCGACGACAAGCTGGCCGCACGCTTGCTGGGGTTCGGTCCCGAGATCGCCGAGGTCGCCGCGGCGCTCGCCCACGGTTCGGACCGTTCGCTGATCCGAGTGGTCGCCCGGCGGACCAAGTCTTCGAAACACTGGACGCACGCCAGTGCGGGTCAGGCGGCCAACTGGGGTGGCAAGGACCAGAAGAAGGCCGCCGCAGCACAAGTCGCCGCGGCCGAGGCCACCCTCGAAGCCATCCGCGACGATGCTGCCGACTCCGTGCTCCGGGTGCTGGCCGGTGAGGTCGCCCGATTCACCGTCGCGTCCGCCGAGGAGCGGCTCCGTGACGGGCGTCTGGAGTTCCACGATCTGCTCGTCTTCGCGCGCCGGTTGCTGCGCACCAGCGTCGAGGCTCGCCGCAGTCTTCACCGGCGCTACCGGCGGCTGCTGATCGATGAGTTCCAGGACACCGATCCGATCCAGATCGAGTTGGCCACCTTGATCGCCGCGTCGGCGGTCGACGACGGCCCGGTGCCGGCCTGGGATTCGGTGACGGTCGAGCCAGAGCGCCTCTTCTTCGTCGGCGACCCCAAACAATCGATCTACCGCTTCCGTCGCGCCGACATCGCGCTGTTCCTGGCCGCGCGGGACCGCTTTGCCGGCGAATCGGTGCGGCTCCAGACCAACTTCCGAACCGTCGCGCCCGTCCTCACGTGGGTGAACGAGGTCTTCGGCACTCTCATGGCCGACGAGATTCCCGGCCGCCGTCCCCAGTACGACCCGCTCACCCCACACCGCGGCCCGGGCGCGGCCGACCATCGCGTCGTGTTGCTCGGTGGTCCCCACGCGAAGGACGAGGGACTCCGGGCGGGTCCGCTACGCGAGCTCGAGGCCGCGACGGTCGCGGGCGCCGTCGCCGAGATCTTGCGCCGGCCCGAGGAATGGCCGGTCGAAGTAGACGGGGAGTGGCATCCGGCACGGCCCGAGGACATCACGATCCTGGTGCCCACCCGCACGTCGCTCGGCATGCTCATGGACGCGCTGCGCGCGGAAGATGTCGAGTTCCGCGCCGAGACCGGCACGCTCGTCTACGACACCCAGGAGATCCGAGACCTGCTCGCGGTGCTGCGGGCAGTCGCGTACGGCACGGATGCGGTTGCGCTCATCGCGGCGTTGCGATCACCGATCTTCGCCTGTGGCGACGACGATCTCGTCACCTACGTGCACGCCGGTGGCACCTGGGATCTCGAAGTCGAGCGTCCCGACCTGCCCACCGATCATCCGGTGCTCGCGGCGTTGAGGTTCATCGACGAACTCCGCTCCGCGCGATGGTGGACGGCGCCGAGCGCGTTGATCGAATGGATCGTTCGCGAACGACGGGTGCTGATGCTGGGCCTGGCCCAGCCCCGGCCGCGCGACACCTGGCGGCGGATCCGGTTCTTGATCGATCAGGCCCGTCTCTTCGAGGCGTCCCAATCCGGCGACCTGGTGGCGTTCGTGGCCTGGGCCGAGTTGCAACGATCGGAGATGGCCCGCGTGCACGAGCCGTTGTTGCCCGAGGCCGACGATCACGCGGTTCGCATCATGACGATCCACGGCGCCAAGGGCCTGGAGTTTCCCATCACCTTCGTTTCGGGGTTGACCACCCAAATGGGCCGGAGCCGGAGTCGTTACCGGGTCTTCTGGGATGGGGACGAGGTCGGGTTGTCAGCCCGCAAGGGTGTTGCCACGCTCGGCTTCGACCGGTTGGCCGACCTCGAAGCCGAGATGGACGACGAAGAGAAGCTGCGGTTGCTCTATGTCGCATGCACCCGCGCCCGCGACCATCTCTTCGTCGCCACCCACCACCAGGAGCAGGTGGACTCGTTCGCGCGGCGACTCTGGTCCCATTCCCAGCCAACGCCGGATTCGTGTTGGCGGCCCGGACCCGAGCCGACGGGCCGGTCGAACGCTTCGATGCCGTCGGGCCCGCCGCCGGGGTTCGACGCGGTCTTCACCGACCGGGCCGAGTGGGTTGCGCGACGCGAGGCACTGTTGGCGGCCGGGCGAGTGCCCCGGACGGTGTCGGCCACCGCGATTCGACAGTCGGTGGCCTCCGCATCCGGAGCGCGGCCGGGCCATCACGACGCGGTCGCCGACGATGACGTCGTCGGTGGCCGCGACGGTGAGGTCGCAGATCCCTTGACCGCGCACGAGGATCGGGATCCCGACGCCTTGATGCCGATGTGGCGACGCGGTATCGGTGCGACCGCGTTCGGGCGAGCAGTCCATGCGGTGCTCCAGGATGCCAACTTCTCCGACATCGAGACGATCGATGCGCTGGCCGCGACCATGGCGGCGGTCGAAGACATCACCGATGGAGCCGCCGATGTCGCCGCCGCGGCCCGATCGGTCGTCGAGTCTCCGATCGGAGTCGAGGCCGTACGTGCGAGTGCGGCTGGGAACGCCTTTCGCGAGATGTATGTCGCCGCGCCGATCGGGGAGCAGATCGTCGAGGGGTACATCGACCTGTTGCTCAGAACTCCCGACGGTCTGGTGATCGTGGACTACAAGACCGACGCGGTCGCGAGTGGGGCGGCGCTCGAGGTCAAGGTGGCCGAATACCGAATCCAGCTGGCCGCGTACGCCGCGGCGTTGGAGGTGTCGACGGGGGAGACGGTGCACAGTGGTGTGCTGGTCTTTGCCGGTCCCGATGGCGCGGTCGAGCGCCGGATTGCTCGTGCCGAACTCGGTATCGAGGCCGTGCGCGACCATCTCGCCTCGGCCTGATCTCAGGGTGGGTGCCAAGGAGAACCGGTCGCGGTGTGCGATCCTGGTGACTCCTCATGTTCGGTTCCAACCGGCTCGTCCGACTCGTCACCATTCTCGCTCTGGGCAGTCTTGCCGTGGGTGTGTGTTTCGTCGCGCTCGCTCCGGGCGTCGAGACTGTGGCCGCCAGCGCGCGGTACAGCGGGAAGGTCGGTCCGCTGCTGCGCACCTTGGAAGACCCGACCACCCTCTTCGACTCCGCGGGCGTCCCGTACGAGCGCCTCGGCGATCTCGATCGCCAACCGGCGTCGCTGCGCGAGGTGCCCAAGATCATGCGTCAGGCGGTCATCGCGACCGAGGACCGCACCTTCTATCGTAACGATGGCATCGACTTTCGTTCGGCGTTCCGAGCGTTGGCATCGAACGTCGGAGCCGGTGGCATCGAACAAGGCGGCTCGACGATCACGCAGCAGCTGATCAAAAACCGCTACTTCAAGAACCCGAAGCGGGACCTCGACCGCAAGATCCGCGAGGCGATGCTCGCCCACCGACTGACGGCGGAGTGGTCGAAGGATCGCATCCTCGAGGAGTACCTCAACACCGTCTACTTCGGCGAGAACTCCTACGGGGTCAAGGCCGCGGCGACCCGGTTGATCGGGAAGCCACTGACCGAACTGAACGTGGCCGACGCCGCGTTGTTGGCCGGCCTGATCAAGAATCCGACCGCGTACGATCCGTTCGACGCGCCGAACCAGGCGTTGGCGCGCCGGAACGATGTGATCCGTCGGATGCTGGTCCAGAACGTCATCACCAAGGCCGAAGCGGTGGCGGCCCGAGCCACGCCGCTTCCCGCGATCGGCCGCCCCAGCAACGAGCTGCGAGCCAACACCCCCTACGGCGAAGCCGCGTTGCGTCAACTCATGACGCTCCCGGAACTCGGCGTCGACGCGGAGGCGCGTCGACGCACGATCTTCTCCGGCGGTCTGCGCGTCTTCACCGAGTACGACCCGCGCCTGACGTTCATTGCCTTCACCACGATCAACACCGTGATCCAGCCGTCGTTCGGACCGTATCGGGCGGCGATGGCGGTCATGGATCCGAAGGACGGCTCGGTCCGTGCGGTGGTCGACGGCCGTGGCACGGCCCAAGGCTTCAACCTGGCCACCGATGGTGCCGGGCGCAAGGTGGGATCGACGTTCAAGCCGATCACGTTGGCGACCGCGATCGAGAACGGCTACTCACCGAAGGACACGATCGACGGCAGCGACAACTGCCGGATCAAATACGACTCGTGGGGGACGACGCCCTACATCGGCAACAACGCGGGCGACGGCAGTGGCGGCTACGGCGATCTCTACTCCCAGACCAAGAACTCGGTGAACTGTGCCTACCTCAACCTGATGACGAGCGTCGGTCCTCCATTGGTCCGGGATATGGCGAAGGCGCTGGGGTACACCCGACCGGTCAACAACGACCGCGTGATCGGAATCGGGGAGACCGGGCACTCGCCGCTGGAGGTTGCCACGGTCTTCAGCACCTTTGCCGGTGATGGCATCCGGCATTCTCCGGTGTTCGTTCGCCGGATCGAAGATGGCACCGGACGCGTGGTGTACCGGGCACCGGGCGGAGTGAGAGTGCTGAGATACGAGACGGCCCGAACGGTGACCGATGTCCTGAGCCACGTCACCGAGGGCACCGCGCCGCGGGCGAAGTTGGGGGACCGGCCATTGGCGGGCAAGACCGGAACCGTGGACCGACAGGTCGACGCCTGGTTCGCCGGATACACCCCGCAACTGGTCGCCGCGGTCTGGATGGGTCACCCGCAATACGAGGATGCCGAGCTGTTTCCCGTCGCATCGATGGCGCGGGGTGTCGGCAACCTCGGGCCGGTCTATGGCGGCACGTACCCGACGATCATCTGGCAACGGTTCATGAGTGAGGCGTTGAAGGGATCGACGATCATCCCGTTCATCAAGCCCGACGAGTCGCTCTGGCCGAAGGCGGCCCGGATCGACCCGAAGGGCGGCCGGGGCGAGACGGTGGGCGACTTCGTCGACACTCCGTCGACCACCGTGAGTTCGACTCCGGGTCCCGTCGAGTCGACCACGTCAACCGTCGCGACTACGCCCACCACGGCACCAACGACCTCGACCACGGGTGCGGGTCCGTAGGTCCCGTCGGTTGGTGTGACGGCGGCCCGATAGATTCGGCGGCTGATGACTGCGCTCGAACAGCTTCTCGTGGTCCAAGCCCACGACACCACGCTCGACCAACTCCGGCACCGCCGAGCGAACCTTCCCGAACGGGAGGTGGTCATCGCGGCGGAGGCCGTGATCAAAGGCCTCGCCGCGCCGATCGGTGAAGTCCGAGCCCGTCATGACGAGGTGGCGCGCGATGTGAAGCGCCTCGAAGACGAAGCCAGTGCCGCGCAGGCCAAGGCCGACGAGGTCGACGCGGCGATGTACTCGGGCACGGTCACCTCACCCAAAGAACTCCAGGCGATGCAAGCGGACCTCGAGCAGATTCGCCGGCACCAACGGGCGTTAGAGGATCGCGAACTCGAGTTCATGGAGCAGCAGGAGGCGGTCGACGCGGACCTCGCGGCGCTCGGCACCCAGATGGAGGCCGCCGAAGCCGACATTCACCAGGCCCGAGCCGCGATCGCGGCGGCCGAGGCGGTGATCGACGACGAGATCGCCACCGAAGAAGCGGCTCGATCGGAGGCGGCGTCGGGAATCGCGGATTCGCTGCTGGCCACGTACGAACGGTGTCGCGCGGCGGCGAAGGGCATCGGCGTCGCTCGGTTGGTGGGCCAGACGTGTCAGGGGTGCCGGCTCACGATCCCGGCCACGGAGGTCGACCACATGCGCCACGCCGCGGAAGGCGACCCCGTCTCGCACTGCGACAACTGCGGTGCGATCTTGGTGCTCACTCGATGATCACCGAGCCGCTGCCCGGCTTCGAACCCGACATCGCGACGATCCGCATCTTCTGCGACGGGGGGTCGCGAGGCAACCCCGGTCCGGCGGCTATCGGCGCCGTCGTACTGGATGCATCCCACGAACCACCCCGCGTGCTCACCACGGTGAGCGAGACGATCGGCATTGCGACCAACAACATCGCCGAGTACCAAGCATTGGTGTCGGGCCTGGAGGCGGCGGCGGCGTTCGGGGCCCGGCGGGTGGAAGTGCGGGCCGACTCGCAGCTCCTGATTCGCCAACTCGAAGGTCGCTATCGGGTCAAGAACGAAGGGCTCCGACCGCTGTACCAGCAGGCGAAGAAACTGCTCGCGACCTACGCCGAGGTCGACCTGCAACACGTGTACCGCGAAGACAATGTCGAAGCGGATGCGCTGGTGAATCTCGCACTCGACGCCCCCGGTTCCTGAGACGCGATCCGTGTTCTTCTGGTTCATCGGCCCGTCGATTCTCGCGGTCTTCGAAGTGTTCCGCAGCCGCGGCCTCGACTACCGGCTCATCGGGTTGGGTGCGCTCCTCCCGCTGATCATCGACGCACCTTGGGGCCGGTTCGGCCCGGGGCACTCACTCGTCGTGGCGGTGGTCGCGTTGGCGGTCGTGATGGTGGGGACGATCGGGCGGCCCCGCATGCTGCGCCGCCGCCTGGTGTGTCTCCCCATCGGCTGGTTCTGCGGCTTGGTCCTCTCGGGCGCGTTCCTCCACGATCAGACCTTTCTCTGGCCGCTGCTCGGGACCGAGATGGGCCAGGTCGGTTTGCTCCCGCCGCCAACGCTGTTGGTGCTCGGTGAGGCCGCCGGCTTGGCCGTGATCGGCTGGTCCGCCAGTCGATTCGGGCTCAACCAGCCCGCGGTGCGGGCCGAGTTCACGCGTTCGGGCCGGTTGGAGGACGTTCGATGATCTATCTCGTTCGTCATGGCGAGACCGCGGCCAACCGAGCGCGTCTCGCACTCGGTCGGGCCGATCCCGAGTTGACCGACCGCGGTCGGACGCAGGCCGACGCGCTGGCCCGGGCCCTGAGCTCAGTCGAGTTCGCGCGGGTCGTCAGCAGCCCACTCCGGCGCGCGATCGCCACGGCGACGGCGATCGCCGCGGCCGTCGGGCTCGAGGTCGAAGTCGAGGACCGGCTCGTCGAGATGGACTACGGCGACTGGGACGAGCGGTCCTTCGCCGACCTTCCGGCCGACGCGCTGGCCCGTTGGCGCCAGGACGCGGGATTCGCCCCACCCAACGGTGAGAGCCTCGAAGCCGTGGGCAGTCGCGTCAGGGAGTGGTGCGAACCCCTCATCGACGGCCCGCCGGTCGTGGCGGTGAGCCACGTGTCACCGATCAAGGCCGCGGCGATCTGGGCCCTGGGCGCCGATCCGCTACTGGCGTGGCGTATGCACCTCGATGTGGCATCGATCTCGCGCATCGATGCGTCGAATCGGATGCCGTGTCTCCTCGGCTTCAACGACATCGCTCATCTCGGCGAGCAGCGCACTCGTTGACTCGGACCGTGATCGGTTACCGGCAGGTGGCTCGCCACGCTCCGAGCGCGAGCTGCTTCTTCAGGGCGTTGCGGTTGGCGGCGTTGGCCGCCGGGCAGAAGCGCGTCTTGGCGAGCGAGTATTCGATCTGCATGACGGCTTTGCCGGCATCCGCGAACGGGGTGAGCAGCCCGCACTCGTTGTACTGAGCGCACTGTTCGTTGAGTGCCCAGTCGTAATACGGCACGAGGTCGGGGATCTGGGCCAGATCGTTCTTGAGCGCGACCGAGAGTCCGCGAGCGTGGGCGGCATTGGCGACGTACACGTTGAACGCGAGTTGGTCCGCCGCGGTCAGCGGGAACCCGGTCGAGTTGGTGAAGCCGTCCATGTTGTCGGGATCCGCGCTGTCGAACCCGTGGGCCCGGCACAGGTCGAGTCGCGCGTCGATGATCGGGCCGAGCACATCGAGGCGGCGGACGTCGAGCCAACGCTCGCCCGGCCATCCGTTGCCGGCACCCTTGACCTCGGCGGGGTAGGCGCTCGCGTCGGGCCGCCAGTTCTCGAACGAACCGGCGCTGAAGTAGCAGGCCACCTTGCGGCCCTTGGCGTGGAGCGCCGCGACGGTGGTCGCCGGGGTGTCGAACAGGTCGACGTCGAACAGCGATGCGTTGACGTTTTGGTTGATCGTTCCCGTCAGTTGGATCTGCCAACTGGTTCGGGCCGCGGGGACATAGCAGCCGACGCACGGAGTGGGGGGCGGGACGGAGGCGGCCGCCGTCGAGGCGGGCGCCAGCGTGAACGTGAGCATCAGCAGAGCGAGCAGCAGAGAACGTCGGCGCATGAATCCTCCCGAAGTCAGGCGGTCAGTGTGACACGGCCATGGTGGGCGCACCTGCGACGGTCGACGCCCGTCCTGCGGTTCGCAGAGCAGTCCAGATGCACAGCCCGATGGCCACCGCGACGTAGGTCGACATCATGGTGGTGCCCAACATCCACTGGAAACCACTCTTGCCGAGCACCGAGTTGATCGGGCTCCACCCCAGCGGGTCGACGAGGGGAACGAGCAACAGGATCACGACCACCGCCCGAACCCGGCGGGGCCAGGCGATCGCGATCGTGGCGTGTGGCCGACACAACATCAGCACGGGTCCGACGAGGAGGAGGTAGTCGTAGGGGACGTGGTACATCGTGACGAGGGTCAAGAGACACGCGAGCGTGATGGTGAGTTCTTCGCGATCGTGGGCCGCATCGCGTTGGTGGAGCCGGCGCAGGAGCCAGGCGCCGAGGATGAGCACCACCAGTCCGCCGATGGCGGCCGCTCCCTCACTCGGCCGCAGACGCGTGATGCGGACGAAGGTGTTGCCCAGGTCGATCCGCAGGCCACTGCCCAGCTTGGACTGGGGCGACTGGCTGGTGATGCGCGCGCTCTCCTGCCAGGAGTCGATCAAGGCGGTGACGCTGCCCGCGGCGTCGATCAGCCACGGGAGCACGACCGCGCTCAGGGCGGCGCCGAGTGCCGCGCCGGTGAGCGCCAAGCGAGGTCGTCCGAGCGCGAGGAGGATCACGGTCACCGGTATCGCGAACGTTGGCTTCGACCACACGATCGCCAGCCCCACCACGCCGAACCCGAACGCGACGGCACCGGCGGGGATCGCGTCCGCCGGGAGCGACCGCCGGAGCCCCGGGAGCGCGCGGAAGGCGGCGTAGACGCAGATCGCGAGGATCAGGGTGGGTTGTCCCGTGCGGAGGTCGAACCGGCCGGGGTCGCTGAGCAAGATCAGTGCGCCGAGCCCGAAGACCGAGGCCAGGGTGATTCGGTGGCGGGCCAGCCGGAGCGATGCCGCCGCCAAGCCGAGTACGAGCACCACGTTCCAACCGAACGCCACCGCGCGTGCCGTCGCGAAGGAGAACAGCAACAGCGGCGAGTTGAGCAAGAGGAAGATCGGCGTGTAGAGCGGGAACTCCTGTCCGACGGGATAGCGCTGGTAGTAGAGGTCGACGTTGTAGGGGTTCACGCCGTCACGCAAGGCGACCACGGGGTAATAGACCGCGTCGCGAAAGTCGGTGAGGAGTCCGACGTCGAGGCGACTGGTCGACAGTTGGTCCCACGTCGTGACGGTCAGCCAGGTTGCGATCGATCCGAAGGCCGTGACCGCGAGCACTGCTCGGATCCACGACGGCACCCGACCCCACGTCTCGGCGATCCGTTCGAACATCGGCGCGAGGGTACCGGCCCCCGGGGCGGTTCGGGTCGGGCGCGGCGCGATCTGGGTGATCCGTCGTTACTGTTCGTCCCGTGGTGAACCCGTGTACCGCTCGGCGCGCAAAGGGTTCTCGGGCGGCGGCCCGATACCCCGGCCTCGGGATTCTGGTGCTGGCGTTCCTCGGCGGCCTCGTCGGTCTCGTCGGTCTCGTCGATCCTCGCGCGCCGGCGGCCCAGGCGGCAGGACCAGTCGTCGAGGTTCCGGGGTCGGTCGACGCCACCGGCGAACGCGATGTCACCGTCGAGTTGAACACCCTGTTCGGGTCCGCGGCGCCGGGTACGACCATCCGCTTCCCGAAGGGTGGGCGGTACCGGGTGGAAGGCATCGTGCTGATCGAGGCGCGGGCCAACCTGACGGTGGAGGGCAATGGGGCCAGTCTGGTGGCGAAGACCGACGGCCGCGGGTTGCCCGCGCCGTTCCGGAACTACGGCAACCACTGGCCCCGGATGCGGGAGCACGTTGAGATCCGCCGCAGCTCCGAGATCACGATCAAGGATCTGACCGTGGTCGGGCCGAACCCGAGTGGTCGGTACGTTCCCGAACTCGAGGCGCAGGCCGGATTCGTCATCAGTTCCTCGCGGGGCGTGACGCTCGACGGGGTCGCGGTGCGCGACACGTACGGTGATGGCGTGTACATCGTCGGGCAGTCGTCCGACGTCACCATCACCGACTGCACCCTCGATCACAACGGCCGCCAGGGGGTCGCCGTCGTGGCGGGTCAGACGATCAAGATCACGAAGTGCACGATCAGTGACACCGGTCGGTCGTCGATCGATCTCGAACCCGCGCGCGGGCAGGTGCGCGACGTGCACATCACCGACAATCAGGTGCGCAACCCGACGAACTTCCTCCTCGCCGCGGTCGGAGCGGGCGCGGGCGTGCAGGACGTGTGGTTGGAACGCAATCGGGTCTCGGGTGGCAAGGGCGTCAGCGTCTATGTCGGTACCGAGCGGTCGATGCGTACGGGCATGCACATCATCGACAACGTCGGCACCGGCGTTTCGACGGGGTACGAGGGCACCCTCCTACGGTTCGAGCGCTTCGACGGCATCGAGGTGCGGGGCAATCGGCAGCGAGTGGCATCGGGGGTGACGCCCATACGGCTCATCGACTCGTGCAACGACACCGTGACCGCCAACGATTTCGGGTCGGCCGGTTCGGACATCCGACGTGAGGGCGATTGCGCGACGCCCCTTCCCGTGGGTCGTCGCAACCCGGCCGCCGCACCGAACCCGGTTCCGAACGCTGGTGCCCGTCGACCGCTCGGATCAACGCCGCGCCGCACGACCACGACCTCTTCGGTGCCCGCCGCCTCCGTGCCGGTGGTCGATGGCGACTCGGAGGATGACCTGGCGATCGTGATCGCCCTCGTGGTCGGCCTGCTGGCCAGCGTCGGTGCGACGCTCAGCTTCCAACAGGTGCGCCGGACCGGCTCGTCCGGCTCGTCCGGCTCGTCGGGGCCGTCACCCGACGGGGATTAGCCGGCCTGGTCGAAGACCTTACCGAGGCCGTCGAACAGCCACTGGTCGTCGGGGGCGATCGTGACGGGCCAAGGCCCACGGAAGCTCATCGCTTCGATGAGCGCAAGCGTGCCGCCCGCCACGGTCACTGCTCCGGATCGCGCTGCGCCCGCGCGGACGGTCACGGTGCGACCGACGTCGACGACGAAGGCGATGTCCGGCCGAGTGGCCTGAATGGAGATGGCGGCGGAACGCCCGTCGTTGGTGCTCGCGGCGAAGGCCGGGCTCAGTGCGGCCGCATAGACCAGGCAGGCCCGGAGTTCCTCGTCGTCTTGGGTCGGCTCGATGCCGAGCGGGAGGAAGATGTCGCGCTCATGAATCCACGAGTCCCAGAGCGCGTGAAGGGCGAGCGCGCCCAACGAGATATGACCCGGCGGCGCCTCGCCCAGGGTGGTCCAGAGACGATCACCGATGGACGCCGCGGCGGTGGCCAGCGCTGCGTTGCTCTCGACGAACTGCGCCAACGTTTCGGCCGGGGTGATCTCCGGCGTGTCGGCGACCATTTGGGCGGGCGACGCGACGGGGTCGAAATCGGCGAGAAATCGTGATGGCGTTCCGGCCAGACCCAGGTTGATCGAGAACGTCCAGAACCGGTTGGTCGTAATGAGGTGGGTCATCACGTCTTGTCCGGACCACCCGGCGCACCGACTCGGTGCGGTCCACTGGGCCTGGTCGAGCTCGGCGAGTGAGTCGGCGAGCCGTTCGCGCTGGCGATTCATCGGGCCGACCGGGTCGACCACACCGGGCTCGATCGCGAGAATCGGAGTGTCGCCGTAGATCGGGGTGAGCTTCATGCGCGGACTGTAGGACTCGTCGCGCCGGGCGCGGGCGCAAATGGTCGGGCTGTGACCGACGCCACCGCGCGCGAGTTGGCGGACTACGGCGCGGCGGCGACGGCGCGTTCGAGTTGGTGGAGCTGATCGACGGTCCCGACTGCGATGAGAACCTGGTCCGCCGCGACGATCGTGTCGATCTGCGGGTTCGTCGTGAACGAACCGTCGCGGTTGCGGAGTGCCAAGACGAGCGCACCGGTTCGGGCCCGGATGTCGAGGTCCTTCAGCGTACGTCCGAGGGCGGCGCTCGTCGCCGGCACGGGGACTTCCTCCAACCGGAACTCGAGACTGCCGTCGTGCATGACGACGTCGAGGAACTCGGCCACGTTGGGCTGCATGATGAACGCGGCCATCCGAGCGCCGCCGATCGACTGCGGGTTCACGACTCGGTCCGCGCCTGCTCGGAGCAGCTTCTCGGTGTTGTCGTCGCGTCGGGTCCTCGCGACGATGAAGAGATCGGGTCGTACCGCCCGCGCGCTCAGGGTCACGAACAGGTTGGCGGCGTCGGTATCGAGGGCAGCCACGAGGGCGCGGCACCGCCCGAGGCCCGCACGATGCAGCGTCTCGTCGACGGTGGCGTCGCCAACCACGAAGGGGAGTCCGGTGCCGGCGAGGCGCTGCTCGTCGATGTCGACCATGACGACGGTCGCGCCCGAACCGCTCACGAGTTCGGCCAGCGCCTTGCCCGCGCGTCCGCAGCCGCAGACGACGACGTGGTCGGTGTACTTCTCGATGTTGCGTTCCATGCGACGCCTTCCGTACTGGTCTCGGAGCCGGCCTTCCAGCAGTGCTTCCAACACCGTGGTCAGGGTGTATAACGCGGTACCGGTACCGACAATGACCAACGCAATTGCGAAGAGCTTCTCGGATGTTCCGAAGGGGTGGACCTCGCGGAAGCCGACGGTCGAGATCGTGGTGACGGTCTGGTAGATGGCATCGAGCACCCCGAACCCGAGGACGATGAACCCGATCGAGCCGACGATCGTCACCCCGAACAACGCCGTCACGGCGAGGCGAACTCGTCTCCAGTCATTCACGCTCGCATTGTCCCGCATCGAGCATGGTCCCGGGGCGCGTTTCAGCGCGGGCGGCCGCTGTGGGTCATACTGGGAGGGTCGTAGGGGAGTAGCCCCACGGGATACGTCGTCAGTACGGCAGCATGTGCTGCCCGGCCTCCCGACCGTCGCGATGACGGGAGCAAGACCTTCGACTGCCGTGGTTTCCCGTCAGTCGAGAGGTTCCCTATGTACGCCGCTGCGAGTGCTCCGTCCTCCAAGTTCGTCGATCTCGACGTCAGCCCGCAGGCATGGATCGGGCTGCTGGTTCTCATCGGGGTGCTGTTGGCCATCGATCTCTACCGACATCGGGAAGCGCATGCGCCGACCGCACGCGAGGCGTTGATCGAGTCCTCCGGTTGGGTGGCGTGCGGGATCGCCTTCTCGGTGGTGATCGCAATCGCCTATGGGGGCGACGCGTTCGGTGAGTACATGAGCGGCTATCTCATCGAGAAATCGCTGAGCGTCGACAACGTGTTCGTGTGGTCGATGCTGTTCACGACCATGGCAATCCCGGTGAAGTACCAGCACCGAGTGTTGTTCTGGGGGATCTTCGGCGCACTGGCTCTGCGAGCCATCTTCATCTTCCTCGGGACTGCGCTCATCAGCCGGTTCTGGGTGCTGCTGGTGGTGTTCGGCGTGTTCCTGCTGTACACGGGCGTCAAGATCATTCGCCACCGCGCTGACGAGGGCCAAGAGGAAGCAACCCGTGGCCTGGGCTTGTTGCGCAAGATCATGCCGGTAACCGACACCATCGAGGGACAGAAGTTCTTCACGCGCGTCAACGGCATGCGTGCCGCGACGCCGTTGTTCGCGGCGTTGGTGGTCATCGAGATCACGGACGTGATCTTCGCGGTCGACTCAGTGCCGGCGATCCTCGCCGTCTCACACGAGCAGTTCCTCGTCTTCGCGTCGAACGCGTTCGCGATCCTCGGGCTCCGGGCGATGTACTTCCTCCTGGCCGACGCCAAGGAGCGGTTCCACTACTTGTCGCACGCGTTGGGTGGGATTCTGATCTTCGTCGGGGCGAAGATGGCGGTCTCGCACTGGTTCCATGTGAACACGTACGTCTCGCTCGCGATCATCATCGGGATCCTGGTCGCGGCGATCTGGTTCAGCGTGCGCAAGAACCGACTGGCCGAGGGCGCGCCGAGCTGACTCGAACGTTCGAACTCGGCCATCACGGTTGCCTGGTCGTGTGTGTCGCCGTGCGGGACCGATTCGTTGGTCGAGCCCCGGTTGAGATCCCCGGTGTCCGCCTGACCGCCGAGAGAACCGGGACTGAAAAGAATTCGTGTTCTTTCGCGAAGTCGTCATCCGTGGCGGGCTGTGGGCCGAATCCACCCACGTACCCCGTCAACAGCCACGACAATCACAAGGAGAAGTCCATGAAACGACGTACTCGGGTCATGAGCGGAGCAGCGGTGCTTGCTGCTGCGGTCACGTTGGGCGGCGTCGGCATCGCGTCGGCCGGACACAGCAACGCGGTGCTCGAAGCCGAACTCAACGGTCGCCAGGAAGTCAGCATGGACGGGTCGCGCCGCAGCAACATCGGTGACTCCGACGGCTCGGGCGAGGCGTACGTGTTCGGCATCGATGGTGACGCCAAGACGCTCTGCTACGTGCTCACCGTCGACCGGATTCGGCCCGCCACGGCCGCGCACATCCACGAAGCGGTCGAAGGCACGAACGGTCCGGTCGTCGTCAACCTCGCCGCCCCGGCGGACGGGAACGCCGCGGACTGTCTGACCGAAGGTGAAGCAGGCAAGTTCGTCGGCGATCAGACCGTCGCCGAGATCCTGAACAACCCGGAGAACTACTACGTGAACGTGCACAACGAGAAGTACCCGAACGGCGCGATCCGCGGCCAGCTCGAGACCCAGGGCTGAGCGCACCGGAACTGACCATTCGGCGCCCCGGGGGATCACCTCCGGGGCGCCGAATGCCGACCCGCTCCGTGCCCGTCCCCCGGACTGTGACCGCACCGCACGACTGCGCGACGGTCGTCGATCACATCCGTTCCGAACTGGTCGTCGACCGTTCGAGTCGCCGGGACACGAGGCCCCAGAGGACCGCACCTCCGGCAGTCGTCGCGATGATCTCGGTGTTGAGATGCTCCGTCGAGCGTCAGTCTGCCCGTAGGGCCGGTCGCATCGAGGGGCCGCGACGAGTTGGAGGTTGGATGCCGCTACTGGCGGGTGTTCGCGTTGCGCAGTCGCTCGGCCATCACCGTCATCACTTCGAGGGCGAAGGTCGGATGCTCGTGCACCAGGTACGAGAACGTTCGCTTGTCGACCACCGCGATGCGGGCGTGGGTCTTGGCGCGTGCCGTCGCACTTCGGGGTGCCGCATCGATCAGTGCGAGTTCCCCGATGATGCCTCCGGGACCAACTTCTTCGATGAGGTTGTCGTTCACCGTCAGCACAATGCTGCCTTCGACAACGGCATACATCGAGTCGGCGGTCTCACCTTCGGAGAACAACACGTCGCCCGGTTCGAGCGCGGTGGTGTCGCGCGAGTGTTTGAAGAGGTTGATATCGGCCATGCCGATGAGCGTGCCCCGGCGCGACCGGCTCGGACAAGACGAGCGTCGGGTGTTCACCCGATGGCCACCGCTCGGCAAGGCACAGAATCGGCGCGCTGATCTTGACGGATCGCACTATCCGATGACCGTCAACCGGCCGTCGAAATCTTCAGCGACTCCTTGTCATCGAGCCGTGGTAACAGCCGCCGACGCATAAGCACCTCGGTTCCTCCGGCATCGGACCGGACCTCGACGGCATCCATCGCGGCGCGCATGATGGTGTCGCCGCGTCCGCGGTGGGGGCCAGATGGCGTCACCGGATCTCGCCACCGGCCGTGATCTCGCACCCTCAGGATCAGGTCGTCGCCGTCGAGCTCGCCGTCGATCTCGAATGTGCCCGGGCGTTCGGCGTCGTATGCGTGTTCGGTCGCATTCGCTGCAGCTTCCGAAATCGCTAACAGCGCCAGGTCTTCGTCCTCGCCTTCGACGCCTAATCCACGTAACCATCGACGAACAGCGTGGCGACACCTGGCCAACTCCGCCGGCTTAGCGGCGAAGGACGCATGCATGCGACGCGCGGGCACCCAGCGGACGAGTACAAGGCAGGCGTCGTCCGTGGTCGAACCCGGCGGCGCAAGCTCTGCGACGATGTCGGCGGCGACGTGGGATTCGGCCCGCGATGCCATCGCCGCTGCGAGCCGGTCGAGCCCATCGTCCAAGCGTTCACCGCGCCGCTCGATCAGCCCGTCGGTGTAGAGCGCGATCGTGTCATTGCTGCAAATGCGGTGGATCGCTTCGTTGCGCTCTCGACCGAACTGGGCGCCGAGGGGCGCGGATCGTCCGTCCCAAAGGAAGGTCGGCGCCTCGTGATCACCCACGAGCAGTGGCGGAGGATGGCCGGCGCACGCGTAGAGCATCGTCCCCTCCAGCGGATCGAGGTCGACCACGACGACGGTCGTGCAGTGGGCATCCGGTGTCGTGGCCACGACGTCATCGAGTGCGCACAAGACCTGCGCCGGCGAGCAGAACGGCACCAGGGCCCGGACCGCACCCCGCAGCTGACTCATCGCCGCCGCTGCGGAAACGCCGTGACCGACAACGTCGCCCGCCACGATCGCTACGTGCCCATTCGGAAGCGCGAACAGGTCGTACCAGTCGCCGCCCACCTCGAGCTGGTCCTCGCCCGCGCAGTACGCGGAGTCGACCACGCACTGCGGCGGTGCAACGAGCTCGCCGCCCAACATCGCCCGCTGCAGCGCGTGGGACATCAGTCGCTCAGCGCGGTCGCCGACTGCGGTGGCAAGTACTGCGTCTCGTGCATTCATCGCCGCAGCTAGGAGCAGAGTTGCGACGAACACGACTGCCAGAGCGAGCTGAAGGTAGAGCAGTCCCGTGGTGTCGGGGACATCGCTCGATGCCCAGAAGCGATGGCCGCCAGCGGCGAACGACGCGGCGATTATCCCGGCCGACGCCACGGCGATCGCGGTGGCGCGCGTCCGGGCGCGCGCGGCGGTGACCATCATCAAAGCCACCGGCACCGAGGAGAGGCCGAAGAGGTCGTACCGGAACACGACCGCTGTCGACACGACGACTGCGCCGACGAGTCCCGACGTCTCCCACCGGCTGACCCGCCCGAACGACGAGGCCGACCACGCAAGCACTGCGCCGCCGACGAGCAGGATGCCTAGGCCGTCGCCCACCCACCACTCCAAGGCGAACTTCAACCAGTTCGATCCTCCGTCCACACCAACGAAGACCGAGGCGCCGATCGCGGCGCCGAAGACGGGAGCCAACATCGGTCCGCACACCAGAAACTGCCAGATGCTGTCGCCCTCGGCAAGATTCAGGCGGTCGCCAAAACGCCGCAGTACCGCTACGCCGACGACCGGCTGCGCCAGGTTCGCAACTGTGTATCCGAACGCAGCGACGACCGAAATGTCGTGGAAAAGGTCGATGCCGAACTCGGCGAGGCCGGCGGCGACCAAGACCACACTCCATTGCCGGCGCTGCACCAAGGCGAGGGCCGCGAAGGTCACCCCAGCTGAAGGAAAGAACGACGCAGTCGCGCCATCGGCTCCGAACCACGTGAAGGCGAGTTGCGACCCGACGGCATAGGCGGCGGCGACGACGCCGAAGAGGACCACCGGATGCCATTCGGTGGGCTCGCTTGGCCTCGTCACCAGGGCAGGATGATCCATTTCGTTGCGGTCGGCAACTCGACGGCTCGGCCCATCTTGGACTCCAACGGAGGTTCGACTCGTACGACGCGACCGTTGACGGCGGCTCGTCAGTTCTCGGCCTCGGGGGGTTGGCTCTCCTTGAGTCGCAGGAGGAACGCGGCGAGTGCGAGCACGAGGGCTAATCCGCCGAGCACACCGATCTCGACCATTGATTCCGTGAAGGCATCACCGTGACTCTCCTCGGTTCCGGCGATGACGACGATCTCCTTGATCGAGGCGATGATCCCCACCAGCAGAAACGGTTCTGCCACCAATCCCCGGACCCGGATGGTGCTGCGTACGGCGCTCATCAGCTCGACGAAGATGAATGTGAGCAAGAGCGCGTCGAGCGTGGCCGCCGCAGCCGATTTGATTCCGTCGCCCACACCAGTGAACAGCCGATAGACAGCATCTCCGAGGAGGAGGGCAGACCCAGCGGCCAATACGACTGCGATGACGATGTAGATCGCGGTTTCCACGACACGGAACGCCGGGTCCAAGGCCTCGCTGTCGAGCTTCACCTGTCTCCCCCGAACCGGGCTCTGTCCCGTCCGTGGCGGCGTCGCGGATGGATCACGCTCGGGCATACCCGTTCGCACCAAATCTGACACTCAGAACGGCGATAAATCTCGCGACGAGTCGCAGAGCTCAGCGCTGCTCGCATCTGATTCGCTTGGTATTTGCGCTGAGGGTTACGCGCGTACGAGCTCGAAGATGAGTACGTAGTGGCATGCTGCGGCGCTCACCGTCATCACGTGCCAGAGTTCCTGAAAACCGAACGTGTCGGGGCGAGTCGTGGTCGTTTCGTAGGCCGAACAGCGCGGCGCCGACGGTGTACAGCATGCCGCCACCGAAGCGTAAGGCGATCTGGCCAAGGGACAGTGTTTGCATGAGGACCGGTATCCAGGCGACCGCCAGCAGGTGAATCCCCATATCGGTGGCATCACCCCATCCCGGTTTCGCACGAGGCGATCGACGACATTCCGAACCTCGCAGCCGTCCGTTGTGATCACCCCCGTCAAGGCCGCGACCGCTCGCGTGTCGCACCGACGTATGCGCTCAGCGAGGTGTACAACATCCAGAACGCGCTTCCGGCCCGGCATTCGCCGAATGCGTCGTGGATGGCGAACCTCGCCGTCCTGAACCCAACACGCCGATTCGGTGAGGTCACGACTGACAGCGACCCGGCGTTATATCGCTGGGACCATGATCAAACCGGTTCAGAACTGTTCGATCCGACGACGGGACGGCCGACCGTGTCGCGCGGGTTCATGCTGCATTGGCGGGTCGGCGCGGACGTGATCGACGCGAACGCGTTCCGGGCGCTTCCACAGCCACGTCACTGGCCGCTCGTCAACCCGAGGCGCGGCCACAGCATTTCCGGCTTCGAGTTTGTAGAAGTTGCTCGAGCGAAATAGCAAGGCTCTAGGCGTGAGACGACCCCCAACCGCCGGCTGGGGGTCGCCTCACGTTGTTTGGGTGGCGGTCCGGAACCGCTCACCGGGGCCTCAAAGTTTCACCCATGTGAGGGATCAACCAATGATCAATCCACAGCTTGCGGGCACGGTCGCTTCTTCGGGCAGGGACGGATCGAGGTCCGATGGTCCCTTGCTGAAGTCGTACTCACC
>JANLRZ010000027.1:0-25086 GCA_031362155.1 Acidimicrobiia bacterium | reverse complement strand
CGTTCTACGAGGAAGTTGGAGCGCTGCGCGACGTCGTGCAGAACCATCTCTTCCAGATCATGGCGCTGCTCGCGATGGAACCGCCGCTCGGCATGGGTGATCTCGCCTTGCGCGACGGTAAAGAGCGGGTGTTCGCGGCCGTCGACACTATGACCCCGCGTGACCTCGTGCGCGGCCAGTTCGACGGCTACCGCTCCGAGCCTGGTGTTGCGCCGGACTCGGACGTCGAGACCTACGCCGCCTGCCGGTTGCACATCGACTCGTGGCGGTGGGCGGGGGTGCCGTGGTATCTGCGCGCCGGCAAGAGCCTGCCGGAGAAGTGCACTGAGGTGCACGTGGAACTCCATTCACCGCCCCAGCGCGTCTTCGCCGACTCCGACGTGCCGGAGGGCCACGGCAACTACGTCCGGTTCCGGTTTGCGCCCGAGATCTCGATCGCGATCGGTGCTCGGGCAAAGGTGCCGGGTGAGGCGATGGTCGGCGAGTCACGTGAGCTGTACCTCTGCAACGAGTTCCCGGACGAGATGACGCCCTACGAGCGGCTCATCGGCGACGCCATCCGCGGTGAGGGCCTCCTGTTCGCCCGTGAGGACGGCGTCGAGCAGGCGTGGCGAGTGGTGGACAAGGTGCTGGACAAGCACGGTCCCGCCCTGCCGTACGAACCCGGAACGTGGGGTCCGGTGGAAGCCGATCGACTCATCACGAAGGATGGAGGCTGGCACGATCCGGTGCTCATGCGTCCCACAAGCGAGACTCGGGTATGAATCAGGACGAGCAAAAGCAGGCCGTCGGCGAATTCGCCGCCTCGTGGGTTGAATCCGGAATGGTGGTCGGTCTCGGAACCGGCACCACCGCCGCGCACGCAATCCGGGCCATTGGCGCTCGCATCGCCGATGGTCAACTCCACGGCGTGCTCGGGATCCCTACCTCGAAAGCCAGCGAGACCGAGGCCATCGCCGCCGGCATCGAGCTCACCACCCTCGGTGAGCACCCGGCCATCGATCTGACGATCGACGGCGCCGACGAAGTCGACCACGACTTCAACCTCATCAAGGGTGCCGGCGGTGCACTCTGGCGCGAGAAGGTGGTGGCGCAGGCCAGCGCTCGCGAGGTGATCATCGTCGACGAGTCGAAGCTGACCGATCAGCTCGGTGGGCGTGTCGCGCTGCCGGTCGAGGTCTCGATCTTTGGCTGGCGGCCCGAAGCCGAGTACCTGGACGACATGGGTGCCGGCGTCGCGGTCCGGCGCGCCGGTGGTGGCGCCGAGTACGTCACGGACGAGGGCAACTGGATCCTCGACTGTGCGTTCCCGCCCATCCGTGACGCGGCTCGCCTGGCGGGCATGTTGAGCCGGAGGGCCGGCATCGTCGAGCACGGACTCTTCCTCAACCTGGTGACGGACGTACTCGTCGCTCGGGAGAACGGCGTCGAGCACCGGACGCGATGAACCCGGAGCTGTGGCTGGTGCGCCACGGTGCCACCGAATGGACCTCCACCGGTCAACACACGGGCCGGACCGATGTGGCGTTGACCGACGCTGGCCGACGCGAAGCTGCGGCGCTGTTTCGCCCACTTGATCGTCAGCCGTTCGCGGCCGCGTTCACGAGTCCGCTCGGGCGCGCGCGTGAGACGGCGCGCATCGCCGGCTTCGCTGATGCTGTCGTCGTCGACGATCTCCGCGAGTGGGACTACGGCGTGTTCGAGGGACGCACCACGCCCGAGATCCGTGAGGAAATCCCTGGTTGGAGCGTGTGGAGCGACCCGATCCCCGAGGGTGAGTCGCTCGTCGCGGTGGCCTCACGAGCGGCGGCGGTGCTCGAACGGTGCGATGCCGTCGACGGCCGGGTGCTGCTGTTCGCCCACGCGCACATCCTGCGGATCCTCAGCGCCTGCGCCCTCGGCCTCGATCCAGCGGCCGGACGCGTGGTCGCGCTCGACCCGGCGTCGATCTCAGTGATCGGCCACGAACACGACTACCGCGTCATCCGCCGCTGGAACCACCTCCCCTCCACCTGACGCGCCGCTAGCTCGACGTCCGCGTCCGGCCTCGACTGTCATGCGCGTTGGGGCCCCAGGCCCGCCGAAGTGCACGGAGGTCGTTGACCCTGGGCATGAGTTGGAATCTGGGCGTCCCGCGGGACGCACCGACGACCAGGTGACGTGTCGCTTGGGTGGTGTGGTTCTCGCTGCTAGCGCTCAGCGCGTGTCACGGGTGCGACCGCGTTCGTGCCGGTGTCCCGATGCTCGTTTTCGGAGATACCGCTTAGCTATACACATGTATAGCTAACGGGAATTCAGGAAAATGGGTATCAGTCCCGCAACCTCGGACTCCAGACCACGAGCGTTCTGCCGAGGTTGACTGCCCATCACATCGCTGGTCTGACGCGTCAGAGGAGCTCGATGACTGGGTATGGGTTCGGGTGAATCCCGAAACCCGCGGGCCGATCACACCGGGGGCAAGGCCTGTTGCTCGTCCATCATCGAGGCCATGATCGACTCGATGAAGGTGGTGGCGTCGGCGCTCGGGCCACCGGGAATCCCGCCGTAGATGGCGCTGCTCTGTGCGGGCTCGTCCTGGTGTTCGATCGCGTAGAGGACCGCCTCGTCGAGGTCGATGGCGAAGGTGTCGGCGAGATCGTCCTGGGTCTGGGGGCGCGTCACGGCCATGTGAATCGCGTTCGGGTACTGCTGGCCGTTGAAGCGCCACCCCCGCTTCCGCATGAAATCGTTGACGTGGTAGATGTCGAACTCGTCCGACGTGAAGCTGAAACAGAACGTGGGCGAACCGATCAGTCGCAACTCGGAATGGGCCTTCACCGCGTCCTGCATCTTGAACGCGGTCTCGAAGATCGCCTTCGCGTAGCGCAGGTAACCCTCGCGGCCGAGTGAGACCATTCCGGCCCAGGTGGCCGCGAGCAGTCCGCCCGAGCGGGAGCCGTCGATGCCCGGCGAGCAGTACTTCCCGCCGGTCCAGTCGGTCAGGTAGAAGTACTGGCCGTTGCGCAGGATGCGATCGCGGAACAGCAGGACCGACGTGCCCTTCAGGCCGTACGCGTACTTGTGCGTGTCGGCGGAGATGCTGGTGACGCCGGGAACCCGGAAGTCGAACGGCGGGATGTCGTAGCCGAGCTGTTCGCCCCACGGCAGGATGAACCCGCCGAGGCAGCCGTCGACGTGTAGGCCAATGTCCCGGGCGATGGCCAGCTGACCGAGTTCCGTGATCGGGTCGATCGTGCCGTACCCGTAGTTGCACGCGGATCCGATCAGCGCCGCGGTGTTCTCGTCGACCAGGTCCGCCACGGCGCCGACGTCGACCTGGGCAGTCACCGGGTCGATCGGCGCGTTGCGGAGTTCGATCCCCACGAGGTGGCACGCCTTGTTGAACGCGGGGTGCGCGGTTTCGGGCTTGATGATGTTCGGCCGCGCGATGCCCTTCACGTTCTGCGCCCACTCCCGGTACGCAAGGACGGCGTGGAGGATGCTGCCCGAGCCCCCGGAGGTGATGAGCCCGACCGGCCCGTCGTCGGCACTGTCGGCCTGGTCGCCGTGCATCAGGTCGAGCGTCATGGCGATGACCTCGCCTTCGAAACGCGTCGCGCTCGGGCACATGTCGCGCTGGAGTACGTTCATGTGGCTGTACATCCCGAAGACTTCGTTCATGAAGTCGTAGTGATCGTGGTCGCCGCAGTACATCGTGCCTGAGCACTTGCCGGTTTCCCAGGTCGCGTCTTCGGCGGTGGCCAACTCGCGGAGTTCGGCGACGATCGTGTTGCGATCACGACCTTCCGACGGCATACCGCGGAGGACGGGGAATCGATCGGCGTACGGGTACGCGGCCATGGCACGGAGCTCCTTGGAGTCAGGAATTGAGAGCGGCAGAAATGGGGGTCAATGCTTCGAACGCAGCGATGAACTGAGTTTGCATCAGTTCATAGGTGGCGCGATGTTCCGGTCGGGGTTCGACGGTGACGGTGGTGGCGACGAGATCGTCGAGATCGGCGTCGGCGAACACGCGACCTCGAACCAACGCGAGGAGGGCCGTCCCGCGAGCGATCATCTGGTGCGGATCGGTCACAGGGCTGACGGGTCGGTTCAGGATGTCGGCCAACGTCTGGACCCACTGGGCTGACCGGGCCGCTCCGCCGCCGAAGACCACCGCCTGGTCGTGATGGCCGGAGAACCCCTCGACGATGGGGAGCAGCCAGCCCAGGTTGAACCCGACCCCTTCGATGACGGCCCGCACCAGATGGCGACGTTCCGTGTCGAGCGACAGGTTGAGAAAACCACCGCGCATCGTGCCGTTCGCACTCGGTGCGAGCGAGCCGTTCAGCCAGGGAAGGAACATCGCCCCGCCACTGCCGGGTGCGACGGTGGCGAGCAACGAATCGAGCCGCGCGAACTGGTCGGGAGTCGAATGATCACCGAGCTCGTCGTGCGCGTGCACGATGGTCCCGAGGACATGCTCGACAACCTTCCCGCCCAAGCCGTTCTCGGCCCAGACGAGGTACTCACCGGGGAACGGGCTCGGCATCGACAGGACCTCATGGTCGAGGTCGGTGCCGTGGTGGTCGGTGGTGTCGAGCATCACCGAGGTCGTACCGATCATGAGCCCGACGCGATCACGACGGCGGGCACCCGTGGCGACGGCGCCGGCATGGGAGTCGTTGATCGTGGCGTGCACCACGACGCGCGCCGGCAGGCCGAGCAGATCGGCAACCTCCGGGCGCACGATGCCGACGGGCTCGGTGAGGGGCATCAGCGGCGGCAACCGGCTGGCGTCGATCCCACTCATGCGGATCAGGTCGTCGTCGTAGGTGGTGAGCCCCAACGTGCGGTTGTCGACGAGCTGGGACGCGAACTGGGTGCACTGGTTCGCCGCGACCACTCCGGTGAGTTGGGCGGCAACGAAATCCATGACTTCCAGGTAGGCAGTGGTCGCCGCGTGCAGTTCGGGCTGGTCGTGCTGCACGAAGAGCATGTGTGAGAGGGAGAGCCCTCCCCCGATCGGGGGAATGCCCTGACGCTCGATGAACGTCATGAACGACTCGGGCTCGCGGCCGAGAATCTCGAGACAGTGGTCGGCCCCGCGATGGTCGAGCCACATGATGAGTGGTCCGACGGCAATGCCCTGAGCGTCCACGGGCACCGTCGACGAGTACTGGCTGTCGATACCGATATGGGCGATGTCGGCCGCGGCGTTCGGTGCCGTGGCGATGACCTCGTGGATCCCGTCGACGACGGCCTGCCAGATCTGGGCGGGCTCTTGTTCCGCTCGCTCACCGTCGCGAGTGGTGATGATCGGTCGCGCGGCCGATGCGACGAGTGTGCCCCGGTCATCGACCAACGCGATTTTCGCGTTGGTCGTCCCGACATCGATGCCGAGGGCGTGGGTCATGAGCGCAGGACTCCCGGTCGGATCACGGCCGGGAGACTACTTGTGACCTTCAGTCGTGCTCCTTGCGACCACCATGGTCGTGGTCGTGGTCATCGCCATGCCCGTGGTTGTGCTTGACCTTCTTCGACGAGGCCGTCCGGCTGTTCGCCGCGAAGTCGAGCTTGAGGTCACCGGCCGCATCGGCGATCGTGATCTGCACAGCGCCGACGTCGGCCAACGCCCATGGGTTATCGAACCGCTTGCCCGAGTTGAGCGGCACCTCGGCACCCTTCACCATCAAGCTTCCGGTCGTGCCGAAGGCGACCTCGCCTTCGGTCGGCGACCCATAGCTGACATCGAAGCCGCCCGCGAGGGCACCGGTGGCCGGCCGCGGTGTCACCGAGATCGACCCCGCGACCACCCCGGCCTGGAACGCCGCGAAATCGGTGAAGCTCTGGTTGTCGCCCACCTGGGTGATCCAGACGTTGTCGGCCCCGCCGTCGGCGACGAGGTCGAACGATTGGGTCATCCCGTGGGTGTGGATGGCCGGGTCGGTGTAGCTCCGCCAGTGAACGGGGCGCCAGGAGTAGAGCGCGACGTACCCGTTGCCCCTGCGGCCGAAGGTCCAGTTGCCGTTCTGAGTCACCTCGTCGAACCGCTCCTGCGGGAAGTACGCATGGGTGTAGTTGAGGTACCGGAAGGCCGTGAGTGGCGGGCCCGGGTTCTCGAACACCGGCGCGTACAGGCTCATCGACAGGGCGCCGTGCTGGGCGGCCCGGGGGTTCGAGCCGTTCCCCGTCCAATACCCGTCGCGGTCGGGCCATGCCGTGCCGGATTGGGGCTCGTTCTTCGGGTGCGTCGTGAACACGATGGCGCGCTCGTCGAGGGTGGCCTGCGAAATATGAGTTTGGTCGCCGGATTTGCCGGGCCGGTACGACTGCGCGGTCGAGAGCATGACGGAATCGCTGCGGTAGGTGTAGGTGTCGACCGCGGTGAGGAGTGCGAAGCCCAACATCGGCTCCAGGGATTGGGACAGATCCTGCGCGACGTTGCGATCACCACCGGTGATGTCGGCGATCGGCTTGAAGGGGCTGAAGAAGTCGGATTCCCAGAGGCCGGTGCTGTCGAGCGTGTCGAGCGTCAGCGGGACAGTCTGCCAGGCCGTTTGTGCGCCCCGCTCCCACCAGAACGCGACGTTCCTCGGATCCGAAAACGAGTAGCCGTCGATGCCGGTCTGGGTGCGGTCGACGGGAGCGCCGGCGTCGAGCGCTATACCCATGTGTTCTTTATCGATCGTCGTGTGCTTGGACAGCGCGACGCGCAGGATGACGGCCGGCAGGCGGTACTTGGCGGCTCGCGCCATGAGCGCGGCGCCCGCGTCGCTCGCGCTGGTGTACTGAATGGTGGTGTCGTCGAAGAGCAACTTGTTCAGGTTGAACACGTCTTGGTCGGTCGCGATGCTCTTGTCCTTCATGTAGGACCGGCCGTGCGTGGCTCCGAAGTTGCCCTTCTGATTCTTCATGGCCATGTCGAACAGGAGGAGGTCGAGCAGCATCGACGCGCGCCGCACGATCGTCGGGTCGTCGACCCACTCCACCACGGTGATCAGCGCATCGAAGGTCTTCTGGTAGTAGACGTCCGAATGCCACTCGGTGAATCCGAACTTGATCTTCTCATCGAGCCAGTCGTTGATGAACCCCCGCGCGCGCTCCTTGTGCCACGCGCCGGTGTTGCCGTCGGAACTGAAGACGTCGTTCGGGAAGGCCTGCCCGGCCAGGTACTCGTCGGTGTTGAACAGCAGCCGATGGTTCTCGGACCAGTAGTAGCGCTGGTCCACGGTCCCGGTGGGCTGCGGATCGGTGAACCAGTACTTGAACGAGCGCATATGCGCTTCGATCTGCGTGTTGAGGTCGGCGGGCAGCAGGTCTCGGTAGCCGTACCAGAGGTTGACGATGTAGGTCAGGTCGAAGTCGGCGGTGTCGACGAAGTTGTCCATGCGCGAGAACGAGTTCGCGTAGTTGTCGACCGAGATTCCCGCCGTGTTGAACGGCGCGCCCGTGCGGCGGGAGTGCTCGGCGTTCGCGATGAGGTTCGCGGGCGAACCGGGCGAGAACTGCGTCGCCGCGAAGTCGAGATAGGAGTTCTGGCGGGCCCGCCAGTAGTTGGCTTCCACGAAGCCGTCGCGGCTGGTGGGCCCAGCCGGGTCGGGGATCAGGAGCACACGACAGCTTGTCGCGACCATGGCAGCCAGCAACGCGACGATGACGGATTTCCGCATCCGAACCCCTTCCCCGAAGGGGTGAATCGTCCCATATTTCCGGGCTGGCGCGCAACGTGACGAAGGCCGTGGTACCTATGACCGACCGCGCGACGGAAATGAGGACGATGGCCCGACCGACGATCATCCTGGGCATGCTCGACGGCATGGTCGACCACCTGTTTTCCGCCGAGCAGATCGCGCGGCTCGAAGCGGTGGGCGAGATCATCGACGGCGCGCCGTTCGCCGCGTTCGACGACGAGCGCGCGGCGGCGGCGCTGGCCCGGGCCGACATCCTGGTTGGGCATTGGGGCTGTCCGACGCTGACGGCGGAGGTCATGGCGCGAGCACCACGTCTGCGACTGTTCGCCTATGCCGCGGGCACCGTCAAATGGCAGGTGACCGACGCGGTGTTCGAGCACGGAGTCGTGGTCACGTCGGCCGCGTCGGCGAACGCGGTGCCGGTTGCCGACTACGCGTTCGCCGCGATCCTGCTCGCGAACAAGGGCGTCTTCTTGGTGCGTGAATTGCTTCGGGACCCCGAGACCGCGCTGCCCCTGAACCTGGCGCGGGTGGGAAACTGCGGTGCACGCGTCGGCATCGTGGGCGCGTCGTTCGTGGGCCGGATGGTGATGGACCGGCTTCGGGAGACGGACCTCGTGGTCTCGGTCTACGACCCGTACCTCTCGGGGGACGAGGCCGCCGCGCTCGGCGTGACCAAAGTCGAGGATCTCGACGAGTTGTGCGCATCCGTGGACCTGCTGTCGATCCACGCGCCCGACATTCCGGCGACGCGGGGGATGATCGGTGCCGAGCAGCTCGCGCGGTTGCACGACGGGGTGACCGTGCTGAACACCGCCCGTCCGGCGTTGATCGATCAGGACGCGCTGATCGCCGAGCTGCGCGCGGGCCGGCTCGCCGCGGTCCTCGATGTGACCGAACCCGACCCGCTGCCGGCGGGTCACCCACTGCTCGAACTCCCGAACGCATTCGTCACGCCGCACGTCGCCGGTGCGATGGGGAACGAGCTGGTGCGGTTGGCCGAACTCGCAGTGAGCGAGGTCGAACGGTTCGTGGCTGGGGAACCGCCGTTGTATCCGGTGCGCGCCGAGGATCTCGACCGCATCGCATGAGCGGGATCCGGCCCGGGCTCTGCTCGGTCACGCTGCGCGCGTCGACGATCGACGAGGTGGCCCGGGTCGCGCACCGTTGCGGACTGCGGGGAATCGAGTGGGGTGGCGATGTGCACGTCCCGCCCGGCGATCTGGCCGCCGCGGCGCGTGCGCGAGCTGCGACCCGGGCCGCGCAGGCTGTGGTCGGGTCGTACGGCTCGTATCTCTTCGCCACGGGAGTTCCCTCCTCGTCCGAGATGCAGGAGGTCCTCCGCACTGCCGTCGCGCTCGGCGCGCCGAACGTGCGGGTCTGGGCCGGATTCGGTGTCAAACCCGATACCGATGCGTGCCGCGAGATCGTCGCCGGCATCGCCGAGTTCAGCGCGGCCGCGGCCGAGCGCGAGATCACCGTCGGATTGGAGTTCCACGGTGGTACCCCGACGGCCACGGTCGCCGGCACCCGCGCGCTGCTCGACGCGATCGACGCGCCGAACCTGTTCACGTACTGGCAGCCGCCCTACTGGCGGGCACCAACCTCACCGGTCGCCGACGGCGCCGAAGTGACCGAACTCGGACCACGGTTGTCGCACCTGCACGTGTACGAGTGGGCGGGTCTGGAGGACCGACGACCTCTTGTCGAGGGAGCCGCGCGGTGGCGCTCGGTGCTGCAGGCGGCGGGGAGCATCAACGGCGGCTGGGCCAGCGACCGCTTCGCGTTCTGCGAGTTCGTGGCGGGTGACGACGTCGACGCATTGTCCCAAGATGCCGCGATCCTGGTTGGCCTGATCGCCGAACTCAGCTCGTAATCCTCGGGCGGGCCGGCAGGGCCCGCGGGTACCGTGCGCCGGTGTCTGGAACTCTCGGTTTTCTCCATACCGCGTCGGTGCACGAAGCGACGTTCTCCGGCCTCGTCGACGAGCTGGCCCCCGGAACTTCGGTGGTGCACGTGGTCGACGAATCGCTCCTGACTGATGCCCGCGCTCGGGGCGGTGTCGACGATCTGGTTCGCACGCGGCTGGTCGGCCGCCTGCGCGAGTTGGCCGCGAGTGCTGATGTCGTCGTGTGTACCTGCTCCACGATCAGTGGCGCGGCGGAGACCCTCGCCGATCAGGTCGCGGTGTCCGTCGTTCGTATCGATCGGCCGATGGCTGAGGCCGCCGTCGGATTCGGCTCGGATCTGGCGGTCGTGGCCGCGCTCGCGAGCACGCTGGGCCCGACGACGGAACTCCTCCGGTCGGTCGCGTCTGCAGCCGGGGTGGCAGTGCGTCTGACCGAGTACCCGTGTGTGGATGCGTGGGATCGATTCGAGCGCGGCGATCAGGACGGCTATCTCGACGCGATCGCGGAATGCGTCGACTCGGTTTCGGGCCCGGTCGACGCGATCGTCTTGGCCCAGGCTTCGATGGCGGGTGCCGCGGCGCGGTGTCGGCGCGACGTCCCGGTCCTCAGTAGTCCCCGGCTCGCAGTCGAACGGGCGCTGCAGGTGGTTGGAGTCCGGTGAAGGTTCTGACGCAATGGAGAACATGGAAGGTGGGCGTGTGATGCCGGAGATACCTATGGATGTGACCGCACTGCTCGGTCCCGAGCGAGCGGCATTCGTCGACCTCCTGAATGCCCTCTCTCCCGCCCAATGGGACCTCCCGACCGAGTGTCCCGCCTGGACCGTCAAAGGCGTGGCACTCCACGTGCTCGGCGACGACCTCTCGCTGTTGAGCCGGCAGCGGGATGCATCGACCGACAGCCTGACGATCTTTGCCGAAGACCATCCGGGCGCGACCTTCCGCGAACTGCTGGACGGATTCAACGAGCAGTGGGTCGCCGCGGCTCGGTTCTTGAGCGGTGACGTGGTCATCGAGATGTTGCGCAGTGTCGGCGAATGGACCGAAGACTTCTACGTCGACGTCGATCTCGACACACTCGCGCGTGAGCCGGTGGGATTCTTCGCAGCTGACGGCCCCTCGCCGTACTGGCAGGTCGTCGGGCGCGAGTACGTCGAACGGATCGTGCACCATTCGCAGATCCGTCGTGCGCTGGGTGCGAGCGGCCTCGATACGGAGCTACTCGTCGGCGGTGGCGCAGTGCAGGTCCACGCCATCGGTGCATGGATGCGAGATCACGCGCCGGCCGATGGCACGAGCGTCGGGTTCGTCGTGGGCTCGCTCGGGTCGTGGCACTGGGTGCGGAACGCCGAGGGGTGGTCGGTGGCCGTCGGTGATCACGACGCACCCGATGCGACGATCGCCCTCGATCCCGACGTCGCCGCGGCCGCCCTGACCCGAGGAATCGACGCTCCGGGGCTCCGAGCGGGCCTGTCGGTGTCCGGTGATGCGACCCTCACGAGTCCGTTCGTGGATCTGATGCTGGGCTTCCTTGCTCCGCCTGCGACCTGACGACCATCAGGGTTCGTCGAGGACAACCCGCTCGAAGAGGTCGGCGGTGCGCTGGGCGATCGGCCCCCATGCAAAGGTCGGCTTGAGGTCGGCCATCGCCGAGCGGGCCCGGGCAATCTCCGCGGTCGTCAGCGCGTCGAGCGCGGTGGTGACGTCGGTCGCGGTGTGCCCGCCGCGAATCCCGGCATCGCCGAGCATCTCGGTCAGATAGGCCCAGTCCGAGATCAGTGCGGGGATGCCGACGCCGATGGCGTCGGCGATCGTCCCGGTGGCGAGCATGTCGCCCTCGGGATCGAACGGGAACGCGAGGACATCGCAGGCCGCGAGTCTCGTGGCGTACGTGACCGGGTCGGCGTTGCGGTATCGCTCGGCGATCGCAATGCGGGGATCATCGGGCGCGGTTTGGTCGAGTCGCAGCGACCAGCACACGACTTGGATGTCGTCGCGACTGCTCGCGGCGACACCCTCGAGGAACTCGACCACCCGCTTGTCTTCGCGCGGCGCACCGACCAGACCGATGCGAATGCCGACCGGGGCCAGGCCGAGCCGCTGTTCGGCGGTGGCCCGTGTCGTGGTCGCGGCCGCGGGCCACAGGTCGCCGAAGTGTCCGTGGACCAGGACCTCGTGTCGGCACTCGGGACGGAACTCGTACCGGGCCACCATCCGATCGCGTCCCCATTCGGAATGGTGGATGACCGCGTCGGCGGCGTCGGCCCACTGCTGGTAGATCGCGTCGTAGATCTCGGGCTGGCGCGCGTGGGGAGTGAGGTTGTGGGCGGTCCAGACAATCGGGATCCCGCGATCGGCCAGCCGCTCGATGAGCTCGGCGTGCGCGACCGGATCGTCGAACCCGAACCACTCGGGCCAGTGCAGGTGCAGGAGTTCGACGTCGTCCAATGACACCGCGGAGTCCGCCAGCACGCCGATGGGCGTTGGCAGCCCGAGGACCCGACTGGCCATCGGCCCGTAGAGCGAGCGGTGGTACCAATGGTCGTGCGCGGTCGACGCCACGCGGAGGAGGGGAGTGGCCCGAGCGGTGACCGTCACGCGGGTCACGGGATCGACGTCGATCTGGTGGACCGCGGCCAGCCCGGAGTACGGGGTGGCCCACTCGGCCAGGCCGTCGACCGTGATGCGACTGGTCGCGTGCGGCGCGTCCGCCGTGAGTTCGACGTGGAGTGGTGCCCGATGAGTCTCGGGCACCAGCACGCTGATCGCGTCGGGAGTCTCGTCGAGGTCGATGACGTGCTCGGCGACGAGCGTCCGCCGATCGACGCGAACGGTCGTGGTGCAGCGACCGGGATACGGAGCGGGAACCGCGCCTTCGGCATCGAGCCCGCACGGTTGGAGACGATCCCATCGAGCGTCGATCGTCCCGTCTGCATGGTCGATCGTGTCGGGCAGGTTCGCGGTCGTGATTCGTTTCGCGCCGTCGAGGATCAGCGGTGCCCACACCACCTGGTCGTTGTCGACGGGCGCCTCGAACGTGCCCGGCGAATGGGCGACCGGGAAGTAGTGGCTGCGGGCCGCGCCGACGAACGGCACGACGACCTGTCCGGCCGGGTTCGCACTCACCCACGCGCCGGCGTTGCGGTCGGTCTCGAACGGCACCCAGGTATCGGCTCGGCGATAGGTGGCGCGGTGCGGTGCGGGCGCGACCGGGGTCGCGGCACGGAACGTCGCCCCGGCCCAGGCCAGCTTGCCGAGCACATCGAGGGTCAGCTGCAGCCGACGGGCCGGACCGCGGTACGAATCCTGGTTGCGATGGCGATGAGCATCGATCACCCCGTCGGTGTCGAAGCGGGTGCGGGTGGCGCGGAACGCATCGATCCCGCGGCGTATCCAGGCACCCGCGCGCTGGTCGTGCAGGTCATCGTGCAGAGCGAGCGCCGCGAGTTCGACGGTGAGTGCCGTCGAGAGCACGCCGGTGGAACGTCCCCACGGAATCGCAGCACCGTCGGGGCCGGCGATGGTGTCGACGAGGTCGAGGGCCGCGCGCGCACCGGTCGTCCATACCTCGCCGAGCCGCGGCGCGAGCGGTTCGCAGAACAGCCAGATGTCGGCGGTGTAGATGTCGTACCGGCCCGAGCCGTCGTTCGAGTCGTCCAGGGTGTGGAGCGGGTTCTGGGTGAGCAGGTCACGCAGCCGCACAACGAGCCGATCGAGAACGTCGGGGTCGTCACTCAGCCCGAGTTCGGTCCGTGCGAGTTCGCACCGGGAGAGGACCGCCGCGTAGTTCCGGGGAAGGATCGCGGCATCGAGCAGCTCCAGCCAGTCGCGACTGTCCGTGGCGCGGGCGACGGAATCGCGTTGGTCGGAGCGGCAGCGAGTGACGAGCGGATTGTCGGCGAACGGCCCGCGACGTAACAGTGTCTCGGCGATGCGGTAGGAAAAGAAGGTGTGCGTGCGGCGACCGTCGACCTCAGTGAGGAGTGTCGCGATGACGTCGTCGATCGGCGTACCGCCGACCGCGCCGACACCCCCGGCGGCGAGGTGGGTCAGGGTGTAGAGCAGGTCCGCCCGCACATCGGCATCGACGAAATGACCGGCGAACGTGCGCGGAATCCGCCACTCGGGGAAATGCGTGGCGGCGAGCGATTCGACCGTCGACCGGACGAAGGTGAGCAGTTCATCGCCGAGGTGGCGACTGTCGCGGACTAGCGGATCCATCGGTCGTACTCGGTCTGGATGCGGTCGGTTTCCCAGTGGCCGTCGTAGACGATGACTCGGTAGGAGAGATCCAGCGTCTCGTCGGCAGCGAGCCCCAGGGGTTCGTTCCAGAGGAACGCCGCGTTCACGAAGTTGGCCCAGCCGTCGCCGTAGGTATCGGCCCGCGTGCTCGCGTACCACGGAGTCGGCGTCCGGACATTTGCAGGATGATCGAACATGACCACCCCCGCGTGCTTGTCGGCTCGTACGTGCTTGTCTGCTCGTACGTGCTTGTCTGCTCGTCCGTGCCTGTCGGCTCGTACGTTCGCCATCTCGGTGCTCGCGTGCTGCGGTGGGCTCACTGTCTCGCTACGCCACTCGGTGGGGGTGCCTTCGATGGAGAGCCAGGGGGAGGGGTCGCCGAGGCAGCGGTCGCGATCGGTGCCGTCGGCCAGCCGGATCACGGTGTCGGTCCAGGTGGGTGCGCCGCGCAGGGTGAGGCCGCCGTACCCACCCCACGTCGTGAACGGGGTGCGGTCGAGTTCGGTCGCTACGGGCACGGTCAACGACTCGGACCAATCGATCAGATACGAGTCGGCGTCGATCACCTCCGTGCCGATGCTGCGGGTTTCGAGCAGGCGGATGGATTCGCCGTCCGGCGCCACCCACTCGATGGTCGCCGTCACTGCGTCGGCCGACTCGTCGACGGCGGTCGTCCGGAGCGTGCCGAACTCGCCGTACTCCTCCCAGAAGTTCTCACCGTTGACGAACTTGATCGTGAACCACAGCGCGTGATGCCAAGGGTGATCGGCGGGGGCCTCCACCGAGAGCACCGCGCCCGCGGGAGTGGTCAAGGGGTGAACGTACGGTCGCGGCGCGTCCCAGGTGCAGGCCAGATCCATGCCGGCGAACCTAGCGCCGGGGTGAGCGTTTGGTCGGTGGGGCCGCCGACCTCAGAGCTCGATGAGCGGGGTCGGGGTCCAACTGGGCCAGCGAGGCGGGTAGTCGGCCACCCCGTACCGGTAGGAAGCGACTTCGTGTGGTCCGTGGTCATGCGCGTTGTCGTAGAAGGCGGTGTGGTGACAGTGTGGAACGGCTGCCGCGATGTGATGCCACAGTCGTTGGTACCGGGAGGCCAGCTTGTCAGCCGGAACGTCGTGTCCGCCGGACGCGACGCGAGCGGCGACACGTGGACCGGAGAGAGCGAGCGGAATCATGACGACATGAAGGACGACGTCGTAACCGGCAGTGGCGGCAGTCGTGATGAGGTCGATCTTGGATTCGTGGGAGAAGACGGTCTCGGTGCAGAAATCGATGCGCGCGGCGACGAGCGCGTCTCTCGCCGCCGTGGCGATCTGCGCCGCTGCGTACGCCTGGTCCAGTTCGTGGCCGGGGAAGCGATCGCGTGCGATGTGGTCGGCGTTGACGAATGGGAGTCCCGGGCGATCGGGGGCAATGACTCGCTCGTAGAAGGTCGTCTTGCCGGCCCCGTTCGGTCCGGCGATCAGGTCGAGACGGCTCACAGACGACGGCGGCTGCCGTCGGGCGCAATCTCGATCAGCGTGCCGGCGTCATCGATGGAAACGCTGACCAGCCCCGCCTTCCGTGCCGCCGGGCCGAACCGCTGTTGCGCGATCCGCTCGGCGACGCGGGCGTCGATCGTGGCGTGCGCGACCGCGCGTTCATCCACGGTGAGGGTCGAAAACTGTGCAGTTCCGGTCGCGGCGGCCAAACTTCGCCGACTTGCCGCTGACGTGGCGCGTTCGACCTGCATGCCGATGCGGGCCCAGTAGTTGATTTGCTCGGTGGTGGTTCGGCGTTCGGTGGGTGCGACCGAAGCCGCCACCGCGGCAATGTCGGCGTGAACCCGGCTCGGCGTCGATGCAGCCATTCCCGCTCCTCTCCGATTGAGGTGTACTGTACTGATACAAGTGTATCAATCCGATACATCTGATGAACGCGAGACCGCATTCTGGGCTTCCGGGAGCGTGAACCGACCGGCCGCGAGTGCGGAACCGACGATTGATCCCTCCAGGTTGGCGTTCGTTGCTGCGAGTTGGGCGAGCGCGACGAGGTCATCAAGGGTCGAGACGCCACCGGAGGCGATGACGGGCGCGGCCGTGGCCCGAGTGACGGCTCGGTGGAGCGCCACGTTGGGGCCGCCGAGCGTTCCGTCCGTGCTCACATCGGTCACCACATACCGCGGGCAGCCCACCTCGTTCAACCAAGTGAGGGTTTCCCAAAGGTCGCCCGAGTCGGCGTCGCCGCCGCGGGCTGCGAGCCGGTGGTGCGTCGAGCCGGTGGGCCCGGAGTCGATTCGTACGTCGAGGCCCACCGCGACGCGATCACCGTACGCAGCGAAGATCGTCGTGCACCACGTCGGGTCGTCGAGCGCAGTCGTCGCGAGAACGACGCGGTCGCAATCCGTTGCCAACGCGCGCTCGAGCGTCGCGGCGTCGCAGATGCCGCCCGCCAGTTCCACCTTCACGTCCAGCGCCCGGATGACGGCGGCCAACTGTTCGGCGTTGGAGCCACGACCGAACGCGGCGTCGACGTCGACCAGATGGATCCACTCGGCGCCCTCGGCCTGATAGTCGAGTGCCGCGGTGAGCGGGTCACTCGACGTGGTTGCAGTCGCAGCCGATCCCGGCCCGAGCCGGATCACACGACCGCCGGCTACGTCGACCGCGGGCAGCACCGTGAAGGTCACCGACCCACCCTAACGATCGGCGATGACAACAACGAGATCTCGCTGGTGGTGTTCGATTCCCTGCCACACTGTTGTGCAGAGGTCGACAAGATGCAGACATCAGACGCGTCGCGCGCGATCGCGGCCGCAACATCGATCGCCAGACAACTCGACCTGGACGTCGACGGAGCGACGGTGATCCACAACTCCAACAAGCTGGCGCTCCGCCTGTTGCCCTGCGACGTGTTCGCCCGCGTGGCTCCGCTGGGTGACCAAGTCGCGCGCCTCGAAGTCGAGATCGCGGTACGTCTGGCTGAGATCGGAGGCCCGGTCGCGGCTCTGGAGCCGCGGGTCGAGCCGCAGGTCTACGAGTGCGACGGATTCGTCATGACCTTCTGGATCTTCTACGAGTCGCGCCCACCAGATGCGGTCTCCCCCGACGACTACGCGTCGACGCTGAAGGAACTGCACGTCGCCATGAGCAAGCTCGAGGTCGCGACGCCCCATTTCACGGATCGTGTCGCCGAGGCGCAGAACCTCGTCGCGAATCGTGACCTCACCCCGGCGCTCAACTACGCGGACCGGGAGCTACTCGGCACAACGCTGGGCGACCGGAGACAAGCGATCGAGCGCCGGGGCGCGCCCGAGCAGCTGCTGCACGGCGAACCCCATCCGGGCAACGTGCTCGGGACTGAGCACGGTTTGCGGTTCATCGACCTCGAGACCTGTTGCCGGGGACCGGTCGAGTTCGATCTCGCGCATGTGCCCGAGCACGTCAGCGATCGATATTCGGATGTTGATCCGGAGCTGCTGCGGGATTGCCGGGTGGTCGTGCTCGCGATGGTCGCGGCTTGGCGGTGGGATCCCGAGGACCAGTTCCCGGATGGGCACGCCGCTGGACACAAGCTCCTCGAGGCGCTGCGCGCCGGCGCACCCTGGCCCACCCTCGACGTCGTCATGCGTCGGGTCTGACGGGGCTCCGCCGGCGTGTCGATGACAGTATGAGCGGTATGGCCGACGCTCCGTTCGACATCGTGTTGTTCGATCTCGGGGGCGTCTTGATCGAGCTTCGTGGCGTCGAGCCGATGCGGCTGCTCTCGGGCATCGAGAGTGAGGCCGAGCTCTGGGAGCGCTGGCTCACCTGCCCGTGGGTGCGCGCCTTCGAGCGCGGTGACTGCGATGCGACCGCGTTTGCCGAAGGGATCATCGGCGACTGGGGGCTCGCGGCGGAACCCGAAGCGTTCCTCGCGGCATTCCGCGACTGGCCGGTCGGTCCGCTGCCCGGTGCGCCCGAGCTCGTCGACGCGGTGAAGGCTCGGCTCCCCGTTGGGTGTCTGAGTAACACGAACGCGCTCCACACTGACGAGCACTTCTCGCGGTGGCCTGTCTTCCATGCTTTCGACCACCGCTTGTTGTCGTACGAGCTCGGCCTGCTGAAGCCGGACCGCGCACTGTTCGAGCGGGTGATCGAAATCGTCGACGCGCCGCCCGATCGGATCCTCTTCCTCGACGACAACATCATCAACGTCGAGGGGGCGGCCGCCGCCGGTCTGCGAGCGGTGCACACCCGTGGCGTGGATGAGGCAACCCGGGCACTGGTCGATACCGGCGTCCTAGGCTGAACGGATGCTCGGATCTCGCCGCATCGTCGCCGTCGACCCGCTGCTCGACCCAGACGACGTCGACGGCGTGCTCGCGCTCTGTACCGAGTTCGGTCGGTATCGCACCTACGGCGAGCACGAACGATTCGAGATTCCCGAGGGGCCGGGCCTCGCGTCGCGTCACGACAGTTTGATGAACTTCATCAACTTCGGGGGTTTGCACGCGGCGCAGGAATCGCCGGCCACTCTCGGCGCCCGCACGAGTTACTTCCGCGAGGAGTATGCGTACGGAGGCACGATGCTCAACCCCGGGATCGAGCCGTTCCTGTTCTCCGCCCGACTCGTCGACGCCGCACGAGCGGTCCACGGCCGCCCGATCATCGAACCGCAGATCGCCTACGCCAACCTGATGGTTCCTGGTCAGGAACTCGCGGTGCATACCGACGTGCCCGAGTTTCGAGGTGTGAGCCGCAAGACCGTGCCCCAGTGGTTGCTCGTCGTGATGCACCACTCCCAACTGTTCGACGCGTACCGGCTCCACCTCGCGACTGGTGTGGCGTGGTTCTCCGACCTGGAGGGTGGCGCGCTCGCGCATTGGCCCGAGGGTCCGGACCGTCCGGTCGTCCACCATCCGATTCGGTCGAACACGGCGTTGGTCCTCGATACCGACTCGGTGTTCCACGGTGTCGATCGCGTGGCGCCGGTCGCGGCGGAGGCGATGCCGCCGATTCGGCCCGGCTGTGGCCTGGCGGCGGAGGGGGACCGCTGGGTCCTGCGAAGCGCCGACGACGCCGCACTCGCCGACTACGACTGGTCCGAACTCCGTCTTTCCGTGTCGTGGAAGGCCTATTGCTTTGCGAGCGACGCCGATCGTGACCGATGGCGTGACCACGACGACGATCTCACGCTCGACGCGATTCTCGAGACGCTGCGGGCCGACCTCAGCGATCGGCGCGGCACGCCAGTGGCGCGTGACGAACACCTCGGGCTCGCGCTGATCGACGAGTACGTCCGGTTCCCGGTGGTCGCGCCCGCCTGACCGACGGCGCGGGCGTCAGCTCCGCGCCAGGATCTCGCCGTGGAGCACGGCGTACCACCCGTCGGGCTGGTCGGCCCACGTTCTCCACGCGGCCGCGATGGCCTCGAGTTCGTTGCGATCGGACAACCCGTAGTCGAGCGCCTGGGTCGCGAACGAGGATTCGAGCACCCGGTCGGCCCAGAGGCCGCCCCACCAGGCGCGTGACTCGGGATCGGCGAAGGTCCACGTCGAAGTGGTCGCGTTGATGTCGGTGAAGCCGGCTCGCTGGGCCCACCCGAGCAGGTAGCGACCGGCGTTGGCCTCGGCCTCGTTGCGCTCGGTGATCTGGTGGTACAGCTCGTTCCACCGAGTGATCAGGGGCGTGTCGGGCGCCCAGCTGAACGCCTGGTAGTCCGCGTCGCGGGCCGCGACCACGCCGCCGGAGGTAACGACACGGCGCATCTCACTGAGCGCTGCGATTGGATCGGACAGATGCTGAAGCACCTGGTGCGCGTGGACGACGTCGAACGTGCTGTCGTCGGCCTCGAGCGCGTACACGTCACCGACCGCGAACCGCACGCGGTCCGGGTGCTCGTTGACCTCCTGCGCGGCGGCGATGGCGTCGGCTGCCGCATCGATGCCGAGGACCGGACCCGGCGCGACGCGTTGCGCGAGATCCATCGTGATGTTGCCGGGGCCGCACCCGACGTCGAGCAGGGTCTGGCCGGGGCGCAGGTGGGGGAGGAGGTAACCCGCCGAGTTCTCGGCCGTGCGCCAGCGGTGACTGCGCAACACCGATTCGTGATGTCCGTGGGAGTAGGTGTCGTTCATCGCTGCATCGTCCCAGACTCGGTTGCAGGGCGTCGATGAATATCGGTCGCTCGATGTGATGGATCGCGTCCTGATCAACCAGCGTTTGGCGGTTGCTGGTTCGCTCCGCGTCACCAGGTGCCAAACAGTGGAGGCTGGGGGCGGCCTAACGTCCGGTCACGTCCGGTCACGTCACGAAAGGCAAGGCATGGAACTCTCACTCGAAGGTGGGGCGGTCGAGATCCTCGGCGCGCTCGACGTCGATCGCACCGAGACCGGGATTTCGCCGAGGCGGCTCCCGGCGTGGACTCGTCCGCAGATCCCCGACCTGTTCATGGAGTTCATGGTCACGCTGACGAGTGGCGTCCGTCTCGCGTTCCGAACCGACTCACCCTGGATCGAACTCGACGCCATGCCGACCGGGTTCGCGTTTGCCGGGATGGTGCCCCATCCGATCTCGTTCGATCTCGTGGTCGACGGACAACGCGTGGCGCGCCAGCAGGGCGACTTTGGCACTCGTCTGGTCATTGATCTGGTCACGCAGGACGTGCAGGTCGAACCGGGTGATCCGGCGGCGTTGCGGTTCGAGGACCTGGGTTCGGAGATGAAGTCGGTCGAACTCTGGTTGCCGCAGAACGCGGCGACCGAACTGCGGTCGCTGCGAGTGGCGGATGGATCCGTCGTCGAGCCGCCTCAGCGGACCCGTCGACGGTGGGCGCACTACGGCAGTTCGATCAGCCACTGCCTCGAAGCCCACGGGCCGACCGAGATCTGGCCGGCAGTCGCGGCGCGCCTCGGGGACGTCGAGTTGGAACAGTTCGGCTTCGCCGGGCAGTGCCATCTCGATCAGTTCGTCGCTCGCTCGATGGCCGCTCAGCGCGCCGACGTCATCAGCCTGAAGGTCGGGATCAACGTCGTGAACGCCGACAGTCTCAAAGAACGCACCTTCGCCCCGGCGCTCCATGGGTTCCTCGACACTCTGCGGGAGTCCCAACCCGACACGCCGATCCTCGTGGTCTCGCCGATCATCTGTCCGATGGCCGAGGACCACCCGGGCCCGACGATCCCCGACGGACAGGGTGGGTTCCGCATTGTTCCCGAAGGACCGGCCGAGCTCCGAGCGACCAGCCTGACGCTGCAACGTATTCGCGCCATCGTGGCCGACGCCGTCGAAAGCCGGCGAGCGCAGGGCGACACCAATCTGTTCACCTTCAGCGGTCTCGAACTCTTCGATGAGTCCGACGCCCCGACCCTGCCCGACGGTCTGCACCCCGATGGTGACGGTTATGTGCGTATCGGTGAACGATTCGCCGCCCTCGCCTTCGGTCCCGGCCGCCCCTTCGAATAATCCACTGCGACTTTTTGTCTGTGGGTGGGCTTGCGCCCACCCCTACAGACAAAAAGTGCCGGCGCGGGGCCGCGTGCTGGGGGGAGGCCGCGCGGACATTCGGGGGGAACGGGGCGACAATGCGGCACCCGGTGAGAGGGGAAACGGATGCGGACTCGAACAGTCGCGGCCGGCGCAATGACGGCATTGGTGCTGGCGGTGGCCGCGGGCCCCGCCGGAGCCACCACCCCGGTGAGACCGGTCCGGGCACGGGTTCCCGTCGATCGCGTGCTCATCGTCTCGCTCCCAGGGGTCGGCTGGCGCGACCTCGGCCGCGACGATCTCCCGAACTTGCACGACCTGCTCCAACACGCGGCCATCGCCGACCTCTCGACCCGCGCGCCGGGTCTTCGCAACGATCTCGCCGGGAACTACGCCAGTCTCAGCGCGGGCGACAAGGCGGTCGGCCCAACTCCTGCGGTTGACGCGACGGGTGTGGCCACGCCGGGAGCGACGTACCGGGTCGACGAGCAACTCGGCGATACCACCGCGGGCGAGATCTTCACGCGTCGGACCGGTCGGCTGGCCCACACCGGTTTGGTCGTGTTCGACGCGGCGCGGGTGATCGCCGCGAACGGTGCCACGCCGTATCAACCGACGATCGGTGCGTTCGGCGACGCGTTGGCGGGCGCCGGTTGGAATCGGTCGGTGATTGCCAACGCCGATGGTCAGGACCTGGCGGGGAGCGCCGCGCCACCGCGCCGGTTCGCGCCGATCGGAATGATGGACGGCGCGGGCACCGTGCCCGGCGGCGAGGTCGGCGCCAAGTTGCTCGCGCGCGCACCGATGGCGCCCTTCGGCAAGCATCTCGATACCAACGCGGTCGAGTACGCATTCGCGACGGCGTGGACGCCGAAGTCGGTCGTACTCGTCGAAGGGTCCGATCTCGTTCGGGCCGAGGAGTATCGAACGGCCGTGTCGGCTCGCCGGGCTCGCCAACTCCGGGCCAACGCGCTCCGACGCACCGACGCGCTGGTGGGCCAGCTGCTCACCCACGTGGACTTCACCCGCGATGCGGTGGTGGTGTTGGGGACCGCACCCAACCCGGCCGACGGGCGGCTGGCCGCCGTCGCGGTGCGCGCACCGGGGGTTGAACCCGGCTTGCTGCGTTCGGGCACGACCCAACGCACCGGGTTCGTGCAGTTGATGGACGTGGCCCCGTCGGTGCTCGATCTGGTCGGCGTGCAAGCTCCCGATTCCATGCGGGGCCGCGCCGTTGCCGTCGGGCGGACGAGTACCGATGCCGCGCGGAGTCAGAGGTTCCTGATCGACGCCGACACCGCCGCGCAGTTCCGGTCCGAGGTGTTGGCGCCCGTCGCGTCGGTGCTGCTCGTGATGATGACGGGTCTGATCGGGATCGGCGTGCTCGCCGCGGTGCGACCGCGATCGGTCTGGCCGCTTGTGGCGCGTTGGTGGGCGCCAGTGACGTTGGCGCTGCTCCCCACGATCTTCCTCGCCCGCGTGTTGCCGTTCCATCGCATCGGGGTCGCGGGGTATTGGGCGTGGATCGGGCTCGGTTCTGTCGCGGTGGCGGCCGGTGCTCGAATACTTGGTCGACGACACGCGTTGGATTCGGTGCTCGTCCTCTTGGGGGCGAGCGTGATCGTGCTCGGATTCGATGCCGTCGCCGGAAGCCCGCTCCAGTTCAACGGTGCGCTGGGGTTCTCACCCGAGATCGCGGGACGGTTCATCGGGTTCGGCAATGCCGGGTACGCCGTGTTCTCGGCGAGTGCGCTCCTCCTCGCCGGTCTGCTCGTCGTGCGCTGTCCTCGCTGGGGACGCGTCGCGGCACTCGTGCTGCTCGCCGCTGTGGTCGTCATTGACGGCGCGCCGGTCTGGGGTGCCGACGTCGGCGGGGTGCTCTCGCTCGTCCCGGTCTTCGGCATCGTGGCAGTGCGGCTCATGGGCTGGCGGCTTCGGGTGCGGACGGCGCTGGTGGCGTTCGCGGCGACGATGGTCGCGGCCGCGGGGGCCGTCGCGGTCGACCTCTCGCGTGCCGCGGGGAGTCGATCGCATCTCGGACGTCTCGTCGAACAGGTTCGACGGGAGGGTGGGGGAGAGTTCGTCGACGTCGTCACCCGCAAGCTCACCGCGAACCTCTCGACGTGGAGCACCTCACCGTTCCGTTGGATGGTGCCGCTCTTACTCGTCGGGACGATCGCACTCTGGCTCGTTCCCGGCTCGAACCTGCCGGCCGTGTGGCGCCGCCTCGACCCGACCCGGGCGCTCACCATTGGGTTCCCCTTGCTCGTGGCGCTGGGGTACGGCCTCAACGACACAGGAGTGCTGGTGATCGCGTTGATGGGCGCGATCGGGCTGGCCACCGTCGTCGCCGTCGCGAACCATGCCGCGGCAGGTGATGAACTCGCCGCACCCGGCTACGGTGCGGCCGCACCCGAACGATTCCGTGGAGGACTTCGCCATGCCCTACGTGAGCGGTCGCATCATCCATGACGCGGATGCGCACATCATGGAGACGCCGACGTGGTTGCGTGACTACGCCGACCCCGACGTTCGGGAGCGGATCCCGCCGCTTTCGATGGGCGGCGGCAATGAACTGGCCCAGACCGGCGACCCCGACGAGCAGCTCCGGGATCTGACTGCAACCTTCGAACGCATTGCCGCCAAGCATGCATCGGCGGAATATCAGTCGACCGAAGCGGCCGACATCATGGCGCGCAAGAACTTTGCCGCGACCGGTTCCTTCGTCGCGGCCGATCGGCCACGAGCGTTGGACCTGCTCGGCTTCGAGAGCCAGCTGATGTTCAACACGTTCCACAATCGCCGGCTCCACGATTGGGAGCACCAGGGCGATCTCGAACTCGCCTACGGCACCGCTCGCGCGCACAACCGCGGCATGATCGATTTCTGTTCCGTCGATTCCCGGTTGTTGCCGACGGCGTACGTCCCGCTCGTCGACTTCGCCGCCGCCGCGGCGATGGCCGGCGAGGCCATCGGAGCGGGCGCGTCCGCGTTGCTCGTCGCGTCGGGATGTCCGGACGGCCACTCGCCCAGCCATCGATCCCTCGACCCGGTGTGGGCGCAGGCACAGGAGGCCGGGATCCCGGTCGTGTTCCACGTTGGCGGCACCGACGATCTCATCGACGCGAATTACTTCGTCAACGGTCTTCCCATCCCGCCGGACTTCCATGGGGGTGAGGAGAACTTCCGGTCGGTCGACTACATGGGCATCCCCGGTCCGCCCGCGCAAACGCTCGCGACGATGATCTTCGACGGCGTGTTCGACCGGTTCCCGCAGCTGCGCGTCGGCGTCATCGAACAAGGGGCGATCTGGGTGCCGTCGTGGATGCGACAGATGGAGTCGGCGTTCGAAGCGTTCCACCGGCACGAGGATCGGATCAAAGCCCTCGAACTTCGGCCGTCGGAGTACGTCCGCCGGCAGATGCGGTTCACGCCCTATCCCACCGAGGACGTGGGCTGGATCATCGAACAGGCCGGTCCCGAGGTCGCGATGTTCTCGTCCGACTATCCCCACGTCGAAGGCGGTCGGAAGCCGTACGAGCGGTTCGAGGCGTCGCTCGGCGACGCCCCCGACGCCGTGCGCCAGGCCTTCTACTGCGACAACTTCTTGGACCTCATGGGTGCGGCCGGGGTCGGTCTCGCCGCGTAGAAAGTGAGAGAATCCCTCGGTGACTCAGGGGTATGTGCATCCGGCTTTTGCTGAGGTCGCGACCGCGTTGCGGTCGACGTTGCGGCACAAGCGGGGCGGTGGTGGGGCCGCCGCCGTGTACCACCACGGCGAGAAGGTGGTCGACATCTGGGCCGGGACTCAGGACCA
>JANLRZ010000047.1:0-6494 GCA_031362155.1 Acidimicrobiia bacterium | reverse complement strand
CGGCAGGCCGCCGTGGCGCATTGCGATCACCGACATCGCGAACTGGCCGTCGTCGAAGCCGAGTGGTTGCGGCGCGAAGAACGCAGGGATCCGAACGAGGAGGGCGATGGCTCCTACGACGATGGAATCCCGGGTGGATCGATTCATGGGCGACACGCCGACCGACGGTAGAGCCCGAGCCCGGCGTCGAGGTCGATGCTGAGTTGGTAGCCGAGTCCGGCGAGCCGGGCGGGGAGGTCGGGGTACCGTCCGAACCGCTCGGGCGAGGTCACCACGACGGCACAGACGCGTGGATTGGCGGCGGCTCGCACGATGCGGCCTTCGGTGATCCGAATCGACTCGACCGTGCTCTCGATGCGGAGGACGGACGGGTCGACGAAGAAGGGGTCGGTGCCGTGACCGCCGCGCCAGACGAGGCCGGGTTCGTCGGTCAGCACCCAGGCTCGTTCGGGAAGCGACCGGATCTCCCTGACGATGGACGCTGCGGGTTCGTGGTAGTTCTGGGGAGTCAGCAGCGGTCGCAGCGTGTCGAACTGGAACGGGATCGCCAGGAGAGCGATGGCCGCGACCCGCCACGGTGGCCGGTAGCGGGCGACGAGCAACACCAGTGGCGCAACCAACACGCTCAGGTGGTTCCGGAACATCGGGTCCTGACTCAAGAGCACGACGAGGGCGATGCCGCTCCACCACCACAGGAATCTGACATCACCGGCGCGCGGCTCGGGCGGAGGCGCACTGGGCGTGCGCCGGCGGTGGAACGAGGCGCCGAGGGCGGTGCCCATGCCGAGGACACCGAGGGTGACGAGCACCGTGTCGCGTTGGGCGAAGGCGCGGATGAGCCGGTTCAGGTTGTGGAGCGGCTTGCGGTCTGCGGTCTTGTCCAGGTGGTAGCGAACGTATTGGTCGATGACGTGCTGCACACCCCACGGGACCGAGAGGGCCCAGACGATGAGCAGCGCGCCGACGGGAATCAGCGCGGCATCGAGCCAACGTCGGCGAGCCACGATCAGGGTCCAGCCGACGAGGAGTGCCGGTGCGACGACGAGACTCTTGGTCGACACCGCGAGGCCGGCCAACGCCATGAAGCCGATCGCCTTGGTGCGACTCGGTGCGTGCCGGTAGGACACTGCGAGTCCGACCGCCGTCGTGATGATCGCCGCCGCCGGGCCGTCGCCGGTGAGTGGCCCGGTGGTCCAGAGCAAGATGCCGCTCGTCGCGGCCAGCCCGCCGGCGAGCCGGGCCCGGCCTCGATCCATGACCTGGGTCGCGATCCAATACACCGCGACCGCGGTGATGATCCCGGCGGTCACGCTGAGCAAACGTGGGGCGTTGCGCTGCTGGAGCCCGACGAGATCCGCGACCCGTACGAGCGGCAGGAACAACGGGCCCTGCGGCGAGAAGATGTCCCGGAACGGTTCGAACCCCTGGCGCATCGCGACCGCAGCCAGCCCGTACCCGCCGTCGTCGTAGCCGAGGTGAGTCGGCGCGAACAAGGCCGGAAGCCGAATCGCCAGCGCACCGAGCGCGATGACGACGGCATCGACCCACGCCCACGAGGCGGGTCGCGCGGCGGTGGGGCCGCGTTCGATGTCGATGTCGGGCGCAGTGCGCGGTGGGGGTGCCACTTCGCTCCAGGATCACCGGCCGGCAGGGGGTCGCATGGTACCGTCGAACTCCCGTAAGCACGTAGCGCGATCGGAGCCCATCGGAACGTCCTGTTCCGGTGGACGCGCCGGCGAACGGGAACGGCGGAGGTAGAGGGTTGTCGAAGCACATCTTCGTGACGGGTGGCGTGGCATCGAGCCTCGGCAAGGGGCTGACCGCCTCCTCGCTGGGGCGCTTGTTGAAGGCCCGGGGGTTGCGGGTCACGATGCAGAAACTCGACCCCTACATCAACGTCGACCCGGGCACGATGAACCCGTTCCAGCACGGTGAAGTCTTCGTCACCGACGACGGTGGCGAGACCGACCTCGATCTCGGTCACTACGAACGCTTCGTCGATGTGCCGCTCAACCGCAAGTCGAACGCGACGACCGGTTCGATCTACCAGTCGGTGCTGGCCAAGGAGCGCCACGGCGCGTACCTGGGCGACACCGTGCAGGTCATTCCGCACATCACCAACGAGATCAAGGACCGCATCCTCTCGCTCGCCACCGAGGACATCGACGTCGTCATTACCGAGGTCGGTGGCACCGTCGGCGACATCGAGATCCTCCCGTTCCTCGAGGCGATCCGTCAGTTCCGCAAGGACGTCGGTCGCGACAACGTCTTCTACGTGCACGTGACCCTGGTGCCCTACATCGGCCCGTCGGGCGAGCAGAAGACCAAGCCGACCCAACACTCGGTCACCGAGTTGCGCAGTCGTGGCATCCAGCCCGACACGATCGTGTGCCGGTCCGACCGCCCGATTCCCACGCGCCTCAAAGAGAAGATCAGCGAGCTGTGCGACGTGCCCGAGCGGGGGATCGTCTCGGCGATCGACGCCGACACGCTCTACGAGATCCCGCTGGTGCTCCACGACGAAGGCCTCGACGATTACGTGTGCGAAGTGCTCCGGCTCGACCGGTCCGAGCCCGACCTCTCGGAGTGGCAGGGGCTGGTCCAACGCGTGCGGGCGGCCGACTTCGACGTCCGCGTCGGAGTGGTGGGCAAGTACGTGACCCTGCCCGACGCCTACCTGTCGGTGGCCGAAGCGTTGCGCCACGGTGGGTATGCCTGCGGGGCCAAGGTCAATATCGACTGGATCGCCTCGGACGACACCGAGGGGCTCCTCGCCGAAGGGCGATTGCGCGAACTCGACGGGATCGTGATTCCGGGCGGGTTCGGCTTCCGGGGCATCGAGGGCAAGATCGCCGCCGCCGGCTTCGCCCGGCTCCAGCACATCCCCTTCCTCGGCCTGTGCCTTGGGCTGCACTGCGCAACGATCGAGTTTGCGAGAGATGCGTGCGGCCTCGCCGGTGCGAACTCGGCGGAGTTCGACACGCAGAGTCCGCACAAGGTCATCGATCTCATGGACGATCAGCGCGAGGTCGTCGAGATGGGTGGCACCATGCGCCTGGGTGCGTATCCCGCCAAGCTCCTCCCCGGCACGCTGGTGCGTGAGCTGTACGGCGAAGAGGTGGTCTACGAGCGTCACCGTCACCGGTACGAGGTCAGCAACCAGTATCGAACGCGGCTCGAAGCAGCCGGGCTGGTCTGCTCGGGGACTTCTCCCGATGACCGACTCGTCGAGTTCATCGAACTTCCGAGCAGTGTCCACCCGTACTACGTGGCGACGCAGGCGCACCCCGAGTTCAAGAGCCGACCCGATCGGCCGCACCCGCTGTTCGCCGGCTTCATGCGCGCGGCGAAGGATCGGGCGGAAGGTCGGGCACCGCGGTTGCCGCTCGCGGCCGACCTGCCCGGGTTGTTGGATCCGTCGACCACCGGTTGACCCGAGCCGGGATGGACCAGGGCCCGGATCTGCTCGCACGACTCCGTCTGGAGCACGAGACCTGGCTGACGGTCGAACGCGGTCTCGCCACCAACTCGCTCGCCGCGTATCGGCGCGACCTTCGTCGGTACGAGGCCTACTTGCGCCGGCAGGGGGTGACCGACGCGAGCGCGGTGCGCGAGGCGACGGTGAGTCAATACATCGACCACCTGAAGCGGGCCCGCGACGCCGAGGGCCACCCGACGTTCGCGCCCTCGTCGATCGCGCGCGCGTTGGTCGCGGTGCGTTCGTTTCATCGATTCTGCGTCGACGAAGGATTCGTCGACACCGATCCGAGTGAGGAAGTGGGCGCGCCACGCGTCCCGCAGGGTCTGCCCAAGGCCTTGACCGAGGCCGAGGTCGACGCGCTGCTCGGTGCGGTCGAGGGCGAGGAACCGCGAGCGCTGCGCGATCGGGCGATTCTCGAGACGTTGTACGCCACGGGAGTCCGGATCAGTGAACTCGTCGGCATCGATCGCGCCGATCTGGATCTTGACGACGGGCTCGTCCGGGTGCTCGGGAAGGGTTCCAAGGAACGCGTGGTGCCAGTCGGCCGGAGCGCCCGGGGGGCAATCGCGGAGTACCTGGCGCAGGGGCGTCCGGCCCTGGAACGCCCGGCGACCAAACGTGCGGCCGGCGATCCGCTGTTGCTCAATGTGCGCGGGGGTCGATTGTCCCGGCAGAGCTGCTGGAAGTTGGTCACCACGGCGGGTGGTCGGGTCGGGATCGCTCCGGGCAAATTGTCTCCCCACGTCCTGCGCCATTCGTGCGCGACCCACATGATCGAGCACGGAGCCGATATTCGGGTCGTGCAAGAACTCTTGGGTCATGCGAGCCTCTCGACCACGCAGGTGTACACGAAAGTGTCGCCCGAGCGGCTCCGAGCCGTCTATGACCTCGCTCACCCCCGGGCCAAGGTGACCGGGGTCCGGCAGTAACATTCCCGCCCATGGCTTCCACTGAGTTCTCAACGCAGCGCGACGAACTGGTCGCGGAACGCGAGCATCTGCTGACCCAGCTGGGTCACATGGGGCGGGCGCCCGGCACCACCGAGCTCGAGTTCGACGAAGGCTTCGCGGATTCGGGTCAGGTCACCGCCGAGCGCGGCGAGGTCGATGCACTGGCCGGCTCGTTGCAGGAGAACCTGACCGAGGTGGAAGACGCCCTGGTCAAGATCGAGGCTGGAACGTACGGGAAATGTGAGGAGTGCGGGAAGCCGATTTCGAGCGCGCGGCTCGAAGCCGTGCCGGCCGCTCGCTATTGCATCGACTGCGCTTCCCACCAGCACTGAATCGGGCCTTCCGGTGGCCCGTCCCGCGATGATCGGCCATTACGTTGGTCGCTTCTTCACGTCGCTGTCGCGGCGCCCGCCCGCGCCCGCCGACGAACGCTGGGCGGAGACGCTCGTCTCACCTGAGGAGTGGCAGCTGTTCCGGCGGCTGTCGAACACCGACCGTCGCCACCTCATTCACAGCGCGCGGATGGTCGAGGATCATGAGCCTCCGGTCGATCCGGTCTGGGTGCACGCGGCACTGATGCACGACGTCGGGAAGTTCGACTCGGGTCTCGGCGTGTTCGGCCGCGTGATCGCGACGGTGGTAGCGACGGTAGGTGGTGCAACCCGCATGGAGCGGTGGGCGAGGGTGCCGGGATGGCGCGGCCGGATCGGGCGGTACCAACGGCACGGCGAGATCGGCGCCGCCGAGATCCGTGCGGCGGGCGGCCCCGAGGAGGCGGCGATCTGGTCCGAACTCCACCACTACCCCGACCGGTTCTCGGCCGCGCCCGTTCCCGCAGATGTGCTCGTGGTCCTGGACGCCGCCGATCACTGAACGGTCGCGTCGGTCAGATCAGCGTGAGACGAGCCCGGTCGCGGTGCGGACGCGGTCGATGGTCGCTGCGGCGATCGCCTCGGCCTTGGCCGCGCCGACTGCCATCAACCGGGCCAACTCGGCCGGGTCGGCCGCGAGGTCCTCGTAGCGCTCGCGGGTCGGCCGGAGGTACTCGACGATCGCGTCGGCGACCGCGGTCTTGAACGTGCCGTAGCCCGACGTTGCGTATTCGGCCTCGAGGTCGGGCACGGTCCGGCCGGTGGCCACCGAGAGCAACGAGAGCAGGTTCGAGACACCGGGCTTCTCCGCGACGTCGAAGCGCACCGCAGTGTCGGAGTCGGTCACTGCCGATTTCACCTTCTTGGTGATCACCTTGGGATCGTCGAGCACGAGGATCGTCCCCTGGGGCGACTCGATCGACTTGCTCATCTTCGCAGTCGGGTTCTGGAGGTCCTTGATGCGGGCCCCGACCGGTGGAATGGTCGCTTGGGGGACGACGAGCGTGTCGCCGAACCGGTGGTTGAACCGGATCGCGAGGTCGCGGGTCAGTTCCACGTGTTGAATCTGATCCTCCCCGACGGGCACCGCTTCGGAGTCGTACAGGAGGATGTCGGCCGCCATGAGGACCGGATAGTCGAGGAGTCCTGCGCTGACCGACTCCTGGCCGTGGCCCTTTTCCTTGAACTGAGTCATCCGCCGCAGCTCGCCCACGGTCGCGACACAGTTCAGGATCCAGGTCAGCTCGGTCACGATCGGCACGTGGCTCTGGATGAAAAGGGTGCAGCGCGCGGGGTCGAGGCCGGCCGCGAGCAGGAGCGCCGCGAGGCGACGGGTTTCCGCGGTCAGTGCGGCCGGGTCGTAGGGGAGCGTCATCGCGTGCAGGTCCACGACACAGAACAGGCCGTCGTCCTGATCTTGGACCCAACGGCCGACCGCGCCGACGAAGTTGCCGAGGTGCATGTCACCGGTGGGCTGAATCCCTGAGAACTGGCGGCTCATGGTGGTCGACCGTAGTGCTCCGGGCCCCGGATACCAGCCATTTTGAGGATGCGCGAGTTCTTGAGGCTGCTTCGCTAACCTGCGATGACGATGTCGTACGAAGTGCGCACCCCGGTCTATGAGGGGCCATACGAGCTCCTGCTCCACCTCATCCTGAAGGAAGAGGTGGATATCTGGGATGTCTCGATCAC
>JANLRZ010000023.1:0-6650 GCA_031362155.1 Acidimicrobiia bacterium | reverse complement strand
GACCGTCGCGTCGGTATCGAGTGGCCAGTAGAACTGGTCCTGGTGCCAGGGGGTTGGTCCTCCACCGGGCTCCTTCAGCAACGCCTGGTCGTGATACAGCCGCACACCATCCACGCCGAGGAGCGCAGCCGCGACCGATGCGAACCGCGGTGCAAGCGTGAAGCGCGCCACGGTCTCGTCGTGCTGCCAGAGGTTCGCGGCCTGGATGAACGCCTTGCCGTAGGTGTCGCGCTCGGCGATCGGTCGCCGATCCCACCGGATCCGCTCGGCCGTCGCCTCGATCGCGGGTCGAACGGCCTCGATCTCGTCGGACGTCGCCAGACCGTCGACGCGGACGTGACCGTGTTCCGCGAAGTCGGCGACGAGATCCGACCCGACCGCGAACGGGGATTCGAACTCGGGTCGCTCACCCACGCCGGTCACTCATCCCGGCAGTCTGGCCCGGCCCCCGTGGCGGCGTCGGGACGGCGGCGCGGCCCCACCTTCATTCGTCGCGAAGACCGTACGCGGGTGGTCGCCGCGAGATTCGTCGCGCTACGGGAACGGCAACGATCGCGGCAACGAGGACGGTGACCACGACCAGGAGCGCGCACAGTCCCCACGGGATCGGCGCTTCGGGGACCACACGCAATCGATCGGCGAAGGTCAACCACGCCAGGCGTCCCGCAACGATTCCGAGCGGTATCGCGACGGCCAATGCGACGAGGACGTAGGTACAGGCCTCGGTCACGACGGTGGCCCGCACCCGCCGCCGGTCAAACCCGAGTGCGCGGAGCACGGCGAGGTCCGTCCGCTGGGCGCGGACCGCGCCGATCAGCACATTGACGAGCACACCGATGGCCACAAGCCCCATCATGAGCGCGAACCCGAACGGCGCGCGGTCGACCGACCTGAGGTCGCGGATCTCGGACAAGCTCTCGCGGTGAGCGGTGTCGATGAAGAACACATCGCCGGACACGGACACGCCGAGGCGGCGGGCAACGGACCGAACCACCGACTGGCCATCCGCGCCGGGCCGGAACCGGAGGAACACACCGTCCGGAGGCCGATCGGGGTTGAGCCGCGCGACTCCTCCGGAGGTCATCGACGCGCCGCGGCCCATGCGCTCGGTGAACGGAATCGCTCCGGTACCGACGATCGTGAACGTCGCCCGGGTCTTGGCCCCGGGTTCTTCCCACGAACCCGCCTGGCCGTGGGCGCCAACGGTGTCGCCCACGGCGAGGCCGAGTTCCTCAAGCGTCTCGGTGGCAACGAGTATCTCTCGACGGGTCCGCGGCGCCCGACCGTCGATGATTGACGGACCGATCTCCGCGTCGCCGGCGAAGCTGAACATCGCCACCCCACGAGCCGCACCAGGGGGGCGGTCGCTGCTTACGGAACCTCGCCGCCCCTCGAGGCTCAGCTGCAGCCCGTTCGGAAAGGGCGAGAAGAACGTCCCCCCGGCAAAGGACTCGACCTCGGGCCGGGCGCGCAGCGCGGCCTCGACGCGGGCGGCGCTGACCGGTCGGTCGCCATCGCTGAGGCCCCACACCGCGTCCCAGTTCCATCCCGTCAGCCGAGGGGTCTCGATCAAGTGGTCGAGCCCCGCGCCAAACGTGAGCGCACCGGTCACCGTGAACAGCGCAAGTGCGATCGCAACGATGCTGGTCGCGATCGGAGCGCTCCGCCGTCCCGTGCCCCGCTCCAGTGCCATCCGCACTCCGCTGGACACACTGGGCGCGGCGCCGGCCCTCAGGAGAGCGCTCGCGACGCGAGACCGGCGCGGGCGAGCCGCCGCCGCACCAGAGGCGGGCCGCCGGGAAATGATCCAGGCCGCGATTCCACCGACGAGCACGATGAATCCAAACGTTGCCAGCGCGCCGGCGCCGATGGCGGGCGCGTCGAACGAGAAGCCGGGTTCCGGCTCGAGCGTCCGGGCAAGGCCGATCGGTGTGATCGGCGATGCCACGACGGCCACCAGCACCGCGACCATGGTGGCGACCGCGCCCACGAACCCTGCACGCACTACGCCCAGCGCGCACCGGGCGCCGCGGCCCATGCCCAATGCGCTCAACACCCCATGGTCGGCCGAATCCATGTAGGTCTGGCGCGTGACCAGCTGGCCCAGCACGACCGCACCGGCGAGCGTGGCGAGCGCGGCGAACAACGCCAGCGCCACCGCCTGCGGACGGATACCGCGATCGATCGCCTCGGACGCATCATCGAGATCGCTGATCACAAACGACCTGATCCCCAATCGCCGCATCTGATTCTGCAGGTCTCGCTGATTCGCCCCGTCACGAAACCGGACCACCAGCGCCGATTGATCGGCCTTCACCGACTCCCGCTCCATGAACGCGGGCGTCGTATGGACGAAGGAAAAGAAGAGGCCGGATGACGGCGCAACCTCGCCCGGTGCGATTCCGACACCGACCACCCGCACGGCGATCGGAGCACGCCACTTCGCGGGATCATCCAAGCAATCCGCGCCATCGAACATCGAGATCCGAAGACGGCTCCCGGGAGAGACTCCGAGCCGATCGGCGATCGCAGCCGACACCACGACCTCGTCGGCGCGTGATGGATCGGCGGCGCGCCCGTCGACAATCCGGATCCGGTTGAAGGTCGTTCCAAATCGGCCGGTTCGGTCGCCGACCACGACCACCTGCCCCGGTCCCGAGAAGCAGGGGTCGGTCGCCTCCGGTTGCAATGAACGCCCGTCGTCGGTCGCGACGAAGGAATCGAAGGTGCTGACCGTCGCCGAATCAACGACCGCCGGGAGGTTCGCGACGGTGCGCCGGCAACCGCTCGGGCCCTGCCGAGTGCGGGCGCCCTCACAGTTCGGCTGAAGCACCAGGTTGTAGCTGTGGAGATCGTCCCGGAACCGCTGGTTCGCACTCACTGTGCGCCTTGCGCCCGCAGCCGCAACGATGACGCCGCCCCCGACGATCCCGATCAGGAGTCCCAGTCCGATCCACGCGACCCAGCGGGCCCGCAACTCGCAGCGGAACTTCATCCACACCGCGGGCCCCATGCTCATCACACGTTCCTCCGCACCCGCTTATTCATTCTGCGTCCGGTGTTCGCGTTGGTGACCGGTGGCCAGGTCCTCCAGCGCGTCCCGTTCGATCCGGTCGGCCGGGACGACGGCCACTCGGCACTTGGTCACCGCGCGCAGGGTCGAGGTGCGATTTCCGCCCTCGAGCGCGGCCCGCTCGCCGAGGACCGCGCCGGGACCCAGTTCCGCTAACGGGTTGCCATCGTGTTCGACCGAGAGCACACCGTCGAGCACCAGGAACAACTCGTGACCGGGCTCACCCTGGCGGACCAACTCCTTGCCGGCCTTCACCGTGCGGACCTCGGGCTTCTCGCCGCCGCGCATGATCGTGGTCGAGAGTTGACGTTCCAGCGCAGTCTCCACTGCGGTCACCAGCGCCGGCGATTCCTCGTCGCCCCACGGCGTGCGCTTGCCGAACGACGTGCGGTACCACTCCTTGAAGTCGGCCAGGCCGACCTTCTCGGTGAGCACAAGCGCGTCGTCATAGATCCAATGGCGCGGGAACTTGCTGGCGCCCACGACCTCGCGTTCGACGGTTCCGTCGCCGTGGATCGTGAGTGCCAGCGTGGTCCATACCGTTGGCGCCCGGAACTGGACGAACGGCGGCCGGTTCACATGGCGGGGCGCGGGCAGGGCGGTGCGACCACCGGTGGTCTGGGTGAACCGCACCGAGTTTCCGATCCGCACCGGATCCGTCTGGACGTCGTCGAGCGACACGGCCTCGAAGGTCGCGGCCTTCGGTCCGAGCTTGATGGTCGTGGCACCCATCAGACCGCCACCTTCATATCCGAAGTCGACGATCTGACCATCGGCCACCTCGATGAAAGCGGCCAGGCGATTCGCGAACCGGAACCCGTCGGCATCCCGCAGCGCCGGGAGATCCGCGATGTGATCGGGCGGCGGGTCGTCGTAGTGGGTGAATCCTGATTCGAACGCCCCCTTGTTCATGCCCGTCACAGCCTCCGACGGGATCCAGGACACTGAGGTGACTGACGCCGCGATCCGCATTTTGGCTCCTTCTTCCGGTCGCATCGAACCTACGGGTCCAGCGCCGCCGTGCACAGGGGGTCAGCCCGGGAACCGTGGGGGTGATAGCCCCCCCAAGAGGACGGGCGCGTGCCACCTTGCCCAGGGCCGCCACAACCGAGAGAGTGCAGGAGTGCCGATCACCGTCTTCCTCGCTGACGACAACATCATCGTCCGGGAAGGGGTCCGCGCGCTCCTCACCATGGAGTCCGATCTCGAGATCGTCGGCGTGGCCGGTGACTACGACGAACTGGTCGACGGGGCAAGCGAGACTGCACCGCAGGTCGTGGTCACCGATATCCGGATGCCCCCGAACTTCCAGCAGGAAGGGATCGATGCCGCGAAGGAGATCCGTCGCCGTCATCCCGGTACCGGCGTGGTCGTGCTGTCGCAGTACGACGACCCCGAGTACGCGATCGCGCTCCTCTCCGACGGCGCCGCGGGCTACGCGTACCTCCTCAAGGATCGGATCGCCGAAGGTGACCAACTCGCGCGAACTGTGCGGGAGGTCGCGTCCGGCGGATCGGTGCTCGACCCCACGATCGTCGAGGCGATCGTGTCACCGGTGGCGCGTGCGGGTGGTCTCACGCCGGACCAGGACCAGCTGCTGCAACTCGTGGGCGAGGGACGACCGATCAAAGCGATCGCGGCCATACAACAGACCACACCGGCGGCCATCGCCACGGCTGTCGAGGAACTCTTCCTGACGCTCTCGGAGGAGGCCCGGACAGGGGGATCCGGCGCATTGCGCCGGATCCGGCTCCTCCATCAGGCGATCGTGGACCGAGAGGATCAGGGCGAGACGCTGAGCCGGCTCCTCCCGACCGGTATCGCGGAGAAGGTTCGAGCCAGCGGCAGCCGAATCGGCGAGACCGAAGAGTTGACGGTGACGGTTCTCATGTCCGACATCCGCGGCTATTCCGCGATCGCCGAGCAGTCCGATCCGAGCGCGCTCGCCAGCCAGTTGAACGAGCACCGTGCCGCAATGAACGGCGCGATCCTCGACCGCGACGGCACCGTGATGCAGTTCGTGGGCGACGCAGTGATGGCATGCTTCGGCGCACCGCTCCCCCACGCCCACCACGCGCAGCACGCGCTCGACGCCGCGCTCGCGATGCTGCGCGCCCAGGTCGAGCTCGACGCCGACTGGGCGACCCGGGGCCTGGCGCCGTTCGGGCTCGGCATCGGACTCTCCACCGGCTTGGTGGCCGCGGCGATGCTCGGCTCCGAGGAGCGCATCGAGTACACGCTCGTCGGCGACACCGTGAATCTGGCCCAGCGGCTCCAGGACCTCGCCCGCCCGGCCGGGTGTGTGGTGTTGGCCGAGTCCACACTCACTGCACTCGACGAGGTCCCGGCCCACGATGACCTCGGCGAGCAACTCGTGAAGGGGCGCCAGACCCCAGTGCGCGCGTACCGCATCGAAGGAACCGTACGAACCGAACCCGAAGGAGCACCATCATGAGTGAAGCGAGACCAACGCATCCTGGCGGCCGATCGATCAGCGCAGCGGGGCCCGTCCGGCCCGCTCCGCAGGAGCAAGAGGACAAGTCGTGAGTGAAGCAGTGATCGTCACCCGTGGCCTGCGGAAGAACTTTGAATCCGAGGGTGCGCCAGTCCGCGCGCTCCGCGGCGTCGACTTCGCGATGCAACCGGGCGAGTTCGTATCGGTGATGGGGCCGTCCGGGTGCGGCAAGTCCACACTGTTGAATCTGGTCGCGGGGCTCGATTCGCCCACCGATGGTGAGTTGCTCGTCGCCGGTGAATCGCTGGTGGGCAAGGGCGAGGACGACCTCGCGATCATGCGCCGAACCCACGTAGGCATCGTGTTCCAGTTCTTCAACCTGCTCGAAGGCATGACCGCGCTCGAAAATGTGACGCTGCCCGCGGTTATTGCCGGCGCGCCCCGCAAGCGCGCCGAGACCCGCGCCCGCGACCTCCTGGACCTCCTCGGACTCGCCGACAAGGCGAAGGAAGCGCCCGGCGTGCTCTCGGGTGGTCAGCGTCAACGCTTGGCGATTGCCCGCGCCCTGGCCAACGAGCCGACGCTGCTCCTCGCCGACGAGCCCACCGGCGCGCTCGACTCCGAGGGCGGCCACGAGGTGCTCGAATTGTTCAAGCGGCTCCACGCGAGCGGTCAAACCATTCTGCTCGTCACCCACGACCAGGAAGTGGCCGACGCCGGGGACCGCATCGTGCATATGCGCGACGGCCGGATCGAGACCGAGCAGACCCGCGCCAGCGCCGGCGTGGGTACCGCCACCGTCTGACGCGGCGATCCATGGGGGCAGTTTCCTACCGGCTGCGCGCCGAGTTCCGGACGCGCTGGAAGTCCGCGCTCGCGCTTGCGCTCGTCGCGGGCATCGCCGGCGCGATCACGATCGCGGCCGTGGCCGGCGCGCGCCGGACCACAACTGCGTTCGACCGCTTCCGAACCGCCACGAACGCCTCGGACATCCTCGTGAACCCGGACAACGGCTCGGGAAGCAAGCTGCGGAGTGCCGACATCGCCAACTTGCCCGGCGTGTTGGACGCGGGTCGAGTCAACGGGCTCGCACTTCTGGACCCGACGACCACCAAGCTCTCC
>JANLRZ010000148.1:0-8279 GCA_031362155.1 Acidimicrobiia bacterium | reverse complement strand
CTTCCACGGCATCGACCAGCTCCCCGTCACCGGACATTCGTTCGCCTCCGTGCTCGGCGACTCCGAGGCCCCGGCCACGAACACCTTGCAGTACTTCGAAATGGCGGGGAGTCGCGCGCTCGTGTCCGACGGTTGGAAGGCGGTCCAGAAGCACGTCGCCGGGGCCGACTACGACACCGAGACGTGGGAGCTCTACGACCTCACCGCAGATCCGTCGGAATGCAACGATCTCGCGGCCGCCCACCCGGACCGGCTCGCCGCGCTGATCGACCTCTGGTGGTCCGAAGCCGAGACCCACGGCGTGCTGCCGCTCGACGAGCGCACGATCCAACTCTTCGGCGCCCGCTTCCGCGACCACTCACCTCACCCCGCGTCCAAGCGGTACGTCTACCGCCCGCCGATGTCGCCGATACCCGCCCAGGCGTCGGCCGCGGTCGGCGGTCGCAACTTCGACCTCACCGCTCGCGTGACCCGCGCCGGCGGCGACGAAGGCGTGCTGTGGTCGACCGGCACCGAGAACTCTGGCATCGCCGTGTTCGTGCAGAACGACCGGCTCGTCGTCGATTACAACGCGTTCGACGCCCACACGATCGTCGAGTCCGACATCCCGGTGCCCGAAGGTGCCTCGACGTTGACGGCCCGGTTCCGGCGGGGGTCGGGTCGCACCGGTTCGATCGAAGTCGCAATCGACGGCGTCGACGCCGGACACGCCGAGACCTCGCTGTTCATGCGCATGATCTCGTCCGTCGGTTCGAGCATCGGGTATGACCACGGCTCGGCGGTCTCGACCCGCTACACCAGCCCATTCCGCTTCACCGGCACCCTGCACGAGGTCGAGATCCAACTGATTGCTCGGGCGGCCGACGACACCACCGAGGCCGATGCCCGCATGCAGATGTCGCGCCAGTAACCGCTCCCCGACCACGATCGACGATAAGGACCCCAGCATGCTCGCCATCACCCTGCTCGGCACCGGCTCGCCCATGCCCGATCCCAATCGCGCGGGACCCGCGACACTGATCACCGGCGGCGCCGAGCAATACCTCGTCGACGCGGGCCGCGGCGTCCTGATGAGGCTGGCCGGCGCGATGAGCGGCGCCGGACAGCTCCGGGCCGTGTTGCTCACTCATCTCCACAGCGATCACATCACCGATCTGAACGACGTGATCACGAGTCGCTGGATCTTGACGTTCGAGCCGACCCCGCTGACCATCGTCGGCCCGGTCGGCACCCGCGCGGTTGTCGATCACATCGTGGCCTCGCTCGGCCCCGACATCAGTTACCGCATCGCGCACCACGCCGATCTCGCGTACCCACCACCGGTCGAGGTGATCGAGGTCACCGACGGCGTCGTCGAACTCGGCGGTGACGTGCGAATCACCGCGGCACCCACCGACCACAAACCGGTCGAGCCCAGCATCGGGTACCGCTTCGACTACCAGGGCGCGTCGGTCGTCGCGGCCGGCGACACCGTGCCCTGCGGCGGTCTCGACGAACTGTGCCAGGGGGCGCAGGCCCTCGTGCACACGGTGATCCGGAAAGACATCATCGAGAACATCCCGGTGCCGCGGATGATCGACACCTTGGACTACCACTCCTCACCCGCAGAGGCCGCGCAGACTGCCGCGCGTGCCGGCATGGAGACGCTCGTGCTCACCCACTACGTCCCGACGTTCCCCTCCGGTGGCGGCGACGACTGGCGGGCGCTCGCCGCGACCCACTTCGAGGGCACGATCGAACTCGGTGACGACCTCCACCGCGTCGAGGTCCACCCCGCCGGGTGACGAGGACGCGCCTACGGCGCGAGGAACCCGTGCAGCCCGGCGATCCACACGCGGCGGATCAGCCGGTCCGATCGGCCATGGGTGGTCCGGAGCAAGTCCCATGATTCGAATGCCGTGAGCGTGTCGATCAACGCCACGGCATCGTCGGCCGCCGCCCGAGTCTTCGGCGCGAGCTCACGTGCGAACTGGGTGCGGATCTGATCGACGAACGACTGCCGGGCCGCGTGCAACGTCTGCGCGATCCGCGGTTGATCCCAGGCACGCGAGCGAGCCAGGCGCGCAACCGGCGCGACGCTCCCATAGAGCCGCAGCCGCGCGTCGACGAACGCCTCGATGCGCTCGTCGAGCGCACCCTCGCCGAGCGCCGGGACGTCGAAGAGCGGGGCGAACCGGGCGAAGTGGCGGTCGATGGTCTCCTGCTGGAGATCCTCGAGGCTTTCGAAGTATCGGAAGATCGACGACACCGACACGCCGGCGCGCACCGCGATCGCCTCGGTCTGGAGCGGTGCCACCCCCTCGTCGAGCAGTTGGAACATCGCATCGATGACCGCAGTGCGGTTGCGGTCACGCCGAGCGCGACGCCCGTCGGTCGCCGCGATTTCCTCGATGGCCATCTCCGGATCGTACCGGACCGTCGCGATAGTGCGAGTCGTCATCGCACAAAGTATTGACAGTTGAACTCCTAGTAGTGTCGAATGAGCAAAGGAGCCATCCACCGTCCCGGGAGGACCGCGCCATGATCGCCATCAGCCGGCGCCGAACGATCGCGTCTACGCCCCAGGCCGTGTGGGACGTGCTCGCCGACTTCGGCACCATCGTCACGTGGGCCGAGAACGTCGACCACTCGTGCCTGCTCCGTTCCGAAGGCAGTGCCACAGCGATCGGGACGACCCGACGTATCCAGGCGGGTCGGAACACCATCGTCGAACGCATCGTCGAAGTCGATGCCCCGCACGCGCTCGCGTACGACCTCGAAGGATTCCCCCCGCGAGTTCGCCACGTTCGCAACCGCTGGACCCTGGTGCCGGCCGGCGACACCGCGACCGACGTCACCCTCACCAGCTCCGTCGATCTCGGCCCCCGACCACCCCAGCAACTCGCGGCCCGGATCCTCGGCACCGTGCTCGCCAAACAGTCCGACGTCATGCTCGCCGGGCTCGCCGACCACCTGGAGTACCGATGACCGACCGTCCCGACATCGTGATCCTCATGACCGACGAGGAGCGCGCCGTCCCTCCGTACGAGAGCGATGCCGTCCTCGCCTGGCGGCACGACACACTGACTGGGCGCCGTTGGTTCGATGATCACGGCGTGTCGTTCGGCCGGCATTACACCGGTTCCCTCGCGTGCGTGCCCAGCCGACCGACGCTCTTCACCGGCCACTACCCGGATCTGCACGGCGTGACCCAGACCGACGGGCTCGGCAAGATGGCCGACGACAGCCGCATGCGCTGGTTGCGAGCAGGCGAAGTTCCCACACTCGGCAACTGGTTCCGCGCCGCGGGCTACGACACGCACTACGACGGCAAGTGGCACATCTCCCACGCCGATCTCCTCGACACCACCACCGGCGAGCCGCTGGCCACGAACGACGATGCGGGAGTGATCGACCCCGCCGCGGTCGCCCGCTATCGCGACGCGGATCCGCTCGCGCCGTTCGGCTTCTCCGGTTGGATCGGGCCCGAACCCCACGGTGCACCCCTGGCGAACAGCGGGCTCCGCCGGGATCCGCTGATCGCCGATCGAGTGGTCGCCTGGCTCGAGGATCGCTATGCCCGTCGGCGCGCCGGGGATGCGGCCGCCCTCCGACCGTTCCTCCTCGTCGCCAGTTTCGTGAACCCCCACGACATCGTGCTGTTCCCCGCGTGGAAGCGGCGCAACCCGCTCACGCCGTCGCCGCTCGACCCACCGGCGGTGCCCGCGGCCCCGACCGCGACCGAAGACCTCTCGACCAAACCCGCCGCGCAGATCGCCTACCGGGAGTCGTACTACTCCGGCTACGGGCCGGTGCCGGCGGTGGCTCGGATCTACCAGAACAACGCGCCGGAGTACCGGAACCTCTACTACCGGCTCCACGCCGAGGTCGACGGTCCACTCGACCGGGTTCGCCGGGCGGTCACCGACGGCGGTTCGACCGACGCGGTGCTCGTGCGCACGTCGGATCACGGCGAACTCCTCGGTGCCCACGGTGGACTGCACCAGAAGTGGTTCAACCTGTACGACGAGGCCACTCGGGTTCCGTTCGTGATCGCCCGCATCGGCGAGCGCGAGACCACTGCCCGGACCGTCGACGCGCCCAGCTCGCACGTGGACCTCGTCCCCACGCTGCTCGCCGCGGCGGGCATCGACGTCGACTCGGTCGCAAGCACCCTCGCCGCAACCTTCTCCGAAGTCCACCCCCTCCCGGGTCGCGACCTCATGCCCGTGGTCGAGGGCGGATCGGCCGACGCCGACCGCGCGGTCTACGTGATGACGCGCGACAACATGCTCGAAGGCGACAGTGGCGCGTCCGGCGTCGCCCGTCGCCTCGGACGAGTTGCGAAGCCACCGATGCCGTTGCGGATCCAGGTGCCTGCGCACGTCGCGGCGAACTTCGAAGGTCTCGTGGTGCGGGTCGACGACGCCGACGCACACGGGGGTGCCGGGCACCTGTGGAAGTTGGTGCGGACCTTCGACGATCCCGCCACCTGGACCGAGCCCGGCGTCCGCCACCTCGCGGCCACCGGGATCGGCGGTCCGACCTACCGCCGCGAACCGCTCGACGACCAGTGGGAGCTGTACGACCTCATCAGCGATGCCATCGAAGCAAGGAACCGATGGGCCGACCCCGATCTCGGGGAACTCCGTGACCTGCTGCAAGCACGGCTGAAGCACGAACGAGCCGAGTGCATTCCCGAGCGTCACCACCCCTGGCCCTACGCATCCCGAGTGCCGACCGCGGGCCCACCCGCCAAGACCCCGCCGCCACCCGCACGGGCACTACGGCGGTTGGTCCAGAAGTTGGGCCTGCACCCCGCCGACCGCGACGCGGCAAACGCCCCCGCGCTCGTCGGACGGCGAGCGCTCATCGTGTGCACGAACCACGGGGTGCTCGACATCGGCAAACCCACCGGTGTCTTTGCCAGCGAAATGACCGCGCCGTACTACGTGTTCCACGACGCGGGGATGGACGTCGACCTCGCCAGTCCGCTTGGCGGCACGATCCCCGTCGATCCGCTCTCGCTCAAGCCCGTCGTCCGCTGTGAGCACGATGACCGGTTCCTCGCCGACGACGACCTCCGGGCCAAGGTCACGCATTCGTTGGCGATCGGCGAACTCGACATGGCCGACTACGACATCGTGTTCCTCGCCGGTGGGTGGGGCGCCGCGTTCGACTTCGGCACGTCGGTCGAGTTGGCCGACCAGATGACCCGAGCCAACGCCTTGGGGCGCGCAATCGGCGGGGTCTGCCACGGTCCGCTGGGACTCCGCAACGCGCAAGCCCTCGACGGCCGGCCGTTGGTCGAGGGACGCCGGATCTCCGCCGTCACCGACAAGCAGGTCCGAGAACTCGGCATCCAGATCACGCCCCAGCACCCCGAAACCGAGATGCGGGCGAAGGGTGCGCGCTTCGAGAGTGCGACGAAGTTCCGTGATCCGCTGGCCAATCACTGGGTCGTCGACGGCAACCTCGTGACCGGACAGAACCAGAACGCGGGACCGATGGTCGCCCGCGAACTCCTCCAACTCGTTGCCACTGGCACCACGACCCCAGCAGGTCCCGCATAAGTCACGACCCCCGGCATCCGAGCGCGACTTTTTGTCTGCAGGGGGGTGGTACGACCCACGCGCAGACAAAAAGTGGGGGGGGTCAGCCGAGCTCGCGGAGGTACGCGGCCACGTTTGGGCACCGGAGGAACTCGGCCCACTGCAATGGCGTGGCATGGAACTCAGGGTCTCGGGCCGAGATGTCGGCGCCGTGGTCCAGCAGCACCTTCACGACTTCCAGCTCCCCGGCTCCGGCGGCGAGGTGCAGCGGCGTCCGACCTTTGTTGCCGACGGGCGCGCCGCGTTCGAGGAGACCCACCATCAACTCCCACCGGCCGAAGGCCGCCGCGTGCCCGACGAGATCCGCGCCCGGCGCCTCGTCTCGAGAATCATCGAGCACACTCAGGTCGCCGCGCATGACGCGCTCGACGACCGGATCGGCCACGACACCCGACTCCCGCCAACGCCACTGATCGCGCAGCAGTCCGATCTCGGCACCGTGATGGATGAACTCGTCGAGCATGTGCAACACGTACTTCGCTCGGGTGCGATCGGCGTACTGACCTCCGACCGGGCCAACGCGTTCGGCCAGCGCCCGATCGTCTGACTGCGCGAGGTGTGCGTCCCACCGGTCGTGAGCCGCGTCCAGCATCGCAACTGCAGCGGCCGCGGTCGGCGGTGGCGACGGGTCGGGGCTGTCGAGGCCGATCGCCTCACCCTGCGCGGGGACGCCCAACCACCTTGGCGCGCGATCCTCCCCGTACATGTCGATCAGGTGCCAGAGGCGCCACGCGATGGTGGTGAACGGTTCGGGTTCCGGACGCGGCAGCGTGCCGTCCGCCGTCCACCGGCCGTCAGCGCGTTGGCGGATCGTCCAACATCCGGGCACCGGCTCCCAGAAATACTCGTCGTCGGTCAAACCGTCGACCCGCGCGCGGATCCGCTCCCACACCTCTTCGGACTGGGCGACCAGTTCTCGCTTCATCTCCACACCATGCCGCACTCGTGACGTCGGGTGCGCTCAGTCCAGGAGTCGGGCCCGGACGCGGCTGAGATCACCGACAGAGAGACCGGCATCGATCAGACGTCGCTCGATGTCAGCCGTGGCCAAGAGCTGGGCGATCTCGTCCTCGACTGTGGTCGCGACCGTCGTCATCAGCTGGGCGAGCGTCACGGCGTGATCGGGGTCGCAGTCTGCGAGCCGCTCGACACTGATCTGCCAGTCGGCCGCCACAACATCGGGCCGCACCCCGGCGAGCGCGAGGAGTAGGAACGTGACCAGACCCGTGCGATCACGGCCAACCCCACACGAGATGACGATCCCACCCGGCGCGGCCCGCGCCACCGCCTGTGCGACCGCGACACACCGCTCCGGCCAGTGGCGCACCATGTCGCCGAAGTACAACGGCGTCAACCACCGTTGGGTATCGATACACATGTTGCGAAACGCAACGTCGTTCGCGTCCTCAATCAAGACGCGCTCGATGACGATACCGGGTGGCACCATCGTCGGTTCCGGCTCCTCGTCGACGGTCCCCTCCGTTCGGAGGGTGACGACCGTGCGGACGCCGTACTCGCGCATCGACCGCCAGCCCGGCTCGGTCAGATTCGCCGGGTTGTCGGCGCGGACGACGGAGCGAAACCGCGTGACCCGGCCATCGACGGTGGCCAACCCGCCCAGATCCCGAACGTTGACACACCCATCCCAATGCAGGTCACGACCCGACTCCGCAGTCGTGGCGGCCACCCGCCGATCCTCAGGCATGGAGCACCAGCTTGCTCCAACCGAGAGCAGGCAGGGGCGACGGCGAGCATGATGGAGGTATGCCGGACGGTTGGCAGTGGGATCCGACCCTCTACCGCGGAAGTGCGAAGTACTACGAACAGGGCCGCCTGCCGTATCCCACTGCACTGGCCAACACGATGGCGACTGCCCTCGGCCTCGACCGCTCCTGCCGGCTCATCGACGTCGGCTGCGGTCCCGGCACCATCGCGCTCCGGCTCGCGCACCGGTTCGACGAGGTCGTCGGGATCGACGCCGACCCCGAAATGGTGGACCTCGCAGCATCCGCCTCGAACCGCCGGGGCATCACCAACACGCGCTGGGTCCGCGTGCGCGCCGAGGACCTCCCGGCCAACCTCGGCACGTTCCGGATTGCCACCTTCGGCCAGTCCTTCCACTGGATGGATCGAGAGCGGGTGGCGAAGCTTGTCTACGCAATGCTCGAACCAGGCGGCGCGCTCGTTCACGTCCACCACTGGTCGATCACAGGAGATCCCGCGACCGACTCGCCACATCCGCTCCCACCGTACGGCGAGATCGCTCAGCTGGTCGAACGTTTCCTCGGACCGACTCGTCGGGCCAGACGAGGCACGCTCCCCCACGGCACGCCCGGTGGCGAAGATGCAGTGCTGAGTGCCGCCGGATTCGGCCACCCAGTAGACGTTCTACTTCCTGGCGGCGAGGTGGTCATCACCTCGATCGCCGACATCGTCGCTCGTACCTTCTCGACGTCGAACTCGACTCCCCACCTCTTCGGGGATCAGCGAGCCGACTTCGAGATCGCCCTGGTCGACCTGCTCGCGGGAAGGTCAACCGACGGGCACTTCGCCGAACGGATCCGCGACGCGCGAATCGTTATCTGGCCGAAGCCCACACCCGAACCCAGCTGAACGCAGCGCAGCTCACGCCGGGGCGAAGTCGATCTCCGCGGTGGGGGCAGTCGAACCGGTCCGGCCTTCCGCCGA
>JANLRZ010000017.1:0-1908 GCA_031362155.1 Acidimicrobiia bacterium | reverse complement strand
TGGGAGGCGATCATCGCCCGCCGGTTCCCGAGGGTCGATTGGGTCGTGCTGTTCTCGGCCGGCGACCTCTTCGCATCAGGGCTGGAGCTCTGGGATACCGGGGCTGCGCCGCACTACGACGTCGTTCACGGGGATCTCGATGAGCTGGTGCGTCGTATCATCGGCACGGCGCACCGCGTCGTTGCCAACCCCAAACAGTCGGGGGAGTGAACATGACATCACCGAGAATCGATTTGTGGGCTGACCTCAATGCCGAGGACGACCAAGGACGCAACTGGTCGATGCTTGACCGCGCACGCGAGCCGGCGGCTCTGGTCCCTGGGGTTGTGCTGATCGCGGGTGTCGAGGGTCTGTGGTCCGTCGTACGGATCGACGCGGTCGACGACGACGGCCAGGTTCATTTCATCCAGATCGACCATGAAGACCCTGCGGCACGAGCAGTGCTCAACGCCGCCGCTCACTGATGGCCTCTCCAACGGCTTTCACCGCGCTGTACGAGCGCGACACAGAGAGCGACGCTTGGCTCGTCCACATCGAGGGCATCGACGGATGCCACACCTACGGTCGCACTCGGACTGAGGCCGAAGCACGCATGCATGAAGCGCTCGCGCTCTGGCTCGGTCGTGACGCCGGTGCCTACACCTTCACCCTGAAGGAGAGCGCGGACGCCGACGTTCTTGAACGCGGCACGCCGAACTTGGCCAATAGCGATGACGATTGACGACGAGCTGACTGCTGGCGAAGTCGAGATCCTTGTACACGGGTTGTCTGACGACATCGACTTCAGTTGGGCATTGATCCGCCTCGGGATCCGCGCGAACCCGCCGGTTGAAAACGTTCCCCCGAGTGTTGACCAGATCGCTGAGGCCTTCACCAGTTTCGAGCGCCTTGTCCTTGGGTCGTTCGCGAAGCTTGGTCGGATCGAGTACGTGGATCAAGGACCACCGGGCCGGGTAGCTCCGGTGCGGCATGTCGAAGAATTCATTCACGACGTGCGAGAACGAGTAGATCGCGTTTGTCGTCAGGCCACGGATTGGGGCGACTGGGCGTTCTGCTGCTGGCTTGTCAACACCGACAAGGGCGACGCAGTCGCGAGCCGAGCCATCGCCGTTATCTCCGACGGACCAGAGACTTGATGCGAGCGGCAGTCGGAGCGCGGTCCCAATTGCTGGGGCAGGTGGAGGGCACGGAGGCTCGATCGGCGCGCGGTGCAGACGATGGTGAAGGTCCTGCACCATGGGGTGTGACCTGCACATTCAGAGTGGAGCGGGTGACCGGGATCGAACCGGCATGGCCAGCTTGGAAGGCTGGGGCTCTACCATTGAGCTACACCCGCAAGGCCGTTGAGGGTAGCAGCGCGGTACATCTGGTCCTGTCGTAGCGTCGTGATTCATGCAGTTCACGCAGGACTCGCACGCGGCAATCGCCGACGGCACGGTCACGTTGACGATCCGGTTGTGGAAACAGCCGCACGCCAAGGTTGGCGGGCGCTACACCGTTGGTTCGGCCGTCATCGAGGTCGACGCCGTCGAGTTGCTTCCCTTCCACGCGATTTCCGATGCCGACCTCAAGCGCACGGGCCTGGCCGATCGGGAGGCCGCCCGGGCCCGCGCCGCCCATGCCGGCCCGATCGACGACGACACCCTGGTGTTCCGGATCGAGTTCCACCGGGTCGGGCCGCGTCCGCAGTCCGAGCCGCCGCCGGCGACCGCGCAGCTTGTCGGCGAGGTCATGGCGAAACTCGAAGCCATGGATGCTCGATCGCGGCGTGGCCCGTGGACCCGCGCGACGCTGCAACTCATTGAGGAGCGGCCGGGGACCGTGTCGACCGAGCTGGCCGAGGCGGTCGGGTGGCCACGGATGGAGTTCAAGGCCTCGGTCCGCAAGCTCAAGGCGCTGGGTCTGACC
>JANLRZ010000131.1:0-1701 GCA_031362155.1 Acidimicrobiia bacterium | reverse complement strand
GTGTCGCAGATCCGTAGGCCGGGGACGGCGTTGGTCAGGACTCCGGTCGTGATGACGAGCAAGGCCCAGAAACCTGCGCCAACAATCATCCATGTTTTTACGGGCGATCCTTGGTGATCGCCCTTGGCGTTGCTTGGAGCGCCGGATTGTTGGCGTACCGGGCTGAAGAGGAACGCAAGCAGCACTATGAATAGAACACCAGCGACCATCCCGAAACCGACCGTGAGCGCCGAAGATCCTGCGACGCAGGTGATGCCCACCGCGACATTATGCACCGTCTAAAACGCGAGCGCTATGGCGCGCATGCCTGGACCGACGAGCGACCGAAAACGGATCCCGCCTGAGGGCTGATCGGGCTGGTAGCCCGATGGCGTCGGGCTTGCGCGCCAGCCGTCGAGAGCGGCTGCGAATGGATCGTGGAGCTACGGGTGAACCGTGGCCACAGAGACGCCAGGCGCGTTGACCATCCGCATGTCCGCAGTCACGAGCGACGCATGAACGCGGTCACTCGCTCTCGTTCCGCGCCTCTTCGACGAGCGCGGCACCTGATATCGACAACTCATTCGGTTCACCGCGCCGCAACGAGTGGAGCCAGTCGTCCATGGACAACTCGTAATGGGGGGATCAGACCGCGGGGTCAGGTTCGAAGTCTTCGGTACGCCGAGCCATGAGCAGAACGCTAACGCCGACCTGTGACCACGAACGCCTTGCAGCTCCGCGGCGGCTCGCCCCGGGGAGAACTCCCGAGGTCGTATTGACAATCAGCAGCGGCGTGGCATTGAGGCTTCAGTATCGTGGCGGCATGACGACGGAGCCGAGCGGAGAGGTCCCGCCGAACGATGCGGACCACGCGGAGGATGAGATTCGAGAGCGCGGTACCGTCCACGATCCAATCGGCGACTCACTAGCTGCCCAGGTCGAACGGGTCCGCAGCAACAAAGACTTCACGGAGCGATTACGGGCGATCATCGCCCGCGACAAGGAATTGCTCGACCGCCTCGCAGAGTAGGCCGACCGAGATGTCGACCTCGCGGCCGTCGGGTCCACGACCCGACGAAGCGGCAACCTCTTCGGGCGCCTGATCCTCAACGTGACGCATCTTCGCCTGGAAGCGTGCCATGAAACCGCGATGTGCCTACTCGGCCTGGTGCTCGGGATCCGAACGTCGGAGCGAACGCAGGAGTCCGACACCGACCACGACCATTGGGAACCCGATATATGCCCACGTTGGGTTGCCGGTCATCGATGATCCGCCCAAGACGTCGATGCCCTGCGCGAACCACACTCCGCCGACGAGGATGAGCAGCACACCGACGATCGCACGTGTCCACATGGATTGGCCTCCAATGCGGGACTCTACGTGCGGTCGGTCCATGGTTTACCAAACCCGGTCACCAGCGACCTCGGTTCAGATGCCGACTGTTTCCCGAGCGTCTTTCATCAGGAGGACGAGGTGCAGATCATCGGTCGGGCTGATTTCCAACTCGGGCACCAGATGCAAATAGAAGCTCCGAGCCTCGGTCGACTCCGCGTGAATGAGGAGGCCACGACAGCCGATGCTTTCGTCGATGCTGAGTAACCGCACGATCAGGTCACGGAACCGGCGGGGGCCCGGCCGGTGCGCCCACGCTCGACGTGACCAAGGGCCCTGTTCCCGGCCACGGGGGTGGTCTTCACTGGTACCGATGTTCGACGAGCCGA
>JANLRZ010000088.1:0-9850 GCA_031362155.1 Acidimicrobiia bacterium | reverse complement strand
GACCAACAGCCCGATGGCCAGCGCGTCGGAGCCGTGTCCCTCCATCTGGGTGCGGGCGGCGGCGCGCACCCGCGCGGTCTTGGGCGGCTTCGCGGCCTTGGCCGGAGCCCGGCGCGTGGCCGACGGCTTGGTCGCGCGTTTTGCCGGCGGTTTGGATTTGGACTTGGACGACGGCGTCTTCGACGCGGTCGAACGGCTGCGTGATCGAGTGGTCGCCACGGGACCAAAGTAACACCGACAACATCCGCCACATCGGGATACTTCTCCCCCAAACGCCCGCGCACCGGGTGACCGAACTCCCCGAAAACGGAGCTTTTGTAACAATTAGCCGGAGCCGAGGTCCTTGGAGAAGAAGTCATGGCGTTCGTGAATCCGCATACCCGCCGCTTCGTAGAGGCCGAAGAGTCCGGCTTCGGCGTCGCCATCGAGCGACACGATCACTCGCATCTGACCCCGATCCCGCAATGCCAAGAATGCCGCGCGGAGCAGCGCCGGTCCGATCCCGCGCCCGCGGGCATCGGAACGGATCGAGACCGTCGACGTGTACCCGGTCTCGCCCACATCGAAGACGAGCACCGCGCCGACCACGTCGTCGCCGTCGACGGCGACCCGCCATAACGACGGGTCGAACGCCGGATGGTCGAAGCGACTCTGGAGCCATTCCTGCATCCGTCGGGGTGAGAACCGACCGTGCGCCGCGAATGCGTCGAGCCAGACCGCCCGCACTGCGTCTTCGTCGGCCATCTCGAATCCCCGGATCGTGATCCCGACCGGCGTCGGCGCCGAGCCGGTGTCTTCGCGATCGAGGTCGACGCGCATCCGAACCACCGACCGCGCCGGGCGGAATCCCCGTCGTTCGAGCAGGTTCCGTTTCTCGTCGTTGGCGCTGGAGGCGAAGACACCGAGGGTCATCGACCGTCCGGCTGCCAGCTCGCGCGCGCGGTCCTGGATCAGCTCGAGGAGTTGGGTGCCGAGCCCGCGACCGGAATACTCGGGCATGACGAACGCGTCGGCTTCGAACTCCTGGTCGACGAGCGACTCCCAGACGTAGGCGTAACCGATCGTGCGGCCGGTCGGGCCGCTCAACACCCAGGCGTCGTGTGCGAGTTCGAACCGCGGCCGACCCCAGTCGTCGAGCAGGTCCTGTTCGGTGAAATCGGGTTCGCCGAAGTCGGCGATGTCGTGGGCTTGCACCACGTCGACGATCGCGGGCGCGTCACGCGTCGACGGATTCCGCAGCACGTACCCGGTAGGGAGCTCGGCCATCAGCTCGTGACCATCACAGCGCCGAGGTGTAGCCGCCGTCGACGGGATACACCTGCCCCGTGATCCATTCGGCGGCGTCGCTACACAACAACACGGCCAGCGGCGCCGAGTCGTCGACGCGACCGATCCGACCGACGGGATAGTTGCGGGCGAGCTTCGCTTCGAGTTCTGGCGCGGTCTCCAAGGCCGTCGCGAGTTGGCCGTGGTTCATCGTGCCGAGCGCAATGCAGTTCACCGTGACCCCGTCGCGGCCGACTTCGGCGGCGAGACCACGCGAGAATCCCATCGCCGCGGCCTTCGCCGCGCCGTAGACGACCTGTTTGCGCTCGCCCTTGCGACCGGCGTCGGACACGATCGTGAGCACCCGCCCCCACCGCCGTTCGATCATGAACGGCAGATACGCCCGAGTCACGTGCAGGACCGCGGCCAGGTTGAGCCGCAACAGTGGGTCCCATTCGGCCGGACCGGTCTCCACGAACGGCTTGACCGTGATGCCCTCCGGCGGGATCCCCGCATTGTTGACGATGATGTCGACCGGTCCGGTCTCGGCGACCATCGCTGCGACCGCGCCGGGATCACACACATCGGCCACGACGGGCGAGGCGAGACCGTGTTCGGCATGGATTTCGGCACATACCCGCTCGGCCCGGTCGCCGAAGAGGTCGTTCACCCAGATGTGCGCGCCCGCCCGGGCCATCTGGATCGCGATCGCCCGGCCGACGCCGCCACCACCGCCGGTGACGACCGCGGTGCGGTCCGCGATGAAGTTCGACCAGTCCCGGATCATCGGGTGACTCCCCCACGGGTCACGATCAGACCTCGAGCACGACCGGGATCACCGCCGGCCGCCGCTTGGTGCGGGAGTGGATGAATCGACCGAGTGCACGACGGGTATTGCGTCGCACCGTCTCGAAGTCGGTGCTGCCACCGTCGGCGGAGTCTTCGATCGCGGCGCGGACGGCTTCACGAGCCTCAACCAGCAGGTCCTCGGCCTCGGTTGCGTGCACCCAACCCTTGGTGACGATCTCGGGACCGCTGACGATCTCCGCGGTGCGCTTGTCGACCGTGACGAACACGACGACGACCCCCTCCTCGGCGAGTTGACGCCGGTCGCGCAGCACACCCTTGCCGATGTCGCCGACGATGCCGTCGACGTAGGTGTAGCCCGACGGGACGGCATCGAGCTGCGCGGTGATACCGGCGTCGGTGATCGTCACCGCATCGCCGTCCTCGCACACGATCACCTTCTCGTGCGCGACCCCGGAAGCTTCGGCCAACTCGGCGTGGTGCACCATGTGGCGGAACTCGCCGTGCACGGGCACGAACCATTCCGGCTGCACGAGGTTGAGGATGAACTTCAGCTCCTCCTGCGAAGCGTGGCCCGAGACGTGGACGGGCGCATTGCCGTCGTGCACCACCGTTGCGCCGGCGCGATAGAAGGCATCGATCACCCGACTCACGTTGCTCTCGTTGCCGGGGATCGCATGGGCTGAGATCACGACGACGTCGTTGTCGTCGATCTTGATGTACTTGTGCTGCCGCGCCGCCATCAGCGCGAGGGCGCTCATCGGTTCGCCCTGCGATCCGGTGCAGATCACACAGATCTCACCCGGCGGATAGTTCGGAGCGTCGTCGAGATCGATGACCCGATCCGCGGGCAGATCGATCAAACCCATCTCGCGGGCGAGCGTGACGTTCTTGTCCATCGAACGACCGACGAAGGCGACCCGCCGCCCCGTACCGATCGCGGCCAGCGCCACCTGCTGGACGCGGTGGAGGTGCGACGCGAAGCTCGCGACGATCAGGCGCTTGCCCTCGTGCTCACGGAACAACGTCCGCAACGCAGTTCCCACGGTCGACTCCGACGGCGTGTATCCCGGTCGTTCCGCGTTGGTGCTGTCCGAGAGGAGCAGGCGGACGCCACCGGGACGGGTCGCGATCTCGCCGAGGCGCGCCAAGTCGGTGCGCCGCCCATCGACGGGCGTGAGGTCCAGCTTGAAGTCGCCGGTGTGCAGGATGGTGCCTTGCGGTGTGTGATACGCCGCCGCGAACGCGTGCGGGACCGAATGCGTGACCGGCACGAACTCGACATCGAACGGGCCGATGTTGCGGCGTTCACCGTCTTGGACGGGGACGAACTCGGTCCGGTCAAGCAGGCCGGCTTCCTCGATCCGGGACTTCGCCATGCCCAGCGAGAGTGGCGAACCGTAGATCGGGAACGACAGGTCACGCAGGAGGAACGAAAAACCGCCGGCGTGGTCCTCGTGCGCGTGGGTGAGCACGGCACCGACCACGTCGTCGGCGCGTTCGCGCAGGTAGGTGAAGTCGGGAAGCACCAGATCGACCCCGGGCATGTCGACCTCTGGGAACATGATCCCGCAGTCGACGATGAGCACCTTGCCCTCGGACTCGATGCAGAAACAGTTCCGGCCGATCTCGCCGAGACCGCCAAGGAACACGATGCGTACTGGGTCCGCCACGGGCGCAGGCTACTCGCTACGCGAAATTCCGACCGCACGCACCCACTGCGTGGTGGGGATCCGATCAGACCGGGCCGACCTCGACGCGCGTGTCGTTGAAGCATGCGCCACCGGCCAGATCCGACAACGTGTCCGGCACCAGGGCGTTGGCGGTCAACCCTTCGGCGAAGTCGCGGCACCATGACCCTTTCGGCATCGAGGCGACCCCGACCCGTAGCGAGGCGTCCGCGCGGACCGTTGTGGTGAGCGAGGCGCGGTCGTTGTGCACCCGCCCGGTTTGACCGTCGGCGAGCCCGCGCGCGGCGAGATCGTCGGGGTGCATCCGAATCGCCGGGTCCGGTGGCTGGAACTCGCCGAACATGGAGTTGATGGTCTTCGCCGTGGCCGGCGTGATCAAGGTCAGGGGGTACGGGTCGTCGAGTTCGACATAACGCGGTACCCCGAGGCCATGGATATCGGCAAGGTGCACGCGGCCGTCGGCGTGGCTCGGGAAGGTGTCGCGGAACTGCACGGTGCCGCCGGTCGGTCGCGTGGCCGACACGCCGTCGGAGAGGCGATCGCCGCGCACACACCGTTCGAGCACCGCGTCACGACTGGTATCGAACCGAGTGAGGTCGTATCCCATTCGGCGGGCCAGCTCCGCGCCCACCTCGTTGTTCGATCGACTCTCGCCGACCGGATCGATCACCCGCGGCAACTCCTGCACCACGTACGAGCCGTAGGAGTCGGCAAGGTCGTGGGTCTCGAAGTGGGTCGTGGCCGGGAGCACCACGTCGGCGAAGCGGGCCGTGTCGGTCATGACCTGCTCGTGCACGACGGTGAACAGATCCTCCCGGGCGAGACCGGTGAGCACCGCCCGTTGATTCGGGTTGGTGACGGCAAGGTTCGAACCCTGAACGAACAGCACGCGTATCGGCGGATCGAGCGACCCGTCGTTGAGCGCGGCGCCGAACGTGTTCATGTTGAACGCTCGGGCCCGGCGCCGATCCTCGGGGGTACCGGGCTCGCGGGCATCCCATTCCACCGGTGACGCCTCGCCGAGGCTCGCCATAACGCCCGCGCCCGGTACTCCGAACTGGCCGGCGAGCACCGGAAGACTCATCACGGCCGCACACGCGGAGCCCCCGTTGCGATTGCGCTCGAGTCCCCACCCTGGGCGCACCAGCGCCGGCCGAATCGTGCCGAGCAACGTCGCGAGCTCGGTGATCCCCGCGGGCGGCACATCGCAGATCTCGGCCGCGCGATCGAGGGTGAACTCCTCGGCTGCGGCGAGGAACTGGTCGACTCCCGTCGCATGCTCGGCCACGAACGCGCGGTCGATCAGATCGAGGCGGTCCAACTCGCGCGCGACTCCGTACGCCAGCACGACGTCGGTACCCGGCCGCACCGCCAGGTGCAGGTCCGCTCGCTTCGCGATGGCCGTCGCCCGCGGATCGACCACGACGACCTTCGCACCGAACTCTTTCTGTGCTCGCGTGACCAGCGGCGGGAAGTGAGTGTTGGACACCGTGGGATTGGCGCCCCAGATCACAATCAGTCGTGAGTGGATCACGTCGAGCGGATCGGCTGAGAGCATGTTCCCGAACAGGGAGTAGTACGCGACCGAGTAGGTGGCGGCACACACCGTGTGGCGCACCCGGCTCGCGCCGAAGCGTTTCCAGAAGCGTTCACCCACCTCGTGCTGCAACGCCGGCGACGACGAGTTGTAAAGGTACGGAACCACCGACTCGGGGCCCGGGCCGTCCTCCGCGGCGCGTAAACGCTCGACGACCACGTCGAGAGCTTCGTCCCAGCTGGCGGTGCGGAATTCACCGGCCCCTTTCGGACCGGTGCGGATCAGCGGGGTCAGGATCCGCTCGGGCGCGTACACGCGCTGGGCATGGTGCTTCACCTTCTGACAGATGAAGTCGGCCGTCAGCGGGTTCCCCGGTGCCGCATCGACCTTGGTGATCCGCCCGTCGGTGACCGTGACCGCGAGCGAGCACGTGTCCGGGCAGTCGAGCGGGCACGCCGTGGAATGCGACGTGGTGTGGACCATGGACTGCGACGTGGGGCTCACCCGGTCAGTCTCGCGCCCAAACCCCCACACCGCCCGGCGTTTGGCATCTGGTGATCGGGAGCGGACCACGATCCGCCAATCGCTGCGTGGTGGGTCGGGTCAGCGGAGGGCGAGTGGGCCCTGCGATCCGGCGGTGTCGCCGTTCGCACCCCACGCTTGGAACGACAGATCCCGAGCGCCGTGGCGCCGCCACGAGCGGCGGGCATCGACCGTGTACCACCGTCGCTGTCCTGGCGCGAGGTCCGCGACCATCCCGCCGATGATCTCGCCGCGAGCACGGATCGCGACCAGGGCGAAGCAACGATCGGCGGCGCGGGCCGGGCATTCGACCGGGACCCGAAGGTCACCCCGCCGGAACCGTACGGTCGGACCGACGTCGAGCGCGGTTCGGAAACTGACCTCGCGAGCGTCGAGGACGGCTTGGAGTTGACGAGGCTTGCCGGTGATGAGTCCGTCGACGCCGAGGTCGAGTAGCCGGTTCCACTCGGAGGCGACGTCGTCGTCGTTGCCGTTGAACCACACCCACACGGCGAGGCGCGACGCGTGAGCGTCGTCGACCATCTGCCGGGTGACGATGTCGAGTCCGGAGTACACCGGCGGGACCTGCACGGCGACCTGACCCGGAAGTTCACCACGGGCGCCGAGGAACCAGTCGGTGGTCGCACTCAGACCCGGGCTGGTCGCGACCTCGGGGGCCAACTCGCGGAAGTGCGCGAGGATCGTGTCGTCGAATGAGACCACGACCACTCGCGCCCCACGCGCCGAGGCATTCAGCACCGCCGCCAGCTGCTCGGCTGCGGCCATGCCGTCGGGACCGTCCTTGATCTCGACGTCGAGCAGGCGATCCGGGAACCGGTCGAGCACCTGTTGGAAGGTCGGGATCGCGAAATCGTCGGCGGTGTGACCGGCCGGCGGCGCGACTGCGCCCGTGCGAATGCCACGCAGCTGGTAGTCGGCTGCGGGTTGGCCGTGACAGCTCCAACAGTTGGGCACGAACCAATAGGCGTTGTCGAGCGCCTGGAGTTGTGCCGCAGTGCGGTCCCGCACCGGACCGGTCGACCCCGTCGTGCGGTCGACGGTGTCGTCGTGGATCACCCTCAGCTGGTGATCCGAGCTCAGCCGGAGATCCATTTCGAGGACGTCGGCCCCGGCCGCGACCGCTTCCTCGTACGCGTACATCGTCTCGTGCGGCGACTCGAGGTCCCCGCCCGCGTGTGCGATGTTGAGCGGCCGCCGCGCGAGCCACGGCGCGACGTCGGGCGCCGCCCCGACGGGAACCGCGTTCGCGGGTTCGAACCCGGCGATCCCGCCGAGCGCGACCACGGCTCCGAGCAGAAGTCGCCGGAGCCGTTGTGCAGTCGTCATGGTGTTCGGTCTACGCGCTGGCGCGGTCGCGCGCAACCTCGTCGAGATCGGCGTATTCGGTCTCGGTGTCGGCCCAATCCTCGAACTGGATCACACCCAGCTCGGTGAACCGTTCCCGCAACCAGCCGTCGCCGGCGTCGAGCAGGCCGAGCTTCTTGCAGTTCGGCACGATCTTCGAGAACAGGATGTTCTGGAACATCTTCCGACCTTCGTCCTGGAGTACGAGCGTGAGGGCTTCCTTCACGTCGACGCCCATCCGCTCCCAGACCTCTTGCTGCAGGAAACGGTCGCGCATCCGCACTGCCGCCTCGAACGCGAACTCCTGACGCTCGCGGATCTCGCTGGAGTTCAACTCTTGGTAGAACTCCTGGAGCGACAACACCCCGAAGGCCACGTGACGGGCCTCGTCGCTCATGACGTATCGGAGCAGCTTCTTGAGCAGCGGCTCGGTCGTCATCTGGTGCATGAAACCGAAGGCGGCGAGCGCAAGACCCTCCACCATGATCTGCATACCGAGGTAGGTCATGTCCCAGCGGTTGTCGGCGATGATGTCGTCGAGCAGCATCTCGAGGTGGGCGTTGACCGGGTAGTGGCCGCTCATCTTGGTGTCGAGGTACTTCGCGAACACTTCGACGTGGCGGGCTTCGTCCATCACCTGCGTCGCCGCGTAGTACTTCGCGTCGATCCACGGCACCGTCTCGACGATCTGCGCGGTGCAGATCAACGCGCCCTGCTCGCCGTGCATGAACTGGCTGAGGCTCCAGTTCTGTGACTCGATACCGAGCTGGATCCACTGGTCTTCGGTCCAGGTCTCGAACACCGTGCCCTTGAGCTCGTCCTCGCGGAACGGACGGTTCATCTTCTCTTGGTTGGCGAGCACCACCGCGGCCTGATCGACCTCGATCGACCAGTCGAGGTCGGTCTCGGCGTTCCACTGCGAGGTCTTCGCCTTCTCGTACAGCTTGATCAGCGCGGGCCGCGACCGGGCGTAGTCCCACGTGAACAGCGCGTCGGCTTCGGTTTTGACCGTGTGCACGATCTCGTCGACGTCGCTGTTGGTGATCGACAGGATCGCTTCGAGGTCGTCGATGTTCTCGCGACCGATCATGTCCTGATTCGTGGCCATTGGGTTACCTCGCTGACGCAGTGGTGGTTGGGGCAAGAGCAGGGATCACGTGACGACGGACGAGCACACGCGCGGCGCTCTCGTCGGTCATTGCGAAGGGGGCGCGGTCGGGGTGGAGATACGCGAACAGCACGCGTGCGCTCCATTCCGCGGCGCGGGGGGCCCGTTCGGCCGGCACAAACCGGGCGAACACCGGGGCGAAACGAGTACCGATTTCGGCGAAGGTCCGGTCGCCGCCATCGAAGGACAGACCCGGCAGGATCACCTCGGGTTCGAGGTCGAGCGCCCGCTGCAGCGCGGTGTGAGTGACGATCGCCTTGGCCGCGGCGACGAACATCGCGGTGACCGCGTCTTCCAGCGTGTCGGCGTCGGTTGCCGCCGTCGTGATGCGCTCGCTGACCCGGTCGATCTCGCGCTGGACCGTTGCGTCCACCACGGCGGCGCGGTTCGGGAAGTAGCGGTACACCGTGGCCCGGGAGCATCCGGCTTCACGGGCGATGTCGTCGAGGGTGGTCTTGGCCACGCCGAAGCGGTTCAGACACCGCAGCGCACCGTCGAGAATCCGGGCGTCGACGTCGACCGCGTGGCTCACGCGTTCATCGACGGCTACCGGGGAATTCGACATCCATGAGACACTACGACGATAAGTGTCTCACCGTCAATGTGTCCCACGTCACGTGGACTGTCGTATGGAGATCCCTCGGGTGCGCAGGATCGACCAAGCGATCGAGTGTGCTTGGTTCTCGACCGCCGGGAGCCGAGGTGCGCCCCGCGAAACGCATCGGTTTGATCAGGTGACGTGACACCTGGGCGTCTGACAGAACGAGCCCTGAGCGGACATAATGCGCTCGGCAGAGGAGGTAGCGATGCCCGTGCCGACGGGACTGAATCACGTTGCGATGAGCGTGCCCGCGGGCACCCTCACCGACGAGTACCGGTCGGAGCTGCTTGAGTTCTACGGACGCCTGTTTGATTGGCGGGAGCTTGAGTCGCTGCGACTTCCCGATCGACTGACGATCTCGATCGGTCCGCACGCTTACCTGAACATTCGTGAGCGATCCGATCCCATGTTCTGCTCCGGATACGAGCACTTCGGCATTGTGGTCGCGTCGTCATGGGAAGCCGAGCGGCTCTGGACGGCCCTCGACAGTGAAACGAGAGAGGTGAACCTTGAACCCCTCGCGGCGGGGGAAGACGGCTATCGATCGTTTCGCTTCCGGTACTTGCTTCCACTCACCGTCGAGGTTCAGTTCTTCCCGTAGCCACGAACCACGATGGACACTGAGCTCTGGTGCATATCTGTCTATCTGCTCAGGTGACATTCCCGCGCTGTGATGATGGGTGGCGGCGGTTCGGCGTGAGTGCTGGGCTGCTGTCCGGTGGCCCCGGGCGTGACCCATTACCGCGTTGGCTTCGTGCCTTGCAAGGGATCTGTCCGCCCGGGATCGCCGGCCCGGCCCGGCCGGAGCGACTGGCCTGATTAGGAGCTTGACCACCAGTTGCTGCTGGTGTGTCCCGTCACAGTGCTGCCGCATCTCCGACCCGGACCGGACT
>JANLRZ010000068.1:0-1775 GCA_031362155.1 Acidimicrobiia bacterium | reverse complement strand
GCCGCCGCGCCGGACAACACCACCCTCTCGTTCGCGCCGAACGGCTGCTACCGCGTGGACGGGACGCTGCTGGTCGTGGACCGCGTCGGTCTCGTGCTGGAGGGCAACCACGCCACCTTCCGCGCGGTGACGAACGGTTCCGAACTCGTGAATACGACCAAGATCCGCATGCGGTCGATGTGGCAGTTCGGCCGCGGCTCCCGCCTCACCGTCCGCAACATGGTGGTCATCGGCGCGAACCCCGCCGCCGGGCGCGGCGACCTCGCCTACCAACCGCGTTTCGAAGCCCAACACGGCTTCCTGATCCAAGGCCCCCAGACGATGCTGGTCGAACAGATCACGATGTCCGACGTCTACGGTGACTTCGTCTTCGTCGGCGCCGCCACGAACGGCCTGACTGTGCGCGACTCCACGTTTACCCGCAACGGTCGTCAGGGCTGGACCATCAACGGCACGAACATCATCTTCGAACGCAACTCCATCAGTGAGACGCGCCGCTCCACCATCGACATGGAGCCGTCGTTCCCGACGTGGGCGTCCAAGAACGTGACGATCCGCAACAACGACATCGGGAAAGGTCGCTTGTTCTTCTTCGCCAGCGTCGGCGCGCCGTTCGCGCCGATGGACAACATCAACATCGTCGGCAACCGCCTCCACAGCAAAGTGATGCAGATCTTCGTCGATGCGGCCCCGGGGGTCCGGGGCAACTACCACATCATCAACAACACCTCCGATGGCATCGTGAGTGGCGCCGGCGCGTCGATGGTGTTCCGCGACGTGAGCAACATCGAGGTGCGCGGCAACACCCAACGGCTCCAGCCCAGCCACTGGCTCGCCGGAGTGTCGGTCAAGGGCGCGACGCACGTCGCCGTCTCCGGCAACAACTTCCGCGGCGGTAAGGCCGCGGTCCTCGACCGGGGCGGCAACGTCGACATCACCCAGTCGAACAACATCGTGGGCTCGCCACCCTTCACCGCTGCGAGTTCGAGCGTGCCCGGGCCGACCATTGCGACCGAGACTCGCTGGGCCGGTGCCATCGGTTCGACGAAGTAGGCGAATCACCCCGCCCGGCGCTACCGATCGGGAATCGGGCTTGTAGCGTCGGCGTCCGTGACTGCCACCCTCGATCGCGTGTCCATGCGCGACGGGCTGCGGGCGCTGCGGACTCGGCGACGGGTCCAACGGCTCCGCCACCTCGACTGGGTCGATGCGCTCTACCGGGCCTACGTCGTCGGCATCTCGTCGATCGCCGCGCTGATGACCCTGGCCTTCATCGTCGGCGACACCGCCGCGGGCCGCCACACCGTCGACGCGGTGCGGGACCACGGGCCGGAGGTCGTGGGCATCCTCGTGGCGCTCGCGGTGGCCCTCGGCCTGCGCTCGGGATCCCACGGTGGGCCGCTCGCGTTCGAAGCCGCCGACGTCCAGAACGTGCTCCTCGCACCGGTCGACCGCGGGATTGTCGTCCGCAGCGCGGCCTACCGCCAGCTGCGCGGCGTGCTCTCCATGGGGGTAGTGGCCGGCGCCATCGTCGGCGTCGTCGCGGCGCCACGGCTGGGCGGTGCCCACCCCGAGACGGTGTCGTGGCTGCTCACCGGCGTGGCGTTCGGAGTCGCGCTCGCCTTGGCGGCCTGGGGATCTGCACTGGTCGCGGGAGTGTTCCGACTCGGACAACTCGCGGCGCTGGGGATCGGCAGCGCGCTCGTCCTCTGGTCCGGCCTCGATGTCGTGTTCAACGTCTCGACCTCGCCACCCACCTGGCTCGGTCATGTCGC
>JANLRZ010000015.1:0-14462 GCA_031362155.1 Acidimicrobiia bacterium | reverse complement strand
GAACGCGACGTAGCGTCCGTCGCCGCTGAGGTGCCCACTGCTGGTGGCTGCGGCGTGAACCGACCCATCCGACGCGACGTCGACTCGTTCGACGTAGGCACAACCGGTCAGGGCGAACGTGATTGCAACGACCGTCAGCGCCCTGGTGCGATATTTCATGCTTCCCCCGACCTCACTCGTCCGAGCGAGTATGGGGCCGACGGCATGACGACGCAATGGTCGGATCGTGAGCGACTCCGACCGGGAATGAAAAACTTGATGGCATAGTTATCAAGTTTCGGAACCCCGAATCTCCCTGTGAGGACGAACCATGGCGCTTGATCCCAACAAGATGACCCGCAAGACCCAAGAGGCGATCGGCGCCGCGCAGGGCATCGCCCGCGATCGCAACCACAATCAGGTCGGTGGCGAACATCTGTTGGCCGCGCTCATCGGGCAGGCCGAGGGCGTCGTCCTCCCGGTGCTCGAACGCGTCGGCGTCGCGCCCAAGGCCGTCCGCGATCAGGTCGAGGCGGCGCTCACGAAACTGCCCCAGGTCTACGGGTCCACGACCCAGCCGCCCCAGGTCTCCGCGGACGCGTTCCGGCTCCTCGAGTCGGCCGATGTGGAGCGGTCCGAGCTGGGCGACGACTACCTCTCGACCGAACACCTCCTGCTGGCGATGACCAAGATCGCCGGAGGGGTCGGCGATCTCCTGCGCGGGCTCGGCGTCACGACCGATGCCGTGCTCGATGCGCTCAAGCAGGTCCGCGGTTCGCACCGCGTGACGTCGGAAAACCCCGAGGATCAATACCAGGCGCTTGAGCGGTTCGGGCGGGACCTCACCGAAGAGGCGCGCAAGGGCAAGCTCGACCCGGTCATCGGCCGCGACGAAGAGATCCGGCGCGTGATCCAGGTGCTGTCCCGGAGGACCAAGAACAATCCCGTCCTGATCGGCGAACCGGGGGTCGGCAAGACCGCCATCGCCGAGGGGCTGGCGCGCCGAATCGTCGAAGGTGATGTTCCCGAGAGTTTGCGCGACAAGCGCCTGATCTCCCTCGACATCAGTGCGATGGTCGCAGGCGCGAAGTACCGCGGTGAGTTCGAAGAGCGGCTCAAGGCCGTGCTGAAGGAGATCGTCGACAGCGACGGCGAAGTCGTCACGTTCATCGACGAGCTGCACACGATCGTGGGTGCGGGCGGGGCCGAGGGCGCAGTCGACGCCGGCAACATGATCAAGCCGATGCTGGCGCGCGGGGAGCTGCGCATGATCGGAGCGACGACGCTCGACGAGTTCCGGAAGTACATCGAGAAGGACCCTGCGTTGGAGCGGCGGTTCCAGCAAGTCTTCGTCGGGGAGCCCTCGGTCGAAGACACCATCGCGATCCTGCGAGGGTTGAAGGAACGGTACGAGGTTCACCATGGTGTGCGAATCCAGGACGCCGCGCTCGTCGGCGCCGCGGTCCTGAGCGACCGGTACATCCCGGGTCGGCAACTCCCCGACAAGGCGATCGACCTCATCGACGAGTCCGCGTCTCGCCTGCGGATCGAGATCGATTCGATGCCGAACGAGCTCGACGTGGTCGAGCGGCGTATTCGCCAACTCGAGATCGAGAAGGCGGCGCTCGCCAAGGAAACCGACGACGCGTCCAAGCAACGCCTCGCGACCTTGGAAGCGGAGTTGGCCGGTCTCGCGGAAGAGCGCGACGGCATGGTCGCGCAGTGGCAACTGGAGAAGGACGGCATCGCCGAAATCCGTGCGCGGAAAGAGGGGCTCGAAGCCGCCCGGACCGACGCCGAGAAGGCCGAGCGTGACGGCGATCTCCAGAAGGCCGCCGAGCTGCGATACGGCACGATGCGGGATCTCGAGGCCGAGATCGAAGTGCGCACCAGTCGGCTCGACGAACTCCAGGCCGGTCACGCGATGTTGAAGGAAGAAGTCGACGAGGAAGACGTCGCCGAGATCGTCTCGAAGTGGACGGGCGTTCCGGTCTCTCGCCTCATGGAGGGCGAGATGCAGAAGCTCGTCCGCATGGAAGAGGAGCTGCACTCGCGGGTGATCGGTCAGGACGACGCGGTCACTGCCGTCGCGAATGCGATCCGCCGATCGCGCGCGGGCCTGTCGGACCCCAACCGGCCGATCGGTTCGTTCCTGTTCCTCGGCCCGACGGGCGTCGGCAAGACCGAACTCGCACGCGCCCTCGCCGACTTCATGTTCGACGACGAGCGGGCGATGGTCCGGATCGACATGAGCGAGTACATGGAGAAGCACTCGGTGTCACGCCTGGTCGGCGCACCTCCGGGCTACGTCGGTTATGACGAGGGCGGTCAGCTCACCGAAGCGGTGCGTCGGCGGCCCTACGCGGTCGTGCTCCTCGACGAGGTCGAGAAGGCCCACCCCGATGTGTTCAACGTGCTGCTCGCACTCATGGATGATGGTCGGTTGACGGATGGCCAGGGTCGCACGGTCGACTTCACCAACACCGTGCTCATCATGACGAGCAACCTCGGCGCCGGCGGCGACGAAGCCGCCGTCATGCGGGCGGTCCACGCGCACTTCAAGCCGGAGTTCGTGAACCGCATCGACGACGTTGTGGTCTTCCACCGGCTCGACGAGCGCCACATCGCGCAGATCGTCGATCTCCAAGTGCAGTTCCTACGGGCCCGGCTCGACGCTCGGGGCCTCGGTCTCGAACTGACGGATGCGGCCCGCGAGTACGTGGCCCGGGTTGGCTACGACCCGGACTTCGGCGCTCGCCCGCTCAAGCGGGTGCTCCAGAAGGAGGTCGCGGACCCGATCGCGCTGGAGTTGCTCCAAGGCAATTACGGCGACGGCGATGTCATCCAGGTCGATGCCAGCCCCGACGGTTTGGTGTTCCACCGGGCCGAGCCGGTCCGGGTGGCCGGGGACGTGGCGTAGCCGGGGGCCTATCCAGACGCAGCATGCGTTCGGTGTCCGCAAGGGTCGCCACTGGTCGGCCGACCTCCGCGCAGAGCGCAGCCGCCGCATTGACGATGTCGACGTTGCGTGGTCCGTCCGGTTGGTCCTCGAGGCCGACGCGGAGGTGTGCGCCCCGTTCCAACGCGGCCCGAACCAGCGGGTGGCCGACGGCGTCACCGTCGATGATCGCGATCGCCCATGGAATGGCAGTGTCGCCGAGCATCGCGAGGTAGAGGTCGAGACCCTCGGGGATCGGTGGTACACCCCAGAGCGCCCGGCCGCGGGTGAGATAGCCCCCGGCGGCGAAATACAACTTCACCAGCGAGCCGGGCGGGAGCGCACCAGCCTCGTGATAGGCGAGCACCACCTGGAGGAAGCCCGGCTCGAACACGGCAATGCTCGCGCCGAGGCCGTGCTGAGCGCACAGGTCGAATCCGTAGCGGATGTCGACGAAGCTGTTCGTGTACACGTAGTCGATCGTCGGCGGCAGACCGTCGGAGCCGGCGCCGCCCAGGTTGACCGAGCCGGGGTCGACGAACGTCTGACGAATCAGACCGCTACTTGCGAGCTCGATGGCGTGGTGGTTGCGGGCGGCCGGCGTCGCCCCGAGCCCGATCGTCGGGTAGAGGATCGTGCCCGGCCGGGCGTCGAGCACCGTTTCATAGCACTGCGCGTAGGCGGCGACGAGGTCGGCGATGGGAGCGCCGATGTTGTGGGCGTGCGTGTGGACGATCGTCGCTCCGGCGTCGACACACTCGATCGCGTCGCGCACGAGTTCGTCGGGTTGCACCGGCACGTTCGGATTGCGGCTCCGGGACGTGATGCCATTGAGTGCCGCTTCGATGATGACGGGGTCAGCCACGGTCGCAATGTACGCCGGTACGGATCTGCACGAAGCCGGCCGCTGGCGTCGAGCCGGTCGGTCGCGCACCCGTCGGGAATGTTCAAGAAAGTTGCGCCGAGGTGCCGATGAGCAGAGATCGAACCCGTCGGGGTGACGCACGTCCATTGGGAGCGAGCCCAGTGGATCACCCCACTCGACCCAAGGGACCACTTTGCCGTCAGTCCGTTCCTGTAAGCAGCTCGTCCCGTCGATCGCCGTGGTCGTCGCCGTCGCCTTCTCCCAAGTTGGTGCCACCGGTGCGGCCAACGGAGCAGTTGCCGTGGAACCTTCCATCCATGCCGGCCTCGACGCGTGCCTGGCACAATCGCCACTTCGGGCGATCACCGGCGCCCAAACCTCGCAGTACCGCGCCTCGGTCGTGGATGGCGCGACGGGGTTCGACGCCCGGGCTGCGAGTTGGACCCAGGTCGACGCCTGGCCGATCACGATCTCGGGGACCGCCGAGATCTGCTGGACCGGTGGCGTGATCGCCGGCACCTACTCGGACTCGACGCCCTGGAGGACGCTGCACTCGACCGGCGCGTTCAACGTGGCCAACGCGTCGGCCACGATCGACAACCTGCGCGTCCACAACTACGGAGACGGGATCCGCCTCCGGCAGGGAGCCGCGGACTGGATCGTGCGCGGGGCCCACGAGACGATGATCCGCGACGACTGCGTCGAGAACGACAAGCTCAACGCGGGCGTAATTTCTCAGTCGTTCTTCGACGGGTGCTACGTCGCGTTCTCGGCCCGACCCACGTCGTCGGACACCGTGTCCGACGGGCGGACGAAGACGATGAGCGTGACCGGCTCACTGGTTCGGCTCCAACCGATGCCGACCGTCTACAAGGGACCGGCGCCGGGTCACGGCGGGTTCTTCAAGTGGGACGGCACGGGCCGGTCGCCGAAGTTGGTGTTGCGCAACAACGTGTTCCGGGTGGATCAGTTGCCCAACCACGGTTCGTTGGGGTTGCCCGCGGGCTACTCCGTTTCGTGCTCGGGGAACACGATCGTGTGGTTGGGCAATGGTGCGTTTCCCGAATCGGCGTCGTGGTTGGCGCGGTGTCCTGACACCCGGATCGTGACCAGCCGCGCGGTGTGGGACAACGCCGTGGCCGACTGGCGATCCGACGTCATCGGTGCGACGAGCACCGCCACGACGACGACCACGACGACCGCGCCGCCGACCACCACCACCACCACCACCTCCACCACGACCACCACGACCACGACGACCACGACGACCACGACGACCACGACGCCGACCACGACGCCGACCACGACGCCGACCACCACGTCGGCGTCACCGTCGGAGTGTCTCGATCGCAGCGCGCTCCGGGCGCTGAGCGGCGACCAGACCAGCCGGTACACGCCGTCGCTGTCGAGCCCGAGCGCCGTAGACGCGCGTACCGCGAGCTGGACCCAGGTCGACGACTGGCCGATTTCGATCACCGGTGCCGGCAGTGTGTGTTGGCACGGCGGAACCGTCACCGGTACCTACGCCACCACGACGACCTGGGACACCTTCCACTCGACCGGCGCGTTCAACGTCGCGAACCCGGATTCGATCGTCGAGGACCTTCGGGCCCACAACTACGGCGACGGGATCCGCCTGCGTGACGGTGCGACGAACTGGACCGTGCGCGGGGCCCTCGAGACGATGATCCACGACGACTGCGTCGAGAACGACAAGCTCAACGCCGGGGTGATCACCGACTCGTTCTTCAACGGTTGCTACGTCGCCTTTTCCACTCGGCCGAGTTCGTCGGACCCGACTTCGGACGGCCGCGACCGGACGATGGCGATCCGCCAGAGCCTCGTGCGGTTGCAGCCGATGCCGACGGTGTACAAGGGGCCGGCGCCGGGTCACGGTGGGTTCTTCAAGTGGGACGGCACCGGCCGGTCGCCGAAGTTGGTGTTGCGCAACAACGTGTTCCGGGTGGATCAGTTGCCGAACCACGGTTCGTTGGGTTTGCCTGAGGGCTACTCGGTGACCTGTTCAGGGAACACGATCGTGTGGTTGGGCAGTGGTGCCTTCCCGGAATCGGCATCGTGGTTGGCGCAGTGTCCCGATACCCGGATCGTCACGAGCCGCGCCGCGTGGGACGACGCCGTCGCCGACTGGACCGCTCGCCACTGACGTCCGGCGGTAGCGTCCGGCTGAACGCCCCGGGCGGGAGAACGAGGGGTTCTCCCCGGGCGTCGGGACCGGGAGCGCGCTACGGACGAGTTGGGAGCAAGGGATCAGCGCGGGCACGCGGTTGCTCACGGTTGGCTCGCGCTTGCGCTCGGGCTGATTGGCGTGCTCGGCGTGCTCGTGTGCGTGCAACCCTTCACGGGCGACCAGGCCCTGTTCGCGTCCGGCGCGCGCCAACTCGCGCACGGCGACGTGCTCTACCGCGACTTCTGGGACATCAAGCAGCCCGGCATCTATCTCTTCTATCTCGCGGGCGGCTCGTCGGTGGGCTACACCGAGGTGGCACTGCACCTCTTCGAGTTGGTGACGCTCCTCGGGTTCGCGCTGGTCCTGGCCGTGACGGTGCGCGGCCGGTTCGAACGGCCCTGGATTGGCGCCGCGGTGTCGGTGTTCGTGGTCGGCACCTACTACGCGACGGTGGAACCGGTGCAGTTGGGTCAGGTCGAGAGTCTCATTGGCATCCCGCTCTTCTTCGCGCTGTGGTGCTCGACGCGCGTCGGTGATCAAGACGCTCGGCGAGGGTGGCTCGTCGCAGCTGGCATCGCGGGCGGCGTCACGGTGGTGTTCAAGCTCGTGTTCGCACCGATCGTCATCGGCATCTGCTTCATCGTGCTGATCGCGAACGCCCGACGCCCGGCCGAGCCGCGCCGCGCGGGGCCGGGGCGTGACGGCCTCCTGCTGCTCGTGGGTGCGGCGATCCCGATCGGTGCGGTGATCGCGTACGGGCTCGCCCATGGCCAACTCGGGACGATGGGCTGGACGTTCTTCGACGTCCCCCGATCGGCGACCGATCTCGCAGGGCGGCCTGCGTCCCGCCTGATCGAAGGCGGGCTGAAGACCGCGGCGCGTTGGGCGCTGCCGTTGGTGCTGGCCGGCTACGGCGCGTTCGTGACGTTCCGGCGCGGGTGGGACGCGTTCGAGCGGGGGCTGGTCGCGTGGATCGTGCTCGGGGTGCCGGTGTTCGCCGTGCAGCACTGGTGGATCTACCAGTACGCGATGTGCCTCGTGCCGATCGGCGTCTTCGCCGGGCACGGTCTCGAGGCGGTGTGCCGTCGCTGGCGCGAACTCGACCGCGCCGCGCGCATTGCGGTCGTGGCGTTGACCGCGGTGTTGTTCGTGCCGATGCTGCTCCGGATCGGGAGCAACGCGGCCGATGTCACCTCGCATGGTTTTGCGCGCACCGCAGAGCATCGAGCCGCGCTGCGAGACGATGTCGAACCCAACTACAGGGCAGCGGAAGCGTGGGCGCGTCATCTCGAACGAGCCGGACCGACACCCAACGGTGTGTATGTGCTCGGGAACCCACTTGCGCTCTACCGCGCCGACCGGCGCACCAGCGTTGCGATCAACGGTTGGTCCCCCGAGCAGTACTCGCCCGAGGTCTGGCGGCGCCTCACCCGCCAGCTCGCGGCGGCGCGACCCGACGAACTCGTCGTCGATCGCTTCACCGACCGGATCATGCGCGAGCGGTCACCCCGGACGCGACGGCTGATTCGCACCTGGTACCGCAAGGTCGGAGAGGCCGGTGACGACACCTGGTACCGCCGGCGGGCCGACCCGGCGAACGCGACGGATGGGTCACCGGCCGTCGGCTGAACGCGGCGGATCAGACCTCGGAGAGCGTCGAGCGGGGATCGACGTGCCAGCGCCGTGCGACCTGGGCCGGAACTGCCGGGTCGAACGGGTCTGGCAGAAAGCGGTACTCCGCGTCCCAGCCCTTCGCGGTAACGGTGTGGCGTACCCAACCCCGCTCGGTGCCGTCGGCCCAGCGGATCTGTGGGCTGTTCTCCAGGACCGTCGGAATGGTCGACGCCAGTAATGCGCTCGGTGCGGAGGTCACCGCCGGGCCGACGAACTCGGTGCCGATCGGATCGGCGTCGGGGTCGTCGAAGTCGCGAGCCAAGCTTCCGACCCAACTCGAGTGCACGTCGCCGGTGAGCACGATCGGCGTGGCCTTCCCGCGGTCGAGGGTGTGCACCATACGGTCTCGCGCCGCCGGGTAGCCGTCCCACTGGTCGAGGTTCCACACCGCGTTGCCGGGGGCGAAGCGCCACTGCTGCATCACGACCTGGTTCAGCATCACGTTCCAGCGCGCCGAAGTCCGATGGGTGCTGGATCGCACCCATCTTTCCTGCTCGGAGCCGAGCACGGTGTAGGCCGCGCCGTCGGCCCCTTCGCACCGAGGGCCGATGTCGTTCGTGGAGCAGCTCTGGTCGGTTCGGTACTGGCGGCTGTCGAGGACGTGCAGTGTTGCGAGGCGACCGAACTCGAGCCGCCGGAAGATCGTCAGGTTCGGTCCGCGCGGCGCCCGCATGCGGACGGGTTGATGTTCCCACCACGCCTGGTACGCGGCCGCTCGGCGGGTAGTGAACGACGCGCGGTCCGGGGTGACACTGCCCTCCTGAGGCACGAGCCCGGTGTAGTTGTTCTCGACTTCGTGGTCGTCCCACGTGACGACGAATGGCGCGATCGCGTGGGCCTTCTGCAACTCCGGGTCCTGCTTGTAGCGCGCGTAGCGCAGCCGGTAGTCGGCGAGGTCGACGGGGAGGTCGGTGAGTTCCTGGCCGAACGTGATCGGGTACTCGTAGATGTAGTCGCCCAGATGGGTCACCACATCCGGGGCCGCAGCGGCGATGTCCGCGTAGGCGGCGAAGGCACCGTGGTCCATGCGCTGACACGACACCTGGGCGATCGTCAGCTCACCGCCGCGCGCGTCGCGCGCCGGTGCCGTCAGCGTGCGCGCGGGCTCGGTTGCGGTCCCGCCACTTCGAAACCGGTACCAGTACTCACGACCGGGCTTCAGGCCCCGAACGTCGACGTGCACGGTGTGGGCGTGATCGGGGCGGGCGGTGGCATCACCCTTGCGGACGATGCGACGCATGCGCGGGTCGGTCGCCACTTCCCAGCGCACCCGGACCGGGCGCGTGCCCATACCGCCGGTGGGATCGCTCAGATCCCGGGCCAGGCGAGTCCACAGCACCACGCCGTTCGGCAGCGGGTCGCCCGACGCCACGCCGAGCAGGAACGGCGACGGTGTGGCGGCGAGCGCGCGGGTCGGTTGGGCCGCGAGCAGCGCTAACCCGGCCGCGGTGCCGGCCGCCACCCCGAGGAACGACCGACGGTCCATCGAGTCGGGGGGCGGCACCAAGGTCACAAGCCGGCAGTCTTGCGCAGATCGGCGTGCGCGTCCTCGATGGCGTGGGCGAGTACGTGCAGGTGTGGTGCGAGTTCCCGGCAGGCGATGAAGCCCCAGTCCATGCGGTCGAGGTAACTGAGCACGGTGACATTCAGGCCGGCCCCCTCGATCGGCGGGCCGAGGGGAAGCAATGAGACGACCCGCGCCCCGGCGAGATAGAGCGGGAACGGCGGGCCGGGCACGTTCGAGATGACCAGGTTGATCGGGACGGCCCCCCGGCCCGCGAGCCCGCCAAGGAGGCGACTGGCGAGCCCGAAACTGAGCGGTCCCGCAAGCTCGCCCAGCTCCATGAGCGTGCGGGCCCCCATGGCGTGGTGCTCTTCCTTCGCTCCCTTGGTGGCACCCCGGATGTGCTCCACCTGTTCCTCGACGTCGTCGAGTTGGGTCGGCAACGACACGAACATTGAAGAGACCTTGTTCGCACTCTCGATGTGTGCGGTGTCCTCGCTGCGGACCGAGACCGGGCACGACGCGATCAACGGACGGTCGGGCAACGCGTCGAGGTGCTGGAGATAGCGACGCAACGCGCCGGTCGCGGTGGCGAGGACCACATCGTTGACGGTGCAGTCGAGCGCGGCCTTGATGGCTTTGACCTCGTCGAGCGGTACCGACGCGAATGCCACCCGGCGATGCGCAGTCAGCGGCGCGTTCCACGGGGTGATCGGTGTGTTGAACGGTGTGCCGCCCGACGGAAGACTCGGGTCCCTTCGCACCCGGGTGATGCCGATCGCGCTCCGCACGATGTTCGGGGCCGCCAGCGCGAAGGCGTACGGCAGCGGACGGCGCAGCCGGGAGACGAGGGCGTGGCGCACCATCTCGATGTCGGACGGCTTGTGTTCCGGTTCCCACTCGTCGACGGGCGCGGGCGCGGCCGGCGCCGGTTCGAGGTCGAGGATGCTCGTGATCAGGCTCGATCCCGAGACGCCGTCGATGGTCGCGTGGTGCATGCGCGCGACGACCGCGACCGCAGTACCCGCTTCGACGCCCTCGATCACCCAGAAGTCCCACAGCGGCCGGTCGCGGTCGAGCGGTCGGCCCGCGAGGTCGCCGATGATGTCGGCGAGCTGGTCGGGCGTGCCCGGGGCCGGGACCGCGATGTGATGAAGGTGGTAGTCGAGGTCGAAGTCCGGATCGTCGAACCAGATCGGCCGGTGCAGATCGAAGGGCACCCACCCGAGCCGACGCCGGAACTCGGGAAGCGCGGGCAGGCGTTGCTCGAGCTGGGCTTTGATCTTCTCGAACGAGTAGCCGCCCGGGACCGTGGACGGATCCAGGAGCATCACCGCCTGGACGTGCATGTGCGCGGTCGGCGTCTCGAGATACAGGAACGCCGTGTCCATTCCGCTCAAGCGCCGCATGCGCCGGTCCTTTCCTCGGGCCGTGCAGTCTGGTCAGCCCGATGGCGCCGCGCAATGCAATGGCGAGTCGAGAGCTGCGGCTTCGGTCGCTCCAGCCCGTCGGGCCGGGCCGCCCATCGACTAACCTGCTCCCAGCGTGAGTGCAGTCACGTTGTGGACCGGTTCCTCGCGAGGACCCGGTCCTTTTCGCGGGGGTGAGCAGTGCCCGGAGCAGTAATCGTCGGAACCCAATGGGGGGACGAGGGCAAGGGTCGGTTTACCGACTACCTGGCCAAGGAGGCCTCGTTGTGCGTCCGCTACCAGGGCGGCCACAACGCGGGGCACACGCTGGTGGTCGACGGCGAGGTGTTCAAGCTCCAACTCGTGCCGAGCGGGATCCTCTACCCGTGGGTGGTACCAGTCATCGGCAACGGTGTGGTGGTCGACCCCGCCGTGCTGCTCAAAGAGCTCGAGATGCTGGACGGTCGAGGCATCGACACCCGCAGCCTGCGGCTGTCCGGGAACGCGCACCTGATCATGCCGTACCATCAGGAACTCGACCGGCTTAACGAGCGCTACCTCGGCAACGCCAAGCTCGGCACCACCAAGCGTGGGATCGGCCCGGCCTACGCCGACAAGGCAATGCGGGTGGGTCTGCGGGTCCAGGACCTCTTCGACCCGAAGATCTTCCGGGAGAAGCTCGACCTCGCGCTGCGCGAGAAGAACGGTGTGTTGACCAAGGTGTACAACCGCCTGCCCGTCGACGCTGACGCGCTGGCCAAGCAGTACCTCGCGCTCGCCCCGCGGTTGGAACCGTTGGTCGATGACACCGTGCATCTTGTGCACGAAGCGCTCGACGCTTCGCAGTGGGTCCTGTTCGAGGGTGCCCAGGCGACCTTCCTCGACCTCGATCACGGCACCTATCCGTTCGTGACGTCGAGCAACCCGGTATCGGGGGCGGTCTGTGCCGGCGCGGGCGCCGGGCCCCGCGATCTCGAGCGCATCGTCGGCGTGGTGAAGGCGTACACGACTCGTGTCGGCGCCGGCCCGTTCCCGGCGGAACTCTTCGAGGGCGACGAGGTCGGCGATCTCCTCGTCGATCGAGGTGCGGAGTTCGGGACGAACACCAAGCGTCGGCGTCGGACCGGCTGGCTCGATCTCGTGATGGTGAAGCACGCGTCGCGGCTCAACACGTGCACCGAACTGGCGATTACGAAGCTTGACGTGCTTTCGCCCCTGCCGGAACTCAAGGTATGTGTCGGCTACCTCGGTGAAGACGGGACTCGCTACGACCACGTGCCGTACCACCAGTCGATCATTCACAAGGTGAAGCCGATCTACGAGACCTTCAAGGGCTGGCAATCCGACATCGAGCGCGCCGAACGCCTCGACGATCTCCCACCGGAAGCTCGTGACTACGTCCGCTTCATCGAGGACTACACCGGGGTGCACGTGAGCTTCGTGTCCGTCGGCCCGGCCCGCGACCAGACGGTGGTCCTGCCGAGGGCGGCATGAACCGGCGAAAGCGGGTTTGAATGCAGGTCCTGGTCGTCGGCGGTGGCGGGCGCGAACACGCGCTCGCGTGGGGTCTGTCACGGTCCCCGGTGGTCGACGGGGTCGTCGTGGCCCCGGGAAATCCCGGCATCGCCGACGTGGGTCCGTGCATGGATCTCGACGACGCCATGGCCAACCTCGAAGTGTTCGACCTCGCGGTCATCGGCCCCGAGGCGCCACTGGTCGACGGCCTCGCCGACGAAATGCGCGGTCGAGGCCTGGCCGTGTTCGGACCGTCGGCCGCCGCCGCGGCGCTGGAAGGTTCGAAGGCCTGGATGAAACAGCTCCTCGACGATGCCGAGGTGCCCACTGCGCAGCACGCCACGTTCACCGCGGGGCAGGAGCCGGAAGCGCTCGCCTACTTGGCGACGATGCCCGGCCTGTACGTGGTCAAGACCGACGGTCTTGCCGCGGGCAAGGGGGTGTTGGTGACCGAGTCCTTGGCCGAGGCGCGCGACGGCGTGCGGGAATACCTCGCCGGTCGCGCCTTCGGCGACGCGGGTCGCACCGTCGTCATCGAGGAAGGCCTGACGGGCCCCGAACTCTCACTCCTCGTGTTCTGCGATGGGTCGACGACCGGCGTCCCCCTGGCACCGGCCCAGGACTTCAAGCGGGTCGGCGACGCCGATGCCGGACCGAATACTGGCGGCATGGGGGCGTACTCGCCCGTCCCGGTCGCGACCGCGGCGGTCATCGACGAGATCATGGACCGCGCGGTGCAGCCAACCTTGGCCACTCTCGCGCGACAGGGCATCGAATATCGCGGCGTGTTGTACGCGGGTCTCATGCTGACCCCAGAGGGTCCGAAGGTGATCGAGTACAACGTCCGGTTCGGCGATCCCGAGTGTGAAGTGGTGGTGCCCCGGTTCGCCAGCGACCTGGCGGTGCATTGCGCCGAGGCCGCGACGGGTCGGTTGGAAACTCGGATCGAGTTCGTTGATGACGCGTGCGTCACCGTCGTGCTCGCCGCCGAGCACTACCCGGCCGAGCCTCGAACCGGTGATGTCATTTCCGGCCTCGACGCCGCCAACGCGCTCGACGACGTCGTGGTCTTCCACGCCGGCACGGCTCGGCGTGGCGACGACATTGTGACCGCAGGTGGTCGGGTGCTCGCGGTCACCGCGCTCGGAGCGGATGTGGCCGCCGCGCGCACCAAGGCCTACGAAGCCGCCGACCTGATCTCGTGGCCCGGCCTCCTCCGCCGCTCCGACATCGCGTCCACCCCCACCACCTGACCCCCACCAACTCACCCCTCCGCCGCGACTTTTGGTCTGCGCGTGGGCCGTCGCCCACCCCAACAGACAAAAAGTCGTGCTTGGTGGGCGTTGAGGTGTGGTGGCAGGAGTGGTAGCATTCATGCATGCAGCTGACGATTCGGGCTGATGAGGCGCTGGTCGAACGGGTGAAGCGAACCGCCGCGAACGAGGGAAAGTCCATGAATGAGTGGGCGAACCTCGTGTTCCGGGCCGCGACCGATCCCGATGCGTCAGGCTCGGACATCGAGCGCATCCGTGAACGCCTTCGCCATGCCGGCCTGCTCTCGGAACACTCCCCGCTTCCCGGTCGCGGCCCGGATCCCGCACTCGTGCGCGAGGCCGGCCGGCGCGCCGCCGTGGGCAAGCCCCTGTCCGACATCGTGGCGGAGGATCGCGGTTCGTGACCACGTTTTGCGACACGTCCGCGATCCTCAAGCGCTACGTCCCCGATGCGGGGGCCGGAGCGGTGTCCGATCTCGACGAGCGTCTGGTGGTGTCAGACCTCAGCGTTGTGGAAGTCCCGTCCGCGATCTGGCGCAAGCAACGGATGGGCGAGCTGGCCCCCGAAGACGCCAGTGTGCTCGTCGCCGCCTTCGGGCACGACGTGCGCGGCGGCACCTATGAAGCGCCCCGCTACGCGACGGTCGCGCTCGGTGCCGAGGTGTTGGCCCATGCCGCAGCGCTGCTCCCCCGCCACGAGCTACGCGCCGGCGACGCCATCCAGTTGGCGAGCGCGATCACCGCACGGGCGTCGCTCGAGTTCTGCGACACCTTCGCCACCTTCGACCGGAGGCTAGGCATCGCCGCCACTGCCGAAGGGTTCTCTGTCATTCCGGCCCCGATCTACCAGGAGACACCGTGATACCCCGCTATTCACTGCCCGAGATGGCCGAACTGTTCAGCGACGACGCGCGCTTCGGTGCGTGGCTCGAGGTCGAGATTCTCGCGACGGAGGCGTGGGCCGAGCTCGGCGTCGTGCCCGCCGCAGCCGCGGCCGCGGTGCGCGCCAGGGGCGGCTTCGACGTTGCGGCGATCGACGAGCGGGAGAAGATCACCGAGCACGACGTTGCCGCGTTCGTCGACATCGTGCAGGAGCGGGTGGGCCAGCCCGAAGGC
>JANLRZ010000224.1:0-5347 GCA_031362155.1 Acidimicrobiia bacterium | reverse complement strand
GGGCGTGCACGACCTCGGCCCGAGCATCGGCGACGATGACAACCTCAACGACCCCGCCGTCCTCGAGCACCGACGCGACGGTTGCGGGCAAGGTCGGTCGTCCGATCGTCGGAATGACCACTGCGACCTCGCCCGGGCGCGACGCTGCATTTCCCTGAGGCACCATCCGACGCTACGTCGGCGGGAACGGGGTTGGGGACCATCGGCCCCGGGAGGCGCGCCGTCGCCGCGCAACACCTACTGACTCCAGGTGACGGGCAGTGCGGTCGGGCTCCGGAACAAGAGGCTCCCGTGGATGTGCGCGTCGGTGCGCTCGGCCGCGTGCTGGTCGAATTGGAGATCGGGCAGACGGTCGAGGAGCGCGTTGAGCGCCGCGCGTGTCTCCAAGCGGGCAAGGTGCATGCCGAGGCACAGGTGCGGACCGGTTCCGAACGACAGATGTTGCTTGGGGTCACGGAAGATGTCGAAGGACTCCGGGTCGGGGTATGCCTCGGGATCGCGGTTGGCCGATCCCAACATCGACGTGACGATCGCGCCCGCGGGGATGTCGACGCCGTCCAGCACGGTCGCCTTCGTCGTGACCCGAGGGGTGAGGAGCACGGGCGACTCGAATCGCAGCCCCTCGTCGATGGCCTGGGGAATGAGGGCGCGAGTGGGTGAGGAGCAGGAAACAGGAGGTTGCCGCTCGACCGGATATGGGCGAGGTACTCGCGCGACTCGTGCGCGCATTCGATGGCCCGGTCCCAGTCGACCCGGCCCACGAGCGTGGCTTCCCAGCGGGCGAGCGTGCGCTGACGGAATGCGACCGAGACCAGCGCGCGGTGGTGGTGATGCTCGGGCGCGTCCATGCCGACGATGATCTTGCGGCCCCATACGTCGCGCATGCCCTCGGCGATCACCGCGGAGGAGAACGTGTCTCCGTCGCGAAGCACCTGGGTCACGTCGGCGTGCCGGTACACCACGAAGGAAGGTGGCCCGCCTTCGACGCTGGGCTCCTGACACAGGACCGGCGACTCGTTCCGCAACCGCACGAAGTCGGGGTAGGGGTCTCGCACGTCCCCCGCGAGCATGTCGTCGAAGGTGTTCAGCGACGGATCACCCATTCTGCTGCGCGGCGAGCCAATCGGTGAGCAGGGTGCCGAAGTGCGCCGGATTGTAGATGTCTTCCTCGCGCAACCACCGGCCGTTCCCGGCGTAGTCGATCATCGACCAGTTGGTGGTCGAGTAGTCGCGCCCGTCGCCCAGATCGGGCATGTGGGTCCTCGCGCAGAAGATCACCCGACCGTTCTCCTCGTCGAACAGCACCCAATCGTGGGTGTAGGTCATCTGGTCGTTCGGCGGTTGCTTCATGAGCGGAACGATCCATTTGCGGACGGCTTCCCGCCCCCGCATCTCGCCAAAGACGTGCTCGACGTACGTGCAGTCCTCGGTGAACAGGTCGGCGAACGCGTTGTAGTCGGCTGACGCGGCACACTCGTCCGAGACGCGCGAGAAATGCTCGTACGCGCCGCGTAGCTCCTCGATCGGATACTTCGTCATGGTGCTCCCTCAGCCTCGGAGCGGTCGGGGTGCCCCGGTCGCTTGTGCATCTTGCCCGCATGAACGACTGGTCGCCATGCTGGCCGGAACTGCGCCGGTGGTCAGCCGGCCCGTCGGCGGGTCAGACTGCGTCCATGTCCTTTCGGCGTGTGGCAGTGGTCGGGGTGATCGGGTGCGTGCTGTTCACCGCGTGTTCGAGCGAGGGGGGTTCCGACGCGACGTCGTCCCCGTCCCGGTCCTCCGCCCGGTCTTCGAACCCGACCTCGAGTTCGACGTCGACCGCCCCGTCGCAGCCGCCGGTCTCGGCGGTTCCCGAGGCTGGCGGCTGGCGGCTGGCGCTGACCGCTCCACGGGCCGGGTCCAAGGTCGGCCGCGCCGTACGCCTCTGCTACGAGCTGACGGGGACGTCCCGAGAGCCCGATGCCGAACTCGAGGTACGCGTGCGGGTCGGGACCCGCTCCGAGACGACGAGCGTTCCCGCCATGGTTGGCCGCGGCTCGACGACCGTCGCGCTTCCGTCGGGGACGGGCGAGGGCTCGGTCACCATCCAACTGCGGGCCGAAGGTCGCGAGATTCCCGGAGTCCGGTTCGAAGTGCCGGTGCGGTTCGTCGATGGACCGGGGACCGCCGCCTGTCCCTGAGTCAACTTCTGTTGTTGCCCATGGACACGAGCGGATCAGAGGTTTACGGTCGCACCGGCGCTGGTGGCGGACTGGCGACAACGGGAGGGGCACCATGTTTCGGCATTCGATGAGGACTCAACTACCGCGCGCGCGACGCGCGCTGGCGACCGTGACCGCAAGTGCACTCATCGCCGGGGCGTGGGTCGCGACCGCGACGACGTCAGCCGGCGCGGCGTCCGTCGGAGCACCGAGCAACGCGACCGCACTTGCCGGGAACGAGGACGAGTCCGCGGTCGCAGTGAATCCGAACAACGCCCAGCAGATCGCGGTGATGGCGAATGGCCTCAACGGCGATGTGGGTTTGCCCTTGTCGTTCTCATCCAACGGCGGCGCGACCTGGACGCGGACAACGTTCGCGACCGGCACGGGTGCTGGTGGCGACGGGCGCCCGGCTGCATGCTGTGACCCGACCCTCGCATGGGACGAGTTCGGCAACCTGTTTGTCGGCTATCTGCAGCGAACGCCGCGCACCATCGAGCTCTACGTCACGACTGACCTTGGTGCGACCTTCACGAACCTCGGTCCGGTCGACACCGGCGCCGGCCGCTCCCTCGACCAGCCGACCGTCGTGGCCGGGGAAGGCGCAGTCTGGGTCGCGTGGCGTGACGACTCCAACGGTATCGCCGCTCGTGGACGCAGTGTCACCGGCGCGGGTGCCTTCGGCGCATGGGGTGCAGAACAAGATGTCTCCACCACCGGCAACTTCGGTGACATCGCGATCGGCCCGTCGGGTGAGGTGATGGTGGTCTACATGACCCCGACCGGGACTCAGGGACCCGCGAGCATCCTGGTCCACACCGACGCCGACGGGCTCGGTGCGGGTGGCTTCGGGGCCGCGGTCACGGTGACGAGTACCAACGTGGGTGGCTTCGACTTCCTCCCTGCCCAGCAGACTCGGTCGGTCGACGCAGAACCGGGTCTCGCCTGGGACCGCACCGGCGGCGCCAACGACGACCGGGTGTATCTCGTGTACACCGACGAAGCGACGGACGAGAGCAACGACTTCAACATCTTCGTGCGCACGTCCACCGACGACGGGGCGACGTGGGGCGCACCGGTGCGCGTGGACAATGATGCCGGGACGAACTCGCAAATGCTCCCGAAGATTGCGCTCGACCAGTCGAACGGTGATGTCGGCGTGACTTTCTACGACGCTCGCAGTGACGTTGGCGGGGGACCGAGTGCGACCGACCTCGACGGCACCGCCAACAACGACGTCACGCTCTTCGCGTCGTGGAGCACCAACGGCGGGGCCAACTGGGCGGCGAACGTCGCAGTCGCCGACGCGCCGACCAATGGCTATGCCCAGAACGGCAACCAGCAACTCGGCGACTACACGGGGCTCGCATTCGGCGGCGGGATCATGTATCCGTCGTGGGCGGACTCGTCGAACAGCACCGGCGATAACCCGAACGGCACCGGCGGCCTTGATGTGTACACCGCCGCCGTGCGGCCAGGGAACTCCGCGCCGACCGTAGCGGTCGGCGCCGCGTCGGGGGCTGAGGGCGCGGCGATCGGCCTCACCGGAACCGCGAACGATCCCGATGGCGACGCGCTTTCCTATTCGTGGGCCATCACGGCGAGTGCCGGGAACGACGTCGGCTCGGTATGCGTGATCGTTGCGGGCGCGGCGACACTCACGCCGACGATCCGCTGTAGCGACGATGGGACCTACACGGCAACCGTCACCGCCACCGGCGACTCGGCTGGACCGGTGACGGCGTCCGGGACGGTCACGGTTTCGAACGTCGCACCGGTGATCATCGTGAAGGCGGTCACGCCGGCATCCATGACCGAGAGCTCGACGACCATCTACACCGCGAGTTTCGTGGACCCTGGTTGGAACGACACCTACGCCGGATCGATCAACTGGGGCTTCGGCCCGGTGGAGGCGGTGACGCCGACGGTGGTGACGCAAGGTTCGGCCGGAGTCTCGGACGCCGGAACGATCGCCGGCACGCACCAGTATCTGGACGACGGTGGGTTCACCGTGACCGGCTCGGTCACCGATGACGACGGCGGCACGGGCACCGGCCCGGTCGCCCTCACGGTCACGAACGTCGCGCCGACTGCCGCGATCGACGACACAGGAACGATGCTCGTCAACGGGATCCCGACGGTGATCGTGCACGCCGGCGACCCGGTGGGCTTCGTCGGGCAGAGCACCGACCCAGGCAGCGACGACCTGACGCTCACCTGGAACTGGGACGATGGCGCACCCGCGCCGGACGTCACGAGCGTGTTGTTGCACAACCCTCCGAACCCGGATCCCGACCCGAGCCCGGACGGCACCGCGCGCAATGTCACGGACACCCGCATCCACACCTTCGGTGACGCCTGCGCGTACGACGTTCGGTTCGCCGCCGCGGACGACGACGGCGGATCGGCGTCCGACGACCAGTGGGTCATCGTGGTCGGCAACTTCGTCGACTCCCGATCCCACGGCTACTTCAAGAAGGAGCTCCGCAAGCCCCAGGACCACACCCTGGCGCAACTGCGCTGCATGTTGAAGATCACGGGCTTCATGAGCGCGGTGTTCAACGAACAGCGAGATGTCTCGACGATCGCAAGGGCCACCGACGTCCTCGACAAGAGCGGCAGCTCGGTGGCCACCGAGATCCTCGAGGTGCAACTGCTCGCGGCGTGGCTCAACTTCGCCGACGGGAGGGTGGCGCTCAACGATCTGGTCGACACGAACTGGGACGGTATTCCGGACACGAGGTTCTCTGACCTGGTTGCCCAAGCGGAGCTGGTCCGCCTGAGCCCAGCGTCGACCCGTGCCCAACTGCTCGCTCAGAAGGACCGACTCGACTCGTTCAACAACTCCGGCGTCTGACCCGAAGCCGTCAGCGCCAGGCGCGGATTGCCTGGATGACGGTCCCAGGATCGGTCGCATTGACTTCGACCAGGGTGGCCGGGCCGCCGAACCACGCGAGTCGTTCGGCGCGTTCACCCGGCGGTGTGGTCGAGGCGGGGGTCTCGACGGCGAGGACCGGTTGGTCGATCGTGGCCCAGAAGCGTCGGGAGAAGTTGGCGCTCGTCATGACGCCGTAGCCGAAGGTGGCGCGGGGATCGAGCCCCGACTCCGGCGCGGGACCGGTCGCGACGGCATCTGCGGCCACCGC
>JANLRZ010000196.1:0-2316 GCA_031362155.1 Acidimicrobiia bacterium | reverse complement strand
GATCTTGCGCGCCTCGGACCCTTCGGCCGACAGCACGATGATCGGCACCTCGGACCACGCGCGAACGGTTCGGCACACGTCGACGCCGTCCATGTCGCCGAGACCGAGGTCGAGGACCACGGCGTCGGGTATGTCGGAGGTCAGGATGTTCAACGCTTCGCGTCCGGAGCTCGCGGTCCGCACGCTGTAGCCCCGCGCGGTGAGCCCGGCTTTGACGGTGCGCAAGATTGCGGGTTCATCGTCGACGACGAGGATGGTGGTCACCCGAGCTCGCTCTCATGGATGGGCATCGTGAAGGAGAATGTGGCACCGCCGCCGAAGGTCCGTCGGACACCGATCGTGCCACCGTGGGCCTCGACGATCGACCGGCAGATCGCGAGACCGATGCCCGACGATTGGCTGCCTTCACCACGGACGAACGGTTCGAAGAGGCGTTCCGCTTCGATCGGATTGATCCCGCGCCCCTGGTCCGCGACTTCGATACGGACGTAGCGACCCTCGGGGGCGGCGGCGATCCACAGGTCGCTGTCGGCCGGAGCGTGCCGCGCGGCATTCGCGATCAGATTGTTCATCACCTGCTCGAGTTGGGAGTAATCGGCGTTGATGAGCGGACAGTCGTCGGGGATATCGATGCGGACCGCGACGCCTTGCAGGAGCGGCGCGAGTTTGTCGACCCGGTCACCTGCGAGCTCCGAGATGTCGACCGCCTGGCGCTCAGGTTCATACGCGCCGGCCTCGATGCGACTCAGACTCAAGAGGTTGGCGACGAAGCGGTCGAGCCGATCGACCTCGTCGCACACGGTGGTCAACAACTCGATCCGGGTCTCGGCGTCGTAGGGCACGTCGTCGCGCAGATCGGTGGCGACCGCCCGGATCGACGCGAGTGGTGTGCGCAGATCGTGAGAGACCGATCGGAGGAGCGCCGCGCGTTGCCGGTCGATCTGTTCGAGTTCCTCGGCGCGTGTGGCCTGACGGGCGAGGTGGATGCGTTCCTCGTCGAGCTGTTCGACCCGGCGGTCGAGCACCTCGACCTGGTGGGTGACCTCCGAGACCTGCGCGCGGCGGTGCACCAGTCGGGTAACCAATTGCCCCACGAGGAGCGCCACTGCGACGAAGGCCACGAGCTCGGTTCCGCGGTCGATCGTTTCGACCTGCAGGGTGCCGTAGGGGCGGATGAACCACACGAGCAGGACCAGGCTGGCGACCGTCGCCGTCGTGATCGCGGCGAGCGACCCGCCGACCATGGCGGCGCCGACCACGATGACGAGGAAGATCAGGGCGACGGTGGCCGACGTGACGTCGTCCCGGGCCGGGACGAGAGCAGCACCGACGAGGATCGTGGCTGCGGTCCCGAGGCCGACGCCGAGCCCCGGAGAGGTGCCGGAGGTCGGGAACTGGCGCATACGACCAGATCTTGACGCGATCCTTGCGCCCACGCTGATCGTCTTGATCGAATCTTGATGCCGGGCGCAGTGAACTTGAGCCATGACGTCTTCGATCGTTCGTGATGCCGAGGCCCTTCGTCCGCTCCCGGTGAAGCCAGTTGCCGAGATCGCCGAGTCTCGTCGCTACCTGTTGAAGAGCCGCCTGTTGGGTCGCGCCCTGGATACCGACCAGTTACAGCACGAGCGGCTCGGGCGCCCGACGGCCCTCGCAGTGTTTGCGAGCGACGCGTTGTCCTCGACGGCGTATGCCTCCGAGGAGATTCTGCGGACACTGATCCCGGTCGTCGGGCTCCTTGCGTTTTCCTTCGTGTTGCCCATCACGCTGGCGATGGCCGGGGTGTTGGTCATCCTCATGTTCAGCTACCGCCAGACGATCAAGGCATACCCGTCGGCGGGAGGCGCGTACATCGTGACCAAGGACAACCTGGGCCTGCTCCCCGCCCAGGTGGCTGGGGTCGCGTTGCTGACCGACTACATCCTGACGGTCGCAGTGTCGGTGTCGGCCGGTGTCGCCGCGCTGTACTCGGCGTTCGGCGGATTGCGCCCTTATCGAGTGCCGATCGCCCTCGCGTTCATCGCGATCATCGCGTGGGGCAACCTGCGCGGCGTCAAGGAATCGGGCCGTATGTTCGCCATCCCGACCTACGCATTTCTCGTGAGCATGTTCGCGATGATCGGCGTCGGGATCTACCGTGCCGCGACCGGTGGGTTGCACCACCTCCCGGTGCCTTCCGACCCCGTGGCGATCGGCACGACGGGTTCGGTCGGAATCTTCCTGCTGCTCCACGCATTCGCCTCCGGGGGTGCGGCCATGACCGGCGTGGAAGCGATCTCGAACGGGGTGCCGGCGTTCAAGCCGCCCGAATGGAAG
>JANLRZ010000181.1:0-71143 GCA_031362155.1 Acidimicrobiia bacterium | reverse complement strand
CCACGAGATCTCGTTCTTCGGAACCTTGGTGATACCGGTCTGGAAACGTTGAATCTCCTCGGGGGTGAACTCGGTGCGCTTGACCATCACGGTGGAGAGATCGCCGGATTCGTTGGTCACGTACGGCGCCACGATCACGTGACGACCGGGATCCTTGACGCCCATTTCCTCGAGCGCCTTGCGGGCCGTCATCACGTACCGAGCGGTGCGGTTCGGGGCGTCCTTGAAGCTCAGCTCGCCGAACTGCACGACCATGATCCCGCGGTCGGAGAGGTGCGACAGCGCCTCTTTGATCATGTTGGTGGTGTAGAGGTAGCTCTCCGACAACACGAACGCGCCGGACGACGCGGCGTTGTTCGCGGCGTAGCTGTCAGGGGCGACGAACCAGACGATGTCGTACGTGTCGCCGCTGCGGGCGAGGTAGGTCCGACCGTCACCCTGGTGAATCGTGACGCCGGGCTGGTCGGCAAGGTTCCCGGCGAACTTCCGGTAGCGGTCGGTCAAGAGCTTGACGGTCACCGGGTTCAGCTCGACGCCGTCGATCGCTTTCGAGCCGTAGTGCAACGCGGCGACGATCTCGTTGCCGCCGGCCGAACCGATGATGAGGGTGTGATCGGGTTTGGTGCCGAGCAGGGCAAACGGGAGCGATCGCGGGTCGTCGTCGAAGCGGGTGACCCCGGGCGCATCGCCGTCGAAGGAGTAGATCGCCGAGCCGAAACTGCCGTCGTGGAACAACGACTTGAGTTCCGGCTTGATCTCGGCGACGTCGACCCGGAACACCGGACCCCATTCCGAATACGCCGCGTGTTCGGGATCTGCCTTGCGATCCTCGGGTCGAACGTCGACCAGGCCGGTGCCGGTGGCGAAGATGACCAGCACGATCGCGACCGCCCCGACCGCCATCATCGGCAGCGGCGAACGGGCCAACGCGACCATCCCGACCACGGCGAAGACGAGCGCCGAGACCACGATGACCTGCGGTGGGCCAAGCCAAGAGATCAGGGGGATGGCGAGTGCGCAGCCGAGGGCGGCACCCATCAGGTCCGAGAAGTACAGGCGACCCACACGTTCACTCCCGCGACCGAGGATGGTCGAGATGATGATCCCCAGTGGCACGAACGACGCGAACAGCACGAAACAGATCAGGGCCAGCTTGGCCAAGGCCTTGTACGAACCCGACGTGCCGTAGTCCCAGATCTGGACGGTGTCGATGTGGAGGCGGGCGACGAGGAAATAGCCGGCGGTGACGGCGACTGCGCTGATCGCAGAACACACGGCGACGATGGTGTCGGTGGCGGCCCGGCGCAGACGAGGCCAGACGACCACGAAGATTCCACCGGAGCCGATGCCAAGGAGCGCGAGACCGAGAACGAGGTAGGTGTAGTAGTACCAGAGCTTGTAGGAGACGACGCGGGTGTAGCCCACCTCGAGCAGCAGACCGGCCAGGCTCACCAAGAAGATGACAACCGTGTGCCGGGTACGCAGCGCGGTCGTCCCGCTCTCGGTTGTTTGCACGTCGCTCCCCCGGACCCACCGTTTTCGGCCGTCCGAGCGTAGCCCTGGCCTTGTCACCGTTGGTGACGCGAGGTGCCCGCAGGGCCGAGAGCGAAAGACAAGAGCGAAACAAGAGGCCGACGCCGACAGGGACCGACCCGAACGCCAGGACCACAGGTACGTGGCGGCGGCCGTGGCCCGAGCGGCCCGGCCCGCAGGGCCAAGAGCGAATTAGTCGTAGTAGCCGGAATGGCGGTAGAGCGTCGGGACACCTTCGGCGCGGAGCATCTCGACGTTTCGGCGATCGTCCTCGATACCGAGCAGCACGTCGAACCCGTAGTCCCGGAGATCCCACAGCGAGGATTGCTTGAAGTCGCGAGAGAGTTCGTAATCACCCCATGGGCGCATGAGCAGCACGTCCCAGCGAATGTGATACCGGCGCAACCACGCCTCGGTGAGTTCGTGGACCCGTTGGGGACGGGCCGTCAGCAGGATCACGATGATGTCCTGCTGCAGGAGGTCCAGCATGACCCGGACTTCTTCGATCACGGGGTCGTCACCGCACGCGTCGAAGAACCCACGCCAGTCCCGGCGAGGCGCTTCGATGTAGTGCTGGCGGGTGACGGCGTCCGACAACACGCCGTCGATGTCGATGACGACGGCCCGGCCGGGCGCGACCGGTCCGTCGCGCCACGTCCAGTGTTCGGGGGCTATGCCTCGGCGTGACACTTCGGGTCAGTCCTCTTCGGGGGCAGACGTCAGGTAGCGGCTCTTGATGCCGTCGACCACCCCCGGGTCGGCGAGGGTCGTCACATCACCGAGGGCCTGGTCTTCGGCCACGTTCCGGAGGAGCCGGCGCATGATCTTGCCAGATCGAGTCTTGGGCAGGTCCTCGGTGAAGAGGATCGACTTCGGCTTCGCGATCGGACCGATGGCCTGACCGACGTGATCGCGCAGTTCCGCGACGAGCGCATCACTCGGATTGTGGCCGGCCCGCAGGATCACGAAGGCGGCGACGGCTTGGCCCGTCGTGTCGTCGGTCTTGCCCACGACCGCCGCCTCGGCCACCGCGGGATGAGACACCAGCGCCGACTCGATTTCGGTCGTGGAGATGTTGTGACCGGCGACGAGCATGATGTCGTCGACCCGGCCGAGCAGCCAGTAGTAGCCGTCGGCATCACGCTTGGCGCCGTCGCCGGCGAAGTACCGACCGGCGAAGCGCGACCAGTAGGTCTCCTGGTACCGCTCGGGGTCGCCCCAGATACCGCGCAACATCGACGGCCACGGTCGAGTCAAGGTGAGGTAGCCGCCACCGGGAATCCCTACCGGCGTGCCGTCGTCGTTCACGATCTCGGCGCCGATCCCGGGCAGCGGGAACGTCGCACTCCCGGGCTTGGCCACCGTTGCCCCAGGGAGCGGGCTGATCATGATCGCGCCGGTCTCGGTCTGCCACCATGTGTCGACCACCGGACACTGATCGCCACCGATGTGATGCGAATACCAGATCCACGCTTCCGGGTTGATGGGCTCGCCCACCGACCCGAGCAGCCGCAGCGACGACAGGTCGTGCGACTCCGGGAACTCGGTGCCCCACTTCATGAACGTCCGGATCGCCGTCGGCGCGGTGTAGAGGATCGACACCTGGTGACGTTCGACGATCGACCAGAACCGATCCTTGCCCGGGTGATCGGGCGTTCCTTCGTACATCACGCTCGTCGCCCGGTTCGCGAGTGGTCCGTAGACGATGTAGGAGTGGCCGGTTACCCATCCGCAGTCGGCCGAGCACCAGTAGACGTCGGAGTCGGGGTGGATGTCGAAGACGTACTTGAACGTGAACGCGACCTGGGTGAGGTAGCCACCCGTGGTGTGCATGATGCCTTTGGGCTTGCCGGTGGTCCCGCTCGTGTAGAGGATGAAGAGCAGGTCTTCGGCTCCCATCGATTCGGGCGGGCACTCGGCGGATTGGCTTGGCACGATGTCGTGCCACCACACGTCCCGGTCGGCGGTCATCGACACGCCGTGATCGGTACGCTTCAGGACGAGACAGTGTTCGATCGACGGCGTGCCGGTCATCGCATCGTCGGCGATGTCCTTCAGCGGGACGACCCCGCCTCGCCGCCAGGCACCGTCGCCGGCCACAAGCACTTTCGCCTCGGCATCGTTGATCCGGTCGCGGAGTGAGTCGGCGGTGAATCCTCCGAACACCACCGAGTGTGCCGCGCCGATGCGGGCACAGGCCAACATCGCGACCGGAAGCTCCGGCACCATGCCGAGGTAGATCGCCACCCGGTCGCCGCGCTCCACACCGAGCTGTTTCAGCGCGTTCGCCGTGCGCGAGACCTCGTCGAGGAGTTCGGCGTAGGTGATCAGTCGCTCGTCGCCGGGCTCACCTTCCCAGCGATACGCGATCTGGTCACCGTGGCCCGCGATCACATGGCGATCGAGACAGTTGAACGAGACGTTCAGCTTCCCCTCGGCGAACCACGTGGCGTAGGGCAGATTCCACTCGCAGGTCGTGGTGAAATCCTGGTCCCAGTCGAGGAGCGTGCGGGCCTGATCGGCCCAGAAGGCGTCTACATCGGCATCGGCCCGGTCGGTCATCGACGTGTCGCGCACGAGGGCATTCGCGACGAACTCCGGCGGCGGCGGGAACGTCCGCCCTTCGTCTGCCAGTGCTTCCAGCGCGATGTCCGCCATGGTTCCCCCTCGTGGTGTCGACCTGTCCGGAGGCTACCGAAGTCCCCCACCTCCCAGCGTTTGGCAGCTCGTGGTCGCCAGCGGACCACCACGTGCCAAACGCTCGGGGCGGGTCAAGGCTTGGTGAGGACGACGACCGTGTGGGCGCCGAGGCCGGCGGGGTCGGTGAGGGCCGCGGCCTCGCCCGCGCGACTCCGACCCGCGATCGCGGTGAGGTCCGGGTTCGCCGCGGCGGCCAACCACGCCGCCTGTCCTTCGGCCACCAACGCATCGATCCCGAGATCGGCGAGCCAGGCACGCTGGGACTGCTCGACACCAACGGACAGTGATGCGCGGCGTGCGGCCCGGAGCACCATCTCGATGGGCACGTCGATGGTGATGTCTCGGCCCCCCGGATCGGCCAGCGGGTCCGAGCCGCCGGTGTGGCCGGCGTAGGTGCGGAGCCAGCCCGGCGCGCGTTCGACGAGTTCGGCCCACGGTTGGAAATAGTCGAGGAACACCATCGAGCCCCGCCGCAGAATCGCGGCGGCGCCCACGATCCACTCGCACACCGCGAGTGCCACCGGGAGCCGAGTGCCCACCGGTGCGTCGACGGACGCGACCCACTCGACCAGGTCGGGCGGGGCCGGGACCAATACCTCGACGAACTGATCGTCGGGATCCAGCCCGACCCTGACCTCGTCCCAGCCCGACGCGGTGCGCTCCACCACGTCGAAGGCAAGGTTGTCGAGCAGTTCGTTGGCGAGAATCACGCCGTCGATCGTCCGGGCCGGCATCGCGTCGAGCGAACTCATCACCGGGCCGAGGCCGCCCACCAACTCGGGGGCCTCGCCGGGATCGACGACCGCCGCCGGACCGAGTGCGTCGGCGAAGGGCTCGAGCGGCAGTCGCTCGGCCTGTTCCTCCCGGAGCGCGGCACTGCGCTCGACCAACACGAGATGCAGCGCGGGCCCGCACCCAGGCTCGGCCCGCAGGACCTCGCGGGCGAGGCGACCGTTCCCGGCGCCGGCCTCGACCACCACGAAGGGATCGGGACGACCGAGGCGCTCCCACTCGCCGTCGAGGTAGCGAGCGACGCAGGCGCCGAACAACGGGCCGACCTCCGGGCTCGTGATGAAGTCGCGCCCACCGCGGCCGGCACCACCGCCGGAGGCAAAAAAGCCTCCGGGTCCGTACAGCGCAGCGTCGACGAACGCGCGGAATCGAATGGGGCCTTCGCGATGAATCCGCTCGACGATGAGCGCGCGCGCGGACGAGCCCGACGCGCCCGGAACCACCACGGTGGAGCGTTACCCGCCGGCGGCCAGATCGCCCAGGCGAGCGAACAGCTGCGGGTACACCCCGACGGCGACCACGATCGCGGCACAGATCACGACCGCGGCATTGAGCGCGACCGGAGTCCGGATCGGGTGGACATCGGCGCCTTCGGCCGGCTCGTGGAACCACATCTCCCGAGCCACCCGGGCGTAATAGAAGAACGCGACGACCGAGCTCACTGCGGCCAACGCACCGAGGACAGTCGCGGCCGGCGTGTTGGCATCGAGGGCCGCTCGGAACATCGTGAACTTGGCGAACCAGCCCGCGAACGGTGGGACTCCGGCGAGGGAGAACAGGAATATCGACATCGTGATGGCCATCCCCGGGGCGTACTGGCCCAGGCCGGCGAAGCTCGTGATCTCGGCGCTGCGAGTCCGGCGCGCGAGCGCGATCACGATCGCGAACGCGCCGAGGTTCATCGCGCCGTAGATGAGGATGTAGACCACGACCGACTGGATCGACGAGATGGCAGCATCGCCGTCGGCGGCGACGGCAAACGGCACCAGGATGAATCCACCCTGGGCCACCGATGAGTACGCCAGCATGCGGACAATGTTGGTCTGGCGCAGCGCCACCAGGTTGCCGAGGATCATCGATGCGGCAGCGAGACCCCAGAGGACGGGTTGCCACATGTCGGCATTCGGGAAGAAACCGAAGACCACGACCGACAGCAGGGCGACGAATCCACCCGCCTTCGACGCCACCGACAAGAACGCCGTCACCGGGGTGGGCGCGCCTACGTAGGTGTCAGGCGACCAGAAGTGGAACGGCACCGCGCTGACCTTGAACGCGAAACCCACAATGGTGAGGAAGCCCGCCACGATCAGCAGCGGCGAATCGAGCGTGCCCACCTTGTCGGCGATGTCGCTCAGGAGCGTGGACCCGGTGAGGCCGAACACCAGCGACATGCCGTAGAGCATCACGGCCGAAGACATCACGCCGATCAGGTAGTACTTGATCGCGGCTTCGTTGGATTTGGGATCGTGCTTGCGCCAGCCGGCGAGTACGAACGTGGGAATCGAGATCGTCTCGAGGGCAACGAAGATCGAGATCAGGTCACGGCTACTCGACATCACCAACATGCCGAGGAGCGACGTGAGCAGCAGGACGTAGAACTCGCCCTGGTAGTAGTCGCCGTCGCCGATGTAGTCGACCGAGAGCAGCATCGTGATGTACGCCGCCGCGAGGAAGAAGCCCTGGAACACGAGCGAGTAGGGGTCGACCACGAACCCGCCGTTGAACATGCTGCGCGTGCCGCCGTCGACGGCGAGGGTGATGATCGGGATCATCGCCGCGAGCACACCCAGCGACGCGATCTGCTGCGTGCGGAACCGCCCTCGATATTCGAAGAAGAAATCAGCAATCAGCACCGCGACGATCGTGGCGCTGAGGATGATCAGCGGCGCACTCGCGTGGAAATCCCAACCCGGGTTCATGAGGCGTTAGCCCTTGAACCCGCGGGCGATGGACGAGGTGATGTGGCGCACGCCGTCGTTGGTCAGGGAGAAGATCGCGTCCGGGTAAACACCGAGGACCACGATCATGAGCAGGATCGGCGTCCACGCGATCCACTCGAAGATGCCGACGTCGTGGATATGAGCGTCGGCGAACTCTTCCTTCGGTTCGCCGAACGCGACTCGTTGGTACATCCACAGCAGGTATCCCGCGGCGAGCACGGTGCCGATCGCGGCGACGACCATGAAGCCGCGGAACAGTCCCTCGGAGAGCCCGGCCGCCGGCTGGTAGGCCGAGAGAACGGCAGGGAACTCGCCCCAGAATCCGGCCAGACCGGGCAGGCCCAGTGAAGCCATGGCGCAGAAGCCGAGAATCCAGCCCATCTTCGGAGCCTGTTTCAACAGACCGCCCAACCGGCTCATCTGGCGGGTGCCGTAGGTGTGCTGCACCGACCCGGCGATGAAGAAGAGCATGCCGGTAATGAGACCGTGGGCGACCATTCCGAAGATCGCGGCGTTGAGGCCGAAGTCGGTGAGGGTCGCGATGCCGAGCATCACGAAGCCCATGTGCGCGACCGACGAGAACGCGATGAGTCGCTTCATGTCGGTCTGGGCGAGGCAGCACAACGCGCCGTAGATGATGCCGATGACCGCAAGGGCCCCGATCCACGGCGCCCAGACGTGGGCGGCATGGGGAAGGGCGGGCAGCGCGATCCGGATGAACCCGTAGGTTCCCAGCTTCAGCAAGATCGCGGCCAGAAGCACGGAACCGACGGTCGGTGCTTCGGTATGCGCATCGGGCAACCACGTATGGAACGGGAACATCGGCACCTTGATCGCGAAGCCGAGGAACAGCCCGCCGAAGATCAACGTCTGGGTCGACCCGACGATCTGGCTGCCGGCCTGGCGAGTCAGTTCCGGGATCTGGAAGGTCCCCGCGATGAAGTACAGCGCCAAGAAGCCCAGAAGCATCAAGGCCGAACCGAACAATGTGAAGAGGAAGAACTTGATCGACGCGTACTCGCGATTGGGTCCGCCCCAGACCCCGATCATGAAGAACATCGGGAGCAGCACGATCTCGAAGAAGATGAAGAACAGGATCAGGTCCTCGGCGAGGAACGTGCCGTTCATGCCGACTTCGAGGAGCAGGATCAGGGCGAGGAAACCCTTGGGATTGTGCGGCTCGGGGAAGTGGTCCCAGGAATAGACGATGCACAGCACCGTGATGAACATCGACAGAATGAGCATCGGGAGCGCGATGCCGTCGAGACCGAGGTGGTAGCGCGCCTCGATGACCGAGATCCAGGCCTTGTTGACCCCGAACTGGAGCTTGCCGGCCTTGTCGTAGTTGAACTCCGCGAGGATGCCGATGCCGACCGCGAGCGTGACCAAGCTCGTGCCCAACGCCACCACCTTGGCGAGCTGCTCCTCCGCCTTGGGCAGGATCAACAAGATCCCGAGCCCTACGGCCGGCAAGAAGATCGCCAGCGTCAACGCCCAATCATTGAACCAGTTCATTCTCGTCTTCCCTTAACCGAAGATGGCGAGCGCGAGGGCGATGAGCCCGACCGCGGCAAACAGCATGAGCGCATAGCGCTGCACGCGACCCGACTGCAAAGGACGCAGGGCGCCACCGGCGCGATCCGTTTCCCGTGCGATTCCATTCACCGCACCGTCGACCACCAGCTGGTCGACGTTGCGGTACACCACGCGACCGAGCACGGTCACGCCCTTGCCGACGCCGTTGACGACGCCGTCGATGACATTCATGTTGACCCAATACGCCGCGCGCCCGATCGGACCCTTGATCCCGGCGACGATGACGTCCTCGTACAAATGGTCGAGGTAGTACTTGTTGACGAGGAACGTATGACCGGCCTTGAGCGCCGGACTGCGATCGGTGAGACCCTTGAGCATCCTCACCTCACGACGACCGAGCCAGAACGCGATCCCCACACCGATCGCAGTCAACGCCAGACCCACTGACAATGCGGCCAGCCCGTAGTCGAAGAGCGGATGGAAGATGTCCTCGGGGAACGCAACCCGGGGCTCGATGTACTCCTTGAACTTCTCGATCTCGATCGGCACGGCGTTGGCCCAGCCGGCGAGCACACTGAAGACCGCCAGGACAATCAACGGGATGGTGATCGCCTTCGGCGACTCGTGCGGGAGATGATGACCGCGGTATTCGCCGAAGAAGGTGAGATACACGCACCGGGTCATGTAGGCCGCAGTCATCAGGGCACCGATGAGCCCGACGACCGTGAAGAGCTCGTAGCCGTTCTGGCCCGCAGTGGCGAGAATCTCGTCCTTGGACCAGAAGCCCGCGAGCGGGAAGATCCCGGCCAGCGCGAGTGAGCCGACCATGAACGTCCAGAACGTGACGGGCATGAATTTGCGCAGCCCGCCCATGTCCTTCTTCATGTCGAAGGAGTGATGCGAACCGGAGTGGCTCACCGATCCGGCGCCGAGGAAGAGCAGCGCCTTGAAGAACGCGTGCGTGAACAGGTGGAAAACCGCACCGACCCAGGCACCCACACCCAGGCCCATCACCATGTACCCGAGCTGGCTGATGGTGGAATACGCGAGGACCTTCTTGATGTCGTCCTGCACAAAGGCGAGCGCGGCACCGATCAGGATCGTGATCCCACCGATCACGGCCATCGGGTTGATGCCGCCGTCGTGGATCGAGAACCCCTGCCAGAACACGCCGTAGACCCGAGCACCGAGATACACACCGGCGACCACCATGGTGGCCGCGTGGATCAGCGCCGACACCGGAGTGGGGCCGGCCATGGCGTCGGGCAGCCAGGTGTGCAGCGGGAACTGACCGCTCTTGCCGACGATGCCCATCAGCAAGCACGACGCGCCCACGAGCCACACGGTGTGGCCGCCGATCCCGCCGAGCGCGGCCTCGTTGATCTTGCCGATGTCGAAGGTCTGACCGGCGGCGAAGAACGTGACGATCACGCCGATCATCAGGCCGATGTCACCGGTACGCGTCGTGAGGAATGCCTTCATTGCCGCGTTGGTGTTCGCCTTCTCTTCCCACCAATGCCCGATGAGCATGAACGAGCAGAGCCCGACGAGTTCCCAGCCGACGAGCAACTGCAACGTGTTCGAGGCGACCACCAGCGTGAGCATCGAGGCGGTGAAGAGACTGAGCGCGGCGTAGAAGTAGGTGAAGCGCACGTCGTCGTGCATGTACGCGGTGGAGTAGATGTGCACCAGCAACGAGATCAAGGTGACGACGAAGAGCATCATGACGGCAAGCCCGTCGATGCGCGTGCCGACCTGGAACTCGAGTGAGCCGTTGCGCCACCAAGTGACTTGGTGGATCACCGGTTGGACGATCGCGAGCTGTTCGCCGCCGACTGAGAACAGGCCCTTGCCGAAGGCCTTGATCGCCTCGCCGCCCGAGGTGTGGGTCGCGTCTTCGATGCGCTGGAACCATTGCACCGCGGTCGCGCAGGCCATCAGGAAGGTGGCGGCCAGCGCGGTGATCCCGATCTCGGAACCACCCTTCGGCATCTTCTTGCCGAAGAACAGGATCAGCAGGAATGACACCACGGGGATGACCGGGATGATCCAAGCATGGTCGAGGAAGAACACGGCGGCCGTTACCCCTTCAACTGTTCGAGGTTGTCGAGATCGGGGCTGTGCAGGTTGCGGTAGATCAGCAGCACGATGGCCAGACCGACGCCGACTTCGGCGGCGGCGATCGTGATGACGAAGAGCGCGAACACGTTGCCGGCGGAGTCCCGGAGGTACGCCGAGAAGGCGATGAGGTTGATGTTCACCGCGTTGAGCATCAACTCGACGCTCATGAGCACGAGCACACCGTTGCGGCGAGCGAGCACGCCGTAGACGCCGATGCAGAACAGGATCGCGGCGAGGACCAGAAACTGGTTCAGGATCATGTCAGTCCCTCCGCGCGATCACGACGGCGCCGACTAACGCGGCGAGCAGCAGGATCGAGACGACCTCGAACGGGACGACGTACGCGGTGAAGATCGAATCGGCCAGGTTGCCGGCTTTGCCGACCTCCAAGAGCTTCGCGCCCCTCGCGCCACTGATGACGATTTCCTTCTTCCCGAACGCATCGATCAGGAGCGAGCCGAGGACCCCGGCGAGGAAGATGCTGACGACCGCGGCGGGCCACCGCTGGTCATTGTCGAGTTGGGTGTCGCCGCCCATCGGTGCGCGCGTGAGCATGATGCCGAAGAGGAACAGGATGATGACCGCGCCGATGTAGATCAGCACCTGCACCCAGGCGACGAACTCGGCCGCGAGGAGGATGTACTGGGCCGCGGCGCCGGCCATCACGACGACCAGGTACAGCGCGGCGTGGACGACGTTCTTCGAGCGCACCACCCCGAGCGCGCCGAGCACCATCGCGACGGCCAGCACCCAGAAGAAGATGTTCTGAACGACCATCTCTACTTCTTCCCCTTGACGACGGCGCCGAGTTCGAGGGGTTCGGGTTCGGGGACAGATTCCATCCACTCGCCGAGGCGGTGCTTGTCGTGCAACAGATCCGAGATGCGCGACTCGGAGTACTCGAACTCCGGGCTCCAGAACAATGCGTCGAACGGGCAGACCTCGACGCAGATCCCGCAGTACATGCAGAGGCCGTAATCGATGTCGAACCGGTCGAGGATGTTGACGCTGCGCGGCTTGCCTCCCTCGCGGCGCGGGGGTGCCAGTTCCTTGTGGCCTTCGATGTAGATGCACCAGTCGGGGCAGCTGCGGCCACACAGCATGCAGGCCGTGCAGTTCTCTTCCTTGAGCGCGATGACGCCCCGCGCGCGCGGCGCCGGGTCTTCACGCTCGTGGGGGTACTGCACCGTGACCGCACCCTCGGTCATGGTGCGGAAGGTGACGGCGAGCCCGCTGATCACACCCGGGAGCTTGGGCTTTGAGAACTTCGGCATCAGACGGCCACCTTGATGATCGCCGTCACGATGATGTTGAGCAGGCCGATCGGAATCAGGTACTTCCACGCGATCGCCTGGAGCTGGTCTTCCCGCAACCGGGGGTAGGTGAAGCGCACCCAGAACATCAGGAAGGCAACGGCCATGAGTTTGACGAACAACACCAGCGGACCGAGGAGGTCGGCCAGGCCACCGGTGACACCGGGGATCGCCCAGCCGCCGAGATACATGGTCGCGGCCAGCGCCGCGAATGCGAACGCGGTACCGAACTCGCCGATGAAGAAGAACAGGAACCGGAAGCCGGAGTACTCGACCATGTACCCGGCGACGAGTTCGGACTCGGCGACGGGCATGTCGAACGGCGTCTGAGTGAGTTCGGCCTGGGCGGCGATCAGGAACAGGAAGAATCCGACGAACTGCGTGAGGATGAAGGGGTTGCCCAGACCGGAGAACCCGAAGATCGAGCCGTCGACCTGGGCGCTGATGATGCCCTGCAGGCTCATCGTGCCGGCCTGGATCACCACGCCCACGACTGCGAGCAGCAGCGGCAGTTCGTACGCGATCAACTGCGCGGCGGCCCGCAACGCTCCGATCAGCGCGAACTTGTTCGCGCTGGCCCACCCGGCCATCAGCACACCGACGACCGACAAGCTCGACACCGCCAGGGCGTAGAACACCCCGACGTCGAGATCCTTCACGATCAATCGCGGTCCGGTGGGCACCACGAGGAAGATCAGGAACGTCGAGATGACGACGATCGCCGGGGCCATCGCGAAGACGCGACGATCCGAGTCGGCCGGCATGATGTCCTCTTTTTGGAGGAACTTGAGGCCGTCGCCGACGAGCTGGAACCAGCCGTGGAATCCGCCGGGATCCATCGGGCCGAGCCGGCTCTGCATGTGGCTCATCATCTTGAGCAAGAACGTGTAGCCCAGGATCAACGCGCCGAGCGGGATCACCATGAGCACCAGCAAGGTCTTGATCGCGAGGGTCGTCCCCCAGCCGATTTCGAGCGCCAGGACATGCATCAGCGGTCGATGTCCCCGAGGATGAAGTACAGGCTGGCGAGGATCGTCACGACGTCGGGAACGTACGCGCCGCGCAGGAGCCACGGCAGGATCGAGACGTTGGAGAACGACGCCGACCGGATCTTCACCCGGAACGGTCCCGTCGCCCCCTTGGAGACGATGTAGTACCCCATCTGGCCGAGCGGGTTTTCGGTCTCGACCCAGACCTCGCCTTCGGGCACCTTGATGATGCGGGGCACCTTCGCCATGATGGGGCCTTCAGGAAGACCATCGAGCAGTTGGATGACCATCCGCACGGCTTCCCGGGTCTCCTGGAGGCGCACCCAGTAACGGGCGAACGAGTCGCCGTCGGCGTGGGTCCAGACCTTGAAGTCGAGTTCGGGATACGCGAGGTACGGCTTGCCGTCGCGCCGGAGGTCCCAGTCGACACCGGACGCTCGCAGGTTCGCGCCCGATACGCCGTAGGCCGCGCCCAGCTCCCCGGGGATGATGCCGATGCCGCGCGTGCGGGCTTCGAAGATCTCGTTGCCGACGAGCACGTCTTCGAAGTCGTCACAGCCACGCAGGATCGTGTCCATCGTGGAACGGCACTCGGCGATCCAACCCCATGGCAGGTCGTCCTTGAGGCCGCCGATGCGGTTGAAGTTCGGGTGGAACCGGCCGCCGGTCGCCGACTCGATGAGGTTGAGCACCAACTCACGGTCGCGGAAGCCCCAGAACGCGGGGGTGAGGGCACCCACTTGGAGACCCATCTCACCGAGGAAGAGGTAGATCGTCGCGATCCGGGACAGCTCGGTGAGGATCGTGCGGATCCATTGCGCGCGCGGCGGCGCTTCGATACCCATCAGTTGTTCGGCGCCGTCGACGAAGGGCACTTCGTTGGCGAAGCTCGACAGCCAGTCGATGCGGTTGATCAGCGTCGTGATCTGCGGATAGGTCCGGAACTCGCTGAGCTTCTCGTACCCGCGGTGCATGTAGCCGATGACCGGGTCGGCGGCGACCACGCGCTCACCGTCGAGGCGCACCACGAGTCGGAGCGTTCCGTGGGTGGCCGGGTGCTGCGGACCCATGTTCAGGATCATGTCGCCGGTGTCGAGTTCGACGTTGACCTGCGATCCGGCCAGGTTCGAATACAGCGCCGGGTCGACCTCGAACCCCGGCGTCTCGGTGGAGGTCATCGCTTGTCCTCCTGCCCCTTCGGGGCGGGCCGGACCGGCCCCGCTCGGCCCGCGCGACATCGATGCATCGGAATCGAGGCCTCGCTCACGACTCACCTTCTTCCGCGGTGTCGCCGGGCATCGGTTCGACGTCGACGAGCCCGGGCCAGGGCTTCACTTCCCGCGCGAGGAGCGCGAAGTCCTTCCGCAACGGGTTCCCTTCGAACTCGGCGGGAAGGTAGAGCCGGCGAATCTTCGGGTGGCCGACGAAGTCGACGCCGTACATCTCCCAGCACTCGCGCTCGTGCCAATCGGCGCCCGGATAGATCGACACCCAGCTGTCGACGGCCGGCGCGGTCTCGGACACATCGGTCTTGATCGTGACTCCCCAGTGCCGGCTCGTGGACTGCACGTGCGCGAACACCTGGAACCGTCCCTCGGAGCCGGTCACGCCGAAGGTCATCGTGTCGGGTTGCACCGGCGCGGAGGTGTCGCCACCATCGTCGCCGGAGGCCTTGGGTGCCGGCATCCAGTCGATCCCGGAGACGAACGACAGGTAATCGCAATCGAGGTCGGTGCGCGCGACCTCCGCCGAACGCTTCCACGCGTCGGGGGTGACCCGAACGACCAGCGTGCCGAACGACTCCGCGTGATCGACCACGCCGGCGCCGAGGGCCGCTTCGAAGCGTTCGAACAGAGCGGCGATCGCCGGGTCGATCTCGGGGATCTCCTCGACCGCCACCGCAGTCGCGTCGGCCGTGTCGGCCGTGTCGGCCGTGTCGGTCGTGTCGGTCGTGGTGGCGTCGTCGCCAGTCGCGTCGGTCGCGTCGGTCGCGTCGGGGGTCTCGTCGGCCATCGTGCTCAGGCCCGCGCGGCCGTGTAGGCGTTGTCGACGACGATCGGCTCGCCCCGCCACCGCTGCGCGAGTTGGTCGTTGCCGAGCCCTTCGTTCTGGATCCGCTCCTGCAACATGACCACGGCTTCGAGGAGCGCCTCGGGCCGCGGTGGGCACCCGGGGATGTAGATGTCGACCGGGATGACCTGATCGACACCCTTGGTCACCGAGTAGGAGTCCCAGTACGGACCGCCGCAGTTCGCGCACGAACCCATCGAGATCACGTACTTCGGGTCCGGCATCTGCTCGTACAGTCGCCGGATCGCCGGCGCCATCTTGTCGGTGACGGTGCCCGAGATCACCACGAGGTCGGCCTGACGAGGGCTCGCCGGGAACGGGATCACGCCCAAGCGCATCATGTCGTAGCGCGGGCTCGCGAGCGCGGCGCCCATCTCGATCGCGCAGCAGGCCAGCCCCCACTGGAACATCCAGAGGCTGTACTTGCGGCTGTAGTTCAGGAGCCAGGTCACCGGCTTGAGCGGCTTCTTTCCGAAGACGCCCTTCTCCACTAGGCCCACCGCAGCACACCCTTTCGCCACGCGTAGACCAGACCGAGCGCCAGAATCACGATGAACACGATCATCGAGATCAGCGCCTGGACGCCGAGCGTCTCGAGTCGGACCGCCCAGGGGAAGATGAAGACGGCTTCGACGTCGAACATGACGAAGAGCAGCGCATAGACGTAGTACCGGACGTTGGACTGACCCCAACCGCCGACCGGGTCAGAACCCGCCTCGTAGGTGACGTACTTCTGGGGCTGGGGCCGGGTCGGACGGATCAGCTTGCCCAGGCCCAGCATGCCGCCCACCATCGCCAGCCCCGCGCCGATCAGCACAGCGACCGCGAGATACTCCCGGTAATAGTCAGTCACGCGTACGGCCCCTCAACCCAAACGCTGGAAACCGGGCGAGTATAGGTCTGGCCTTTTCCGTAGCCTCAAACCGTGGCGGCACCTATTTCCGCCGGCTCAGACCTTCCGGATCGAGTCGCCGCGGCTGATCACGCCCGGGCTCACCACCGAGGCGTTGATCCCGCGGGCCCGGACCGCGCGGCCGCCCTCGGAGTTGACGAACTTCCGGGCGCCTTCGCCGAACCGTTGGCTGAACTGCGCACAGCCCGTGTGGGGTTGGGCGGTGACCTCGATCACCGCCGATCCGATCGCCAATCGGGTGCCGGCCGGAAGATTGGCCTCGCTCAGATCCAGATCGACGTACAGCTGATCGCCGGCGAGCGGCCAACGGTCGGCGTCTTGCGTGATGGCGCGAATCACCCGAGAGTTCATGATGTTGAGTTGCATCTCGGGGTGCGGCCCACCGTCGTCGGATCGCCGAGACGGCCGCTGGTTCCAGGTATCTCCGACCAGACCCTCCGCCCGGTCGAGTTCGCCCGATTCGAGCACTTCGCGAGCCCCGATCTTGGGCCGGCTGACGATCAGGACCAGTGATCCTTCGTCGGCGGGAGATCGGCGGATGTCGCCGAGCGCCGCCAGCAGTTCTTCCAGGGTGGCGTGTTCCATCCCTTCAAGTCTGCCGCACCGCCGGTTCGATCCCCCGCGATTTCCCGACGGGTCCCAGCACCGCCGCGGCAGGCGGTCAGCGGTCGGCCTTGCGGGCGGATCAGAACAAGAAGGTGGCGTCGTGCGCGAAGTCGAGGATGACGCTGGGCAGGAAACCGATCCAGAGCGTCATGGCGACGCTCACGGCCAGCACGATCGCCACCGCGAGCCCCACGGGCGTGGAATCAGCTTCGGTCGCGATCACGGTCTCACCCTCGTCTTCGGCCGCGTACATGGTGAGGATGACCTTGAGGTAGAAGAACGCCGCGATCACCGACGTGACCACACCCACGATGAGCAGCGCATACGAGTGCGCCTGGGCGGCAGCCTCGAACACGCCCAGCTTGGCGATGAACCCTGCAGTCGGTGGGATACCGGCCTGGGCGAGGAGCAGAAAGGCCAACAGGGCGGCCAGGACCGGTCGGCGTCGGCCCAGCGATCGCAGATCGTCGATGTCGTGGAGATCGTCTCGACCGCCGAGGGCGACCACCACCGCGAACGAACCGATCGTCATGAAGGCGTAGACGAAGAGGTACACGAGTGCGGATCGCAGGCCCGCCGCACTCGCGGCCTGGACCCCGATCAGGATGTAGCCGGCGTGCGCGACCGACGAGTAGGCCAGGAGTCGCTTGAGATCGGTCTGGAGCAGTGCGCCGATGCTGCCACCGAGCATGGTCAGTACCGCCAACCCGAACACCAACTGGCGCCAGTCGGCGCTGTAGGCGGGCAACGCGGTGTAGAGCACCCGCAGGAGGGCGGCGAATCCCGCGACCTTCGTGGCCGAGGCCATGAACGCGGTGACCGGGCTCGGCGCGCCTTCGTAGACGTCGGGCGTCCACATGTGGAACGGGACCGCTCCGACTTTGAAGGCCAAGCCGACCAGTAGCAGCACGAGCCCCGCGATCAGCGTCCCCTCGTCGACGAGCAGCCGAGTGGCCAAGAAGGACTGGATGCCCTCGAATGATGTCGTACCGGTCGCGCCGTAGGTGAGGGCGATGCCATAGAGAAAGATCGCCGATGAGAAAGCGCCCAGCACGAAGTACTTGATGCCGGCCTCGAGCGAACGGGCCCGACGCCGGTCGAAGGCGGCGAGCACGTAGAGCGGAATCGACAGCACCTCGAGGGCCACGAACACCACGATCAGGTCGTTGGCGCCCGCCATCATCAGCATGCCCGCAGTGGAGATCAGGAGTAGCACGACGTATTCGGGTCGCGACTCGATCTTGCGGTCGACGAGGTAATCCGCCGACAAGCCCAGGACGAGCACCGCGGCGATCACCACGATCAGGCCGACGAAGACCGAGAAGCCGTCGAGTGCCACCATGTGCGCCATCGCGTCGGCGGGGCCGTCGTCGATGACTGCGCTCCACTGTCGGGCGAGGAAGTACGCGGTGAGGCCGAGCCCCGCGACCGCGAGAAACAACGCCGGCTCGTAGGTCCGCACTCGGCCGCGCGCGATCGAGATAAACAGGATGATCACGATCGCGGTCGCGAACAGCGTGACGACGGGCGCGATCGAGGTCCAGTCGACGCGAGGGATGGCGGCGGCAATCATCGGCAACCCTTTGCGTCACTCGCGTCCAGTCGATCCAACGCGACGCCGGCCTTGCTCTCGAAGTTAACGATGGTGCAACGGACGGTCGGCTCGACGCGGTCGAGGACCGGCTGCGGGTACAGCCCGATGAAGAGCGACAGTGCCAGCAGGGGAACGACGACGAGCATTTCCCGGCCGGTGATGTCGGCCATGGTGGCGTTGTCGCCGTCGGGGACGCCCGTGAAGACCCGTTGGAACATCCAGAGCATGTAGATCGCGCCGAGAATCACGCCGGCCGTTGCGACGACCGCCCACCAACGGTGCGCCGCGAAGGTTCCCAACAACGAGAGGAACTCGCCGACGAACCCGGAGAAGGCGGGAAGCCCGATGCCGGCGAACGTGGCGATGAGGAACAGCGCGGTGAGCTTCGGAGCCGACTTCCAGATGCCACCGAACGAATCGATCTGGCGGGTGTGGCGACGTTCGTAGAGCATGCCGATGAGGAAGAAAAGCGCGCCCGTGGTGAGCGGGTGACTCACCATCGTGAAGGACGCGCCGACGAGCCCGAGGATCGTCAACGAGAACATTCCGAGCACGATGAAGCCCATGTGGGCGACCGAAGAGTACGCGATGACCCGCTTGGCGTCCTTCTGCATCGCCGCGACGATCGAGCCGTAGATGATGCCGATGACCGCGAGCGTCAGGAACAGCGGCGCGAAGTACACGGACGCTCGCGGGAACAAACCGAACGCGAACCGCAGCACGCCATACGCACCGAGCTTGAGGATCACACCGGCCAGCACCACGGAGCCGGCGGTCGGGGCCTCGGTGTGCACATCGGGCAGCCAGGTGTGGAACGGAAAGAGGGGGATCTTGATGGCAAAGGCGACCATGAACCCGAGGAACAGCCAGCGTTCGGTCGACTCCGACAGGCCGCCCGTCGCCCAGGCCGCCAGGGTCTGGTAGTCGAAGGTGAGGGTGCCGGTCGCCGACTGGTGCAGGAATCCCAACGTGAGGATGGCGGCAAACAGGAACGCCGACCCCGCGGCCGTGTACAGGAAGAACTTCGTGGCCGCGTACTTGCGATTCGCGCTGCCCCAGCCCGCGATCAGGAAGTACATCGGGACGAGCATGACTTCCCAGAACACGAAGAACTCGATGAGATCCAGGGAGAGGAAGATCCCGAGGATCGCACCCTCGAGGAGCAAGAACCAGAAGACGTACGCCTTGACCCGAACGTCGACCTTCGCAGCGCCCAGCAACCCGAGCGGGAACAACACCGCCGTTGCTACCACCATGAACAGACTGAACCCGTCGACGCCGACCGAGTAGTTGACGCCGAGCGCAGTGAACCAGTGATTCAGCTCCACGTACTGGAATCCGCCGTGGCCGGTCTGGAAATCCCAGAGCATCAGACCGGCGAAGCCGAGGGTGGCCATCGACATCATGAACCCGATGGCGCGGGCCAGTTCGGGTCGGCGCGCCGGTGTGAGCAGGATCAAGAGTGCACCCAGCATCGGGGTGAACACGATCGCCGTGAGAATCGGGTACCCGCGCAGCATCAGCCGATCCCCGCTCGCCAGAGTGCCCAGATCAGTAGCGCCACCATGCCGAGCACGATGCCGAGCGCGTACTGGCGCACCAGCCCGGTCTGGACCTTGCGCATCCCGGCACCCGCCGCGCCGAACACCTTCGCCACGCCGTTGACTCCGCCGTCGATGACCTGCTGGTCGAAGACGTCGGCGACCCATTGGGCGCCCCGGCGGATCGGTCCACCGACGAGCGCGGCGATTCCTTCGTCGTAATACCAAGCGTGGCCGAAGAGCCTGCCCGCGGCACCGAGCTTGCGGTCGACCGGATCGTCACCCGGATCGTCGAGACCCCGGCGGTACCAACGCAGCGCGATCACGATGCCGGTCACGCCGATGGCCACGGCCAGCATCGACAGACCGAACCCGGACAGGAAAGAGGTCGGCTTCGCGCCCTCGGCACCCTCGAAGGTCGGCTCCAGCCACTTCGACAAGAACTCGAGGCCATGGAAGGGCAGCTCGACGAGGCCCGCGATCATCGCCAACCCCGCCAGCACGATCACGGGCAGGATCATCGTCGGGGTGCCCTCGTGGGGTTCATGGGTCATGTGCGCCGGCGCGACCGGCATGCCGTAATCGACCGTTGGCGACGCGGTGATGTCGTGCTCGGTGTGAGCATGATCGGTCACCATCGCCGCATCGGCGCCCTCGGCATGATCGGCACCGACGAGCGCGTCGGCCCGGAACCGTTCGTTCCCGGCAAACACCAGCAGCGTCTCCCGAGTCATGTAGAAGCCGGTGAGCAAGGCCGCGAGCAGACCGATCGCCCACACCACATAGCTGTGGTCGTAGAACGCGGCCGCCAAGACACCGTCCTTGGCCCAGAAGCCCGAGAACGGCGGCAGCCCGACGATCGTGAGCCAGGCGATGCCGAAACCGGCCGCAGTGAAGGGCATGTACTTGCGCAGGCCGCCCATTCGCCGGACGTCCTGGGTCTCCTCGGTACCGTGAATCACGGTCCCCGATCCGAGGAACAGCGCCGCCTTGTAGAACGCGTGGGCCAAGACAAAGAACACGGCGATGGAGTAGGCACCGACCCCGGCCGCCAAGAACATGTATCCGAGTTGACTCACGGTGCTGTAGGCCAGCACCCGTTTGATGTCGGGCTGGACCAATGCGACGGTTCCCGCAATCAACGCCGTGAGCGCGCCGACCAACGCGACGACATCCATCGCGACGCCACTGCGCTCGAAGAACGGGTGCGCCCGGCACACCAGGTACACCCCCGCCGTCACCATGGTCGCGGCGTGAATCAGCGCGGAGACGGGCGTGGGGCCTTCCATCGCGTCGGGCAACCAGATGTGCAGACCGATCTGGGCGCTCTTGCCCACGCACGCGACGAACAGCAACAACGCAATCGCCGTTGCGGTCGACTTCGACAGTGCGCCCGCGCCTTCGGCCATGGCGGAGTAATCGAGGCTGCCGAGCGCGCCGACGATGAAGAACATCGCGACCATGAACCCGAAGTCGCCGACTCGGTTCGTCACGAACGCCTTGACCGATGCACTCGAGGCGCGCGTCCGCTCGAACCAGAACCCGATGAGCAGGTACGAACAGAGCCCGACTCCCTCCCAGCCAAGGAAGGTGAGCAAGAAGCTGCTGCCGAGCACCAGCACGAGCATCGCGGTCGCGAACAGGTTGAAGTACGCGAAGAAGCGGGAGTAGCGCTCGTCGCCGTGCATGTATCCGATCGCGTACAGGTGGATCAACGAGCCGACGCCGGTGACCAACAGGATCCAAGTGATGGAGAGCGGATCGGCCAGGAAGCCGATGTCGACGTGGAAGGTGCCGGCACCGATCCAGGTGAACGCCGTGCTCACGTGCGAACGCTCGGCCGCCGGCAGCGACAACATCGCGATCAGCATCACGAGCGACCACACGAAGGCCAGGCCCATCGCGCCGGTCGCGAGCCAGCCGGCCTTCGGATCACCGATGCGCTTGCCCACGAGCAGCAGCACCACGGCACCGGTCAACGGCAGCAGCGGCACCAGCCACACCAGGTCGAGGAGATCTCGGGAGTTCACGTAGCGGCGCCTATCCCTGCAACAGATCGATGTCGTCGGCGGTTGCGCCATTGCGGCGCCGTCGGAAGATGGCCACGATGATCGCGAGCCCTACGGCCACCTCGGCCGCCGCGACCACCAACACGAAGAACACGATCGCCTGGCCGCTGATGTCGTTGAGCGCTCGCGAGAACGCCACGAACGTGACGTTCACCGCGTTGAGCATGAGCTCCACACACATGAACATCACCAGGACGTTCCGCCGGACCAGGAGTCCGACCGCACCGATACAGAACAAGATCGCGGCGAAGGTCAGGTAGTACCCCTCGCTGAGGTGGGCGGCCGCGATCACGCGTCGTCCTCCTCGAGTGCGTGGAGCTCTTCGTCGGCCGGAAGGTGCGACCGCCGGGCGAGCACCACGCCGCCGATCACCGCAACCACGAGGAGCGCCGCCGTGAGTTCGAACGGCCACAGAAAGGAGGTGAACAAGCTGTTGGCCACGGCCTTGATGTTGTTGGTGGCCCTCGGAAGCAGCACCCCGCGGCTCGCGAGTTCGCCGGTGGTCCACCGCTGGCTGCCGAGCGCCACGAGTGCCACCACCGAGATCACCCCGGCGCCGATCGCGATCGGTCGCTGCGAGCGGACCGGATCGCGCAGCGACTCACTGCGATCGACTCCCAACAACATGATGACGAAGAGGAACAGCACCACGATGGCCCCGGCGTACACGATCACCTGGACCGCCGCGAGCAGTTGGGCATCCTGAATGAGGAACAACACGGCGATCGAGATCAGGACACCGACGAGGCACAGCGCCGAGTGCACGGGGTTGGCCATCAGGACCACGCCCAACGCGCCGGCGAGCGCCAGCCCCGCAAAGATGAAGAAGAGAACCGCCTCCACTATCTCTGCTCCTGTGGGGGTGGGAGTTCATCCGAGCCGGGTGGGCGTTGACCGTCTTCGGGCAGGCGTTCACCGAATCCGAGTTCGCCGCTCCATGCGATCCGACCTTCGAAGTCGACGTCGCCGCTCGGCGCGGTGGCGCGCATCCAGGCGCTCGTGTGGTCGTCTTCGCCGCCCTTCCACAGCTCCCACGGCTGGCGCTGCGCCCGGCCGTCGTCGCCGACGAGCAGCTCGGACTTCGTGTAGATCGCGTCGTCCCGGTTGGTGAAGGAGAACTCGAAGAGTTTCGTCTCGGTGATCGCCTCGGTCGGACACGCCTCGACGCACATATCGCAGTGGATGCACCGCAGATAGTTGATCTCGTAGACGAACCCGTACCGCTCGCCCGGAGACACCGGAGCGTCGGGCGGGTTGTCGGCGCCGCGCACGTAGATGCACTTCGCCGGGCAGACCCCCGCGCACAGCTCGCACCCGATGCACTTCTCCATGCCGTCCTCGTACCGATTGAGGACGTGCCGACCGTGAAAGCGTTCGGGCTTCGGTCGTTTCTCGTCCGGGTACGGCGTGGTGAGCCGCGGCCGGAACATCTGCCGCCACGTAATCCCAAACCCCTTGGCCATCCCCATTAGGCCACCTCGCTGACGGTCTCGTCGCGGCGGGGCATGCACAGGCGCAGCAAGCCCAGAATCGCGAGGGCACCGCCGAAGGCGGCGGGTACGGCGATCCAGCGATCCCACCCCTGATCGCGAGCCACGACCACGACGGCCGTGACCATGACGGCCAGGAACGAAAGCTCGATGAGCCACTTCCAGCCGAGGTCCATCAGCTGGTCGTAGCGCAATCGCGGCAACGACGCCCGGAGCCACACCGTGCCGAAGAGCAGCACCATGAGCTTCAGGAAGAACCAGAAGACGGGCATGATCCAGACATTGACCACGCCGGCCGTGGGTAGGAAGCCGAGTGCCGGACCGGAGGGACCGCCGAGGAACAGCGTGACCGCGATGGCCGACATCGTGATCACATTCATGAACTCGGCAAGGAAGAAGATCGCGAACCGGATGCCGGTGTATTCGGTGTGGAAACCACCGACGAGCTCCTGTTCGGCCTCGACGAGATCGAAGGGCGGGTGGTTGGTCTCGGCGACGGCTGCGATCACGAAGATCACGAAGGAGACGATCGCGACACTCCAGTACCAGTCGGTGACGAAGGAGTGCCAGTTGGTCCACGCCTGCGCGTTGGCGATGCCACGGGTGCTCAAGGTGCCGGCGTGGAGTAGCACCGCCACGATCGACAGACCGAATGCGGCTTCGTAGGACAGCAGCTGCGCCGAGGCTCGCACCGAACCGAGCAGCGGATACTTCGATCCACTCGACCACCCGGCCAGCATCACGCCGTACAGCCCGATGCCCGACATCATCAGCAGGAACAACACGCCGATCGGTGGGTCGGCGAGCTGCAGATACGTCTGGTGACCCGCGATCGAGACCTTGCCGCCGATCGGGATGATCGAGAACGCGAGGAATGCCGGGAGCACCGATAAGTACGGCGCCAGCCGGAAGACCCAGCGGTCGGCGGTGTCGGGGATCGACTGTTCCTTGAAGAAGAACTTGATGCCGTCGGCGAGGGATTGGAGGATTCCCCACGGTCCGGCACTGTTCGGACCGATCCGGTTCTGCATGTCGGCGATGACCTTGCGCATGAACCAGATGTAGAACATCACGAGCACGAGCAAGAGCGCGAACACGACCAGCGTCTTGCCGATCACGATGAGCACGACCTCGAGGTCGATGCCGTGACTGAGCAGCGGGTCGGCACCGATCACGACTGCACCTCACCCGAACCGGGCGCCCGACTCACCGAGTACGCGCTCATCGGATCGACTCCACCCGCACGTCGGTGACCACCGCAGCCGCGTCGATCAAGGTGCCGGCCGGACGATCGGGGGCGTTCCACACCACGACCGCCGACCCCGCGGGCACGCCGCGATCGGAGCGGATGGGCAAATCGAGCTGGCCGCGAGCCGAGGTGACCCGGACAGACGCGCCGTCTTCGACCCCGACGCGGTCGTGGTCGTGAGGGTTGACCCGCAGTTCGGCAACCGGGACGAGCACCCCAAATGCGGGAGTGGCCGACGTCATCACGCCATCGTCGTAGAGGGTCCGGCTGCTCACGAGCCGCAGAGCGTAGGCGTCTCGGCCCGGGCGGGTCGGGGTCGTACCGATGCCGTCCCACACGTGGAGCGCCGGGACCGGAACGCGCTCGACGACGGCCACAACTTCATTGGCCTCGTCGGATGCATCGGTGTCCGCGTCGGTCCCGGCCGGGTTGGTCGCGGCGGTATCGGTCGAGGCGGCGGGTTCGGCCTCGGGGTCGACCTGGCCGGGCGCGATCGGTTCCCAGGAGGCATCAGTCAGCGGGATCGACAGCCGGTCGAGGACCAGGGTGTCGGAGTGTTCGTGCACCGGGAGCACCACGCCATCGCGGGCCCGTCGCATCAGGGCGGCGTCGACCGATGCGAATGCCGGTGCGACCCGGGCGATCTCGTCGAGCACTTCGTCGTCCGTGGCCAGGTCGAAATCCTCGCGGAGGCGCAGCGCCAACTCCGCGGCGATCCGCCAATCCGGCATGGAGGTGCCTTCGGCGGAGACCTTGCGCGCCACGCGCTGGACCCGACCTTCGAGATTGGTCACCGTTCCGTCTTGCTCGCCCCACGCGGTCACCGGCAGGAACACATCGGCGCCCTGCGTGCTATCGGTGAGGAACGCGTCGACCGCGATCACGAACTTCGCACCGACCAGACCGCGATGGGCGAGGTCTCGATCCGGAAAGTCGGCGTGCGGATCCACACCGAGCAACACGAGTGCGTCGATCGTGCCGTTGGCGGCCGCATCGAGGATGCCCAGCGCGTCGAGACCGCGCGCTGCCGGTACGGCGCCCCACGCTTCCTCGTACCAATCGCGACCGTCGTCGAGCGCGACCCGCCCGGGCAGGAAGCCGGGAGCCAGGCCAAGATCCAACGCCCCTCGGATGTTCCCGCGGCGGAGGGCCACGAGGAACCTCGTGTCGCCCCGGGCGGCCAGCGGCGCGAGCGCCGCGACGGTCGCGTCGACCCGCTCGGCGAGATTGCCGCGGCCCACGACCACCACGATGTCGCCGTCGCGCCCGGCCAACGCGGCCGCGGCCGCGTCGATCTCCGGGTCGCCGCTGGCGGAACCGTCGAGAGCAGCAATGAACGCCGAGACCAGCTCCGCCTGCTCGCCCGGGACGTATCGCAGTGTCGCGGTGGCGTCGGGCGCGAGTCCCGTGGCCGTCGCGTTCATCTCGATCAGCGGAACGCCCAACTCCGTCGCCGCGCGCCGGACGCGCAGCGCGAGCACGGGGATTTCTTCCTTGAGATCCGTCCCGAGCACCACCACCGCGCGAGCAGTGTCGAGGTCCGAGATCGTTGCGTGCGCGAGCCCCAAGGCGACCTCGGCCGGGAGGCCGTCACCGAGTTGGGCATCGACGTTGTCGGTCCGCAGCACCCCCTTGGCGAAGCGCGCCCAGACGTAGGCGTCCTCGTTCGTGCCCCGAGCGCCACCGAGTACCGCGATGCCGGACGCACCACCACCGGCCAGGGCATTGCGGAGGCCTTCGGCCGCAACGTCGAGCGCCTCGGGCCACGAACACTCGACCCACTCGCCATTGCGCCGCACCATCGGGTGACGCACGCGGTCCTCGTGATGAATCGCCTCGTATCCGAACCGACCCTTGTCGCACAACCATCCGTGGTTCACCGCGTCACTGTCGACACCGAGCAGGCGCACCAACCGGTTGGAGCTGGACTCGAGCGCGCCGCGACATTGCATCGCACACGTGGTGCAACTCGTCTCGACCGCGCTGAGATCCCACGGGCGGGCCTTGAATCGGTAGGGCTTCGCGGTGAGCGCACCGACCGGGCAAATCTGCACCGTGTTCCCGGAGAAGTACGACGCGAACGGGTCGCCGGGGAAGGTCGCGATCTCGGTGTGGCCGCCGCGCTCGTTGAACGTGATCAACGGATCGCCGGCGATCTCATCGGCGAAGCGGGTGCAGCGTGCGCACTGAATGCAACGCTCGCGGTCGAGAAGGACCAGATCCGAGATGGGGATCGGCTTTTCCCAGTGCCGCTTCTCTTCGGTGAACCGCGACTCGCCCGGGCCGAACGCCAAGGTCGTGTCTTGCAGCGGGCATTCGCCCCCGCGATCACAGACCGGGCAGTCGAGCGGGTGGTTCACGAGGAGCAGTTCGAGCACTCCGTCCTGTGCCGCCTTCACCGAATCCGACACCGTCGTCACGACCATGCCGTCGGTGACCGGCGTCGTGCACGCCGGCGGGAGGCCGCGCACACCCTCGATCTCGACGAGACACATCCGGCACATGCCCACCGGCTTCATCCGCTCGTGCCAGCAGAAGCGCGGGATATAGGTGCCGTGTTCCTGCGCGGCCTTGATGAGTAACTCGCCCTTCGGGACCTGCACCGTGGTGCCGTCGACCGTCAGCGACACCAGTTCTTGCGCGCCCGGGCTCGAACTCGCGCCCGTCATGCGCCGGCTCCTGCGTCAGCCGTCACCGGGATGGATGGGCGGCCGCCGGAGCACATCTCGACGACTTCGTCGCGGAAGTACTTGTGCAAGCTCGCGACCCCCGAAACCGCCGACGGCCCGAGCGGGCAGATCGTGGTCTGGGTAAATGGGGCGTTCACGACGCCGGGTGAGATGGAGTTGCCCACCGAGAACAGGAGATCGAGATCGCCCGGGCGGCCCTGGCCGTGCGAGATGCGATACAGCACTTTCTCGATCCAGCCCGATCCTTCACGACACGGCGTGCACTTGCCACAGCTTTCGTGGGCGAAGAACTTCGCCAACCGCCAGGCGACGAGCGCAGGGTTCACGGTGTCGTCGTAGACCATCACTGCGCCGGATCCGAGCATCACTCCGAAGGTCTGCTGCACGTAGTCCATGTCGAGCGGGGCGTCGAGGTGCTCATCCGAACCGGTCAACCACTGGCTCGACGCGCCGCCGGGGATGAAGAACTTCACCGGACGGCCACTCGGAGTACCGCCGCCGAGTTCCGGCGAGAAGATGAGGTCCCGGAACGTGATGCCCAGTTCGACTTCATAGTTCCCGGGGCGCTTCACGTGACCGGACAGCGAGAAGATGCGCGTGCCCGTCGACTTGTTCACGCCGAGCTCCGCGTACTTCTCGCCCCCCATCGTGACGATGTGCGGCAGCGTCGACAGCGTCTCGACGTTATTGACGACCGTGGGCTTCGCGTAGAGACCCGCGATCGCCGGAAACGGCGGACGGATGCGCGGCATGCCGCGCTCACCTTCGAGGCTTTCGAGGAGCGCGGTTTCCTCACCACAGATGTAGGCGCCGGCACCACGGTGCACGACGATCTCGAGGTCGAAGCCCGAACCCTGAATGTTCTGACCGAGGAAGCCCTGCGCACGCGCGTCCTTGATGGCCTGCATCAACCGTTCGTTCCCCAGCGCGAACTCGCCGCGGAGATAGACGAAGGCCTGGTGGCAGCCGATGGAGTAGGCGGCGACGGCGATGCCTTCGACCAACTGGTGCGGGTCGCGCTCGACGAGCATCCGGTCCTTGAAGGTGGACGGCTCACCCTCGTCGGCGTTGACCACGAGATAGCGCGGCGCGAGGTCGGGAGGGAGGAACGACCACTTCGTCGCAGCCGGGAATCCCGCGCCGCCGCGGCCGCGCAAACCCGATGCCGCGACCTGCTCTTTCCCGATCGCTTCCGCGTCCATGGTCAGCGCCTGGCGAAACGCGTTGTACGCGCCCGACGCCAACGCGCCCTCGATGGTCCAGCTGTCGTCGGGCCGCTCACGCAGTCGGGCCGTGATGAGGCGCGTCTCGCCCACCGGGCTGGTCTCGGTCTCGCTCACTGACGACCTCCCGAGACGCCGCGAGCGATCAGCTCACCAGACTTGTAGTCGTCGACGATCGCGGCCGCGAGCTCCGGGTTGAGGTGCTCGTGAAACTCGTAGTTCACCTGCATGGACGGAGCATTGCCGCACGCGGCGAGGCACTCGACTTCTTCGACGTACACGTCGGGGTCGTCGGCGTATCGGTCTTCGAGGTGTTCGAGAATCTCGGGGCCACCGAGCACGAGGCAGGTCACATTGGTGCAGACGCTCACGACGTACTTGCCGCACGGAGTGCGCTTGAACATCGTGTAGAAGCTGCAGGTCCCGAGCACTTCGGCCGGCGTCTCGTTGACGAGTGCGGCGATCTCTCGCATGGCCTCGGGCTTGAGCCAGCCATCCTGATCTTGCGCGAGGTGCGCGAGCGGCAGGATCGCCGACTTCGGCTGCGGGTACTGCGCAACGATCTCATGGGCCTTCGCGAGATTGGTCGGATTGAACGTCACCGATCGACCTCGCCCATGATCGGGTCGACGCTCGACACGATGGCAACGCCGTCGGCGACCATGCGGTTCTCGATCATCGTGTGCATCGTCTGCAAGTTGTAGAAGGACGGACCGCGCACGTGCATCCGGACCGGTTTCCCTGTCCCGTCGCTCACCATGTAGCAACCGACCTCGCCGCGCGGCGATTCGACCGCGGCGTAGGTCTCGCCCGCCGGTACCCGGAACCCTTCGGTGAAGAGCTTGAAGTGGTGGATCAGCGCTTCCATCGACTCGTCGATCCGCGCGCGCGGTGGCGGCGTGACCTTCTTGTCCTGGATCCGGTAGTCGCCCCCCGGCATCATCTCCACACACTGCCGCACGATCTTGATCGACTCCGCGATCTCGAACAGGCGGATGCGGTACCGGTCGAAGCAATCGCCGTTGTCGGCGTAGATCACATCGAAGTCGACCTGGTCGTAGGCCAGGTACGGCTGAGTCTTGCGCAGGTCCCATGCGAAGCCCGTCGAGCGCAGGATCGGACCGGACGCCGCGAGGCCCATCGCCTCCTCGGTGGTGATGACCCCGATGCCGACCATTCGCTCGAGCCAGATCGGGTTGCCGGTGAGCAACTCGTCGTACTCGCCGATGCCCCGCTCCACGGTGTCGCACAGTTCGAGACAGGCGAGCTGCCACCCGTCGGGCAGATCGGCCGCCACCCCGCCGGGCCGCACGAAGTTGTGATTCATGCGCAGACCGGTGATGAGTTCGAGGACGCGCAGGGTCTCTTCGCGTTCACGCCACCCGTAGAGCATCATCGAGATGGCGCCGAGGTCCATACCGTTGGTGGCCTGGAACAGCAAGTGACTTGCCATCCGGCTGAGCTCGGCGAGCAGCATGCGAATCCAGATGGACCGCTCGGGCACTTCGATGTCGAGTAACTGCTCGACCGCCATCGAGAACACCAACTCGTTCGCGATCGGCGATGCGTAATCCATCCGGGTCACGTTCGTGCACCCCTGCACGTACGTGAGTTGTTCGCCCGTCTTCTCCATCCCGGTGTGGAGGTACCCGACCACCGGCTTCGCCCGCACGACGGTCTCACCGTCGAGTTCCAACATGATGCGTAATACGCCGTGGGTCGACGGGTGTTGCGGACCCATGTTGATGATCATCGTCTGGCTGTCGCCCTCGACCTCGGGCCACGGCCCGCCGGTCACGACGATCTCGGATTCCTGCTGGAGGAGTTGGCTGCCTTCGTCGGTCTGGCGCTCGAGCCGCGCTTGTTCCATCTGCGCGGGGGTCTCGGTCACGGGCGCGTCCTCGGCGGACTCATCGGCCGCGGCGGCGTCTTCGGGTTCCACGTCGATCGTGCTCATCGGGGCCCCGGGTCCCCTTTGAAGGTGACGGGCACCCGCGCGGGGGTGTCGTCCTTGCGGAGTGGGTGACCGACCCACTCGTCGGGCATGAGGATGCGAGTGAGTTCGGGGTGGCCCTCGAACTCGATGCCGTAGAGGTCGAACACCTCACGCTCGGCGAAGTTCATGCCCGGGTAGATCGCGGTGATGCTCGCGATCGTCGGATCGGTGAGCGGCACCTGGGTGATGAGTCGCACTCGCCGGTTGCGAGCGTGCGAGAGGAAGTTGGCAACGACCTCGAACCGCTCGGGGGTCACGCCCGCCACGACGATCCGATTCGCGTCACCGAGGTGGTCGACGGCGGTGAGATCCATGCACGAGGTAAACGCTTCGTCGTCACGCAGCATCGTGGCCGCGGCCACCCAATCGGCTCGCTCGAGATACACCACGGCTTGGCCGTGGGAATCGTGGAACACCGCGGACGTGAATGCCCCACAGATCGCCGCGGCGACCTCGTCGGAAGGGATCGATGGCTTGTGCTCTTCTTCACGAGCGGCGTCGGTCTCGGTCACTGCGTCGTCGGCCATCGGTTCAGACGCTCGCCGTCTTGACGGTGGGCAGATCGACGAGGACGCCGTCCTGCTGGGCGATTTCGATGCCCGCGCCACCGGTGGGCGAGGCGTCACGCCGAGCGAGCAACTCGCCGGTCTTGATCTGGTCATGCAGGGTGAGGATGCCGTGGAGCAGCGTCTCGGGCCCCGGAGGACACCCGGGCACGTAGACATCCACCGGCACGATCTGGTCGACGCCCTGGACGATCGCGTAGTTGTTGAACATTCCGCCGCTACTCGCGCAGACGCCCATCGAGATGACCCACTTCGGTTCGACCATCTGGTCGTAGACCTGGCGGAGCACCGGCGCCATCTTCTGGCTGACCCGGCCGGCGACGATCATGAGATCGGCCTGGCGTGGGCTCGCACGGAATGTCTCCATGCCGAATCGAGCGAGGTCGTAGTGCGCGGCGCCGGTTGCCATCATCTCGATGGCACAACACGCGAGTCCGAAGGTGGCAGGCATCACCGAGTTGCGGCGCGCCCAGCGCACGAGGTCTTCGAGCCGGCCGGTGAGGAAGTTATAGGGAACCGCGTCGAGGCCCATGGGCTAGGCAGCCTCGTGTTCGGGCGCGTCGCCGATCCCGCGGGGCGGGGCGGCGGCAACACCGTCGGGCATGCCCGCGGCGCGCAACACCGGCCGCACGATTCGGCTCGCAACCTGGCGGACCGGCCCCCAATCGAGCGCACCGACGCTCAACAAGTATGCGAACGGCACGATGAGAACGAGCAGGAACACACCCATCAGCGCGAGGCCGTATCCACCCAGATCCCGGAACACCGTGGCGAACGGGTAGAGGAAGATGATCTCGACGTCGAGGACGATGAAGGCCAACGCCACCAAATAGAACTTGACCGGGAAGCGTTCGACCGGCTCATCCTCAGGCACGATCCCGCATTCGTAGGGCGCGGTCTTCGCCTTGGTGGGGCGTTGCACACCCAGCAGGATGGAGGCAACGAAGGACAGGAGCACGAACAGGATGACGAGGATGACCATCGTCAAGATCGGCAGATACTGCGCCACGTCTACTCCCCTCGTCGCTCGCCGTACACCCAGCTGCGGCCGGGCGCGCTGAGGCTATCTGACCGGATGGTCGCGTCCGCAATGTGAGCCGGCGATTGGTGCGTTGCCATCTCGACGCCCGACCGTCGGGTGATCACAGGCGCTCGACGGTCAAGGTGAGCTCGCCGGCGTCGAAGGCGGCGAGCAACGGTTCCGGACGGCCGGAGTCCAGGAGTGCCCGAGCCAGGCGACCCTTCGTGGCCTTCCCGGCGTGGCCGGCCGGCTTCCCGTCGCGGGTGGCGAGGACCGGTCGGACGAGTTGGTACCGGGCGAGGTCGGGAGTCCATGCCGCCCGATGCTCGTTGGGCAGGAGGTCGACGACGACGTGACCCGCCAGGCGGTCGTTGAGCGTTTGGGAGAGCGGCTCCTGCCAGAACGAGGAGATCCTCCCGATCGGCGCGATCGAGGCCGAGAGTTTCAGCCGAAAATCGGGAACCGGATCACCCCACGCCGAGACGCCGGTGACGGCCGAGACGACCAAGACACCCGACTCGGCACGACGCCGAGCCGCCGCCGACAGCGACGGCGGATCGAGGGCCTCCCAGACCACGCCGCTGAACCGTTGCCAGGCCGGAAGCGTGGGCGCATCGCGGAGGCCGAGGTTCGCCGCCTTGGCCCGAGCCAGCAGCTCGCGGCTCGCTCCGAGCTGTCTGGCGGTCCCGCCCCGTGCGCGTCGGAGCGCGTTGACGACTCGAAGTCGAGGCTTCGCGAGCTGTGGGAACTCACCCTGATCGGGCTGCCATCCGGGCCCGACGCCGCCCTGGACCTTGCCTTCCGAAGGAGGAAGCAGCAGCACCATCACGCCGATGATCCTGGCGGACGCAACCGATGGCCGCCGTATCGCCACCGGATCGTCCGGCCCGTATTCTCGGGACGTGGCCGATCTCCTCACCAAACTCCGCGATCTGCCGGCCGCCGGGCTGGCTCGGCTCGGCCGGCCGCTCCCGATCCGGGGTCGGGGTGCCGCGGTGCTCTGCTACCACGACATCGGGACCGACGCCGCGAATCGCACCGACTACTACGTCGATCCGGGATTGCTGGCCTCGCACCTGGCATGGGTCCGGGAATGGGGGTTCACGATCGTGCCCCTGGCCGAAATCGTGGATCGGCGGGCCGAGCGCCGGGATCTCGACGGCCTCATCTCGATCACCTTCGACGATGCCCTCGTGGGCGTACACGACGAGGCCGCGTCGATCCTCGAAGCCGCGGGCGCACCGGCCACGGTCTTCGTGGTCACCGACGTCTTGGGGGTCCCCCCACCGTTCTGGCCCGGCGCCGGCCGGACACTGACCGCCGACGAACTCGACTCCTTGACCAAGTCCGGGCTGATCACGCTCGGATCTCATACCGCCCACCACGTCTCGTTGCCAGATGTCAGCGCGGAGGAACGAACCGCCGAGCTCGTCGCGTCGCGCGACATGTTGCTCGCACGCTCGGCCCGCGATGCCGACCTCCTCGCGTACCCGTCCGGTCATCACGACCGCCCCACCGAGGAGGCGACGGCTGCCGCCGGCTATCGGGCCGGGTTCACGTTCTCGTTCGGCCGGGTGACGCCCGACACCGATCTCTTCGCGCTCCCGCGCTTCTGCATCGGCCCGATGCACGACCGATTCCGACTCGCCCGCCAGCTCGCCCGGCCCCCGGCCGCCTGGTAGGAGCCGCGCGCCGTTCCGCCGCCCGAACCTCGGTCGGTCCATCAGGCGTCTGGTATCCTGTTGTGACCGGACACCGGACGGCAATCAGTCATGCGCCGGCCGCTTGGTGCATGGGGGCCTATCATGAGGTGTCCAGTGTCCGGTTGCTATCGGACATCGATCACACGGGACGGACCGGCGGGCCCATGAACGACCAGGCCACCAGCACCCGCGCGCCGAGAAGACTCGACGACGCGATCGAAGTGGCGACCCAGATCGCCGCCGCGGTTCGAGGCATCGACCTCCGCCGGGACGGTGCCGATTCGGTCACCATCCGGGTCGGCCCGTCAGCCTGGTCGGCGACGGTCGTCACCCGGGACGCGCTCTCGATCGGGGGCGCGCGGACACTGATTGACCGCCACCCGTCAGGGGCTTGCTTGATCGTGGCCCATCAGATCTCCGCCGACGCCAAGGACTTCCTCGCGGACCACAACGAGCGCCACCCCGGGCGCCAGTGGAGCTGGCTGGACCAGCGAGGGGAGCTCGCGCTTCATCACGGCGCCGCGATCGGCGTCGTCGACCGCGCGGGCCCGGCCCACCGTGATCCGGCACCGCTGCCGGGAGGGTGGCGTCTCGCCGCGCCGATCTCGGGAGGTCCGATTCGCGGCCGGGCCGGCATCGGGTATGGCGTCGCGTTGCTCCTCAGCCCGACGCGTGCGCCGTCGATTCGCGAGGTTGCCCGCCGCATCGGGATGTCGCATGGCGCCGTCGGGACCGCCAGCCTGTTGCTCCGCGAGTACGGGTTGGTCCGATCCGATGGCCGCCCGCAAGTGCCCGAACTCTTCGAGGCCGTGGCCAAGGTGTGGCAACCGCCGCGCGTGACGCCAGTGCGCACGGTGCCGTCGGCCGCGGTGGCCGCGCGGCTCGGTGCCATCGGCGCCGCAGACGACGACGGCTGGTGCATCGGTGGCGACAATGCGGCGCTCGCGTGGGGCGCGCCGGTCATGAGTGGCGGCTCGCGCCCGTGGATCTGGGTCCCCGACCTCGCCTCGGCGCGTCGGGCTGAACGCGCCCTCGTCGTGGGGTCCTGGGATGACCACGCGGCGGTGATCGCGGTCGCGCCGACGCCACTCGTGGGGACCAATCGCTGCCCGCCGCCCCGGCCGGTCCCACCCGAGTTCCTCCCCACCGCCCATCCCGTGTTCCTCGCCCTCGAACTGGCGCAGGATCCGACTCGCGGTCGCGAGATCCTCGCGGGATGGCAGCCGGTCGAGACGGAGTTCACTCGTGTCTGGTGACCCGGTGATGATCCTGCCCCACGGCAGTGAGTTCCTCCTCGACGCGGTACGAGCGGTGCTGGCAACGCCGGGTATGTCGGACGTGGCGTTGGTGGGCGGTCTCGCCGTGACCCTGCACGTCGCCGCGGCCGGCGACGATCACCGCGCAACCACCGACATCGACCTCGTGACGGCATCCACGACCTCGCCGCCCGAGGCGGTCGAACTGCTCGCCGCCGCGCATGGGTCGCCACCCCACCCGCTCCAAGTCGCGGGCGTCAGGGTCGACCTCATCTCGACCCATCCATTCGCGGCGACGACCCTCGACACGCTCAGTGATGCGGATCAGTTGTTCGCGATCAGTCACCGATGGGCGTTCGAGCAGGCGGTCCCGACCCAACTCGCAACGCGCGGGTCCCCGGTCGTGACCGTACCCGTCGCCACCGTGGCCGGGGTCGTGGCGGCGAAGAGTCACGCCTTGGGATATCCCACGGCGGTGCGGCGCGCCACCAAGCGAGCGGCGGACCTGCTCGACCTGTTTCGACTCGTTGATCTCTACGACCGTGACGGATCACTCGCCGCGGCGATCGTGGCCGGGCCGGACGAGTTGGCGCGGCGCGTCGCGACCGTGGCCGAGACCGAACTCCTGACCAATCCCGCCCTCGCGGCCCACGCGATGGCGCTCGCATCCCTGGCTCCCATCTCGACCGACGCCGTGATCGATGCCGTCGAACCATTCGTTGCGGGCCTGCGGGCGTGAGGCGGGCGACCGGTCGAGACGCACCCATCGACCTCCGACCATGACGGTCACACCCGACTCGTAAGGTGCGCGAATGGGAAAGCACCGCCGGTACCGGCATCCAAGTTCTGGCCAGACTCCGGGGGGAAGCACCGACCCGACCCGGCCACTCCGGCTCGTCGACGAGGAGTTCGTCCGCGAGTTCTCGCCCGAGAAGCCCGGGCCGACGGTGGAAGAAATCGAAGCCCTGCTCTCGCTCCTGGTCGATCCCTTCGGCCCGCAAGAGCGCAGAACCACCTCGACCGTCAGCCTGTACGAACTCACGCCGGCACAGCTGGCGCCGGCCGTCCAGCGGGTCGCGCTCCGGCTCGTGGCGACGGCGTGGACCGGCGGCTGGCAACCGGCCGAGATCCACCGCCAGATCGCACGCGCGACCAACAAGACCGGCGCCCGCCTCGCGCTCGGGCTGATCGCGAACGACCACACCGACCGGGATCCAGCCCGGCTCGACCCGCGCTGGGTCGCCCAACTCCGCGACCTCGGCGTGCCCGCGCGACCCGACCCCGATTGGATCGTGCGAGAAGCCGGGAAGCTCACCACGGGATACGCGTTCGTCGAGACGATGATGAAGCTGCTGTACGCCCTCGGCGAGGTCCGGCCGATCCACATCCTCATCCCGCCGCCCGGGGCCGGCGGCGCCGACACAGTTCCGATCGATCTCTCCACCTCATTCGATTCACCGATGCTCGAACGGGTGCGCGCGCTCCTCGCCAAGGCCGAGTCGACCGAGTTCGAAGCCGAAGCCGAGGCATTCACGGCCAAGGCGCACGAACTCATGGCCCGGCACTCGATCGACATCGCAATGCTCGCCGCCCGCGCGTCGAACCCCGATGCACCGACCACCGTCCGCCTGCCGATCGACAACCCGTACGCCGACGCGAAAGTGCTACTGCTCCAGACGGTGGCCCAACACTGTGGCGCGCAATCAGTGTTGCTCAAGCGGTACGGACTCGCGTCGGTCGTCGGCTTCGCCGGGGATGTCGCAGCAACCGAGATCCTCTTCACCTCGTTGCTGGTCCAAGCCCAATCGGCACTCCACCAGTCCGCTCGGGCCTCGACCCGCCGACCCGGTTCGACGCGATCATTTCGCAGCTCGTTCCTCATGGCGTACGCGACCCGAATCGGCGAACGGCTCGGCGAGATCAACCGAGCGGTACGGGTGCAGGCCGAATCCGACACCGGGTGCTCACTCACCCCGGTACTCGCCACGCGCGATGCCAAGGTCCGCGACGCCGTCGAAGCGCAGTTCGGTCGGCTCACCATGACTCGCCTGCGCGGCGGTCGTGACCCGCTCGGCTGGACCAGCGGACAGCTCGCCGCCGACCGGGCCGACCTGCACCGGGGCGACTTGTCTGCCGGCCCGTCGACCTGACCGGGCGTCCGCCCCGAGGGCGCCCACCCGGCGAGCGGTCGTCGGCCGAATACACTTCCACCGATGACGATGCTGAGTTTCCGCGTCGACGATCTCGTTCGGCGCGACGCAACCGGCGGTTGAGCCGCCGCATCGCAACGCCGAGCCCCCGATGAACACCGACGTACCGGTCGTGCTCGACGCGCGCATCGACGACGGTCAGACCTGGATCGTCGCCGAACCCGACGAGGCCTTGAAGAAGCCGCCCGCGGCGCTCAAGCCCATCTTCGGGCCGGGCACTCGGTCGATCTTCAAATCGTTCTGGGTCGCGCCGAGCGGCTTCGAGCGCCGGTGGGCGGTCGCGGTCGAAGAGGTGCACACCTTCCGGGCCATCCTCGCATCGGAGTGGCCGGTCACGCCCGCCCTGGGCGCGCTGCTCGAACTCTTCGTCGCATGCACGCGGTTGGTCCACGCGGGCGACGTCCTGCCGGGCCCGGTTCCGAACGTCGCGACCGGCTGGATGGCCGCTCCCGATCGCGCCTCGGGACCCAAACTGCGCGCCGCCATCGGCCACGCCGTCGCATGCCATCCCGAGGCCGAAGAACTCGCCGAACTGCTCGTGCATTCGATCGCGGTCGAACTGATCGGTGACGTGCCCGAGGCACTGGCCGGCCGCAAGCCGACGGCCACCCTCCAACAGTGGACCGACCGCGTGCGGAGCCGCCGATTCGCCGGCGCGCGGGTGGTACTCCGACTCGACGACACGGGCAAGGGATTCGCGCTCGTACCCTGCCTCCAAGCCCGCCGGGCGACGACCGTCATCACGCCGATCGACACGCACGACGACGCGACCATCGCGACCGCCGCGACCGCGCTCGAGGTTTCCGAGGCCGCGGTGCGCGCGGTCGTCGACGACGACTGGGCGGCGGCGGGCCGTGCGTGGGCGATCCTGCGGGATCGACCCATGGGCCCGATCGGTCTCGAGATCCCGCAGGTCATCGAACTCATCGAGCGGGCCGCGCCGAAGCTCGATCAGGCCGACATCAATGTGATGCTCCCCGCGGGGCTCGGTCGCAAGCGTTCCGCGACCCGCCGACTCCAGGTGCAGGGGCAGCCGTCGGGCCTTGACGTCTCGAGTCTGGTCCTGACCGGAGAGGTGCAGATCGATGGCGCCCCACTCACCTCGGCGGAACTCGATGCCATCGTCCGCTCGTCGCACGACCTCGTCTCCGTCGACGGACGGTGGACGTTCCTGGCCGATGGCGAACGCGACCGCATTGCCGCGTTCGTTCGCAAGCTCGGCCAGGTCGACGCGGCCGGGGTCCTCGAGGTCGCCGCCGAAGCGGAGGCCGACGAGTCGACCGAACTCGAGATCGAGATCGACCCGTCGAGCTGGCTTGCCCGGGCGTTGTTGGGCACCTGGGCGCCGACCGCCGCCGAACACGTCGAGCCGCCGGCCGAGTTGCTGATCCCGCTCCGGCACTATCAACGCGACGGGCTCGACTGGCTTGTCTGGCTCGAGCGCAACGAACTCGGCGGCATCCTCGCCGACGACATGGGTCTCGGGAAGACGGCGATGCTGCTCGCGCTCATCGCGCACGATCATCCCGGACCGACCTTGGTCGTCGCGCCCACCTCGGTGGTCGGGAACTGGGTGCGCGAAGCCGAGCGGTTCACACCAGCGTTGCGCGTTGCCGTCCACCATGGTGGCCTCCGCGGCGACCCGATACCCACTGCCGACCAGGCCGACATCGTCCTGACGAGTTACGGCGTCATGCGCCGGGACCCCCGACTCGGCGACATCGCCTGGCATCGGGTGGTGCTCGATGAGGCCCAGGCAATCAAGAACCCCCAGACCGCGACGGCCAAGGCGGCGCGCGCGTTGCCGGCACGTCACCGAATCGCGGCCACGGGGACGCCGGTGGAGAACGATCTCGACGAACTGTGGAGCATCATGACGTTCGCGAACCCCGGGCTGCTCTCGTCGCGCAAGTCCTTCGCCGATCAGTACAAGCTCACTGCCGACGACGACGCCAACGAAGCCCGCCTGGCCCATCTCCGCGCGCGGGTTGCGGCGTTCATCTGTCGCCGGACGAAAGCCGAACCCGGAATCGTCGACGAGCTTCCCGAGCGCATCGTGGTCCGCAACGACTGCATGCTGACCACGGAGCAGGTCGCCCTCTACGAGGCCACCGCCGCGGCCATGTTGGGGGAGGTGGCATCAGCCGAGGACGCCAAACGTCGTCGGCTCCACGTCTTCTCGGGCATCGCGAAGTTGAAACAGATCTGCAACCACCCCGCCAGCCTCATCGAAGGCGACACCTCCCCACTCACCGGTCGTTCGGGCAAACTCGAACGCCTCATCGAGCTCACGAGTGAAATCCTCGCCGAGGACGAAGCCGTGGTCGTGTTCAGCCAGTACGCCACGTTCCTCAAACGACTCGCTCCCCACCTCGCCGACGCGTTGGACGTGCCCGTGCCGATTCTCCACGGCGGGGTCGGCCGATCCCGGCGGGACCGGATCGTGGAAGAGTTCTCAGCCGAAACCGGCGCCGGGGTGCTCGCCGTGTCACTGCGCGCCGGCGGCACCGGGTTGAACCTCGTGCGCGCCAACCACGTCATCCACTTCGATCGGTGGTGGAACCCGGCCGTCGAAGATCAAGCCTCCGACCGGGTGTGGCGCATCGGCCAGACCAAGGGTGTGGTCGTCCACACCCTGGTGTGTCCCGGCACGATCGAGGAACGCATCGCGACGATCATCGAGAACAAGCGCGCACTAGCCGGTTCGGTCATCACCTCGACCGACACCCTCATCACGTCGCTCGACGATCACGAACTCGCCGACTTCGTCGCCCTCGACGTCGCCGACGCGACGGGAGCGTGACGCGATGAGTTGGTGGGATGATTGGGGCCCGGCGCTCCCCGTCGAGGGTGGCCTCACCGCGAGCGGAATGATCCGGGGCACGCGTATCACCACCGACGCGATCGGTGTGGGCGCGGAGATCGTGAAGCGAATGCTCGAACGGGCCAACGACGGGCTCGTCAGCCGCGGCCGGGCCTACGCCCGGAGCGGCCAGACCATCTCGATGACGATCGAGCCCGGTCGGATTCACGCGCTCGTCCAAGGGTCCTCGCCGCAGCCGTACTCGGTGTCACTGGCCTTCGACGTGCCGGCCGATCACCGCCAGAAGCTCATCAACGCATTCGAACATGCGCTCACCGACCCGAGCGCCGGTATCCCCGCGCGGGGGACCGCCGCGCTGCGCGAGGAGATCGACGAGTGTGAACTCCTCGACGGCATCCCAGTGAAAGCGCGGTGTACCTGCCCCTACGGCGCGGTGTGCAAGCACTGCATCGCGGTCGCGTATATCGCCGCCGATCGGCTCGACAGCTCGCCGATCGCCGTCGCAACATTGTTCGGAATCCGGGACGAGCACCTGGGCACGGCATCCGAGGCGGCAGCACACGACCGCGACGCCATCGAACAGTTCCCGCTCGCCGAACACCGCAAGCTGGCTCGGACGCTGGCCCGACTCGATGCAAAGGCCGCGCCGACGGTGACGGAACTCTTCACGGCTGCGGCCCGCATTCTGCGGCCCTCGCCCGCCTTGCGCTCCCAACTCGAACTCGACGACGAGCGTCGCGAATAGCGCGGAGCCGGCCGGCCGGCGACCACGCGCCGGTGGTCAGCTCGCGTGCCGTTCCTGCGCCTCGGCAATCACTCGCACGAGATCCGCAGTGGTGTGCCGCGCATCGAAACGCGCGTACGCCCGTTCGCGCGACGCCCGACCCATGCGCGCCCGCAGCACGTTGTCCTCCAGGATCTGCTCGATCGCGGTTCCGATCGCGACGTCGTCCCCCGGAGGAACGAGCAGTCCGTTCTCACCGTCGATCACCATCTCGGGGATTCCGCCGACGGGGGTCGACACGACGGGAAGGCCTGCGAACATCGCCTCGAGTACGGAGTACGGCGACTTGTCGATCTCACTCGGCAGCGCGAAGACCGCCGAGCGCGCCAGCATCTCGACCAGGCGTCGGTCACCGGGTCGGACGTCGGAGAAGACGCGCACGCCCGGCTCCGGATCAACCGCTTCGGGCGTCACGAGGTTGAGAATGCACCGACCCCGCAACCGCGACCGGAAAGCACGCAGGAGGGCCCATCCACCTTTGCGCTCCATCGAGTTTCCGGTGAACGTGATCTCGGGGAGGCCATCCTCATTGGGCGTGACGTCGACCGGATCCGGCGGGATGATCCCGAAGGGGATCACTCGCAACCGATCCGCGCCCAGGTCGTATCGGTCGCGGATGGCGGCTGCACACCACTCCGATTGTGCGACCACGATCGTCGCGGCATCGAACACCTTCGCCTCGAAATACTCACCGGCGCGAGCAGCCATCGGAGTGCCCGGTCCGGGATGACGGAAGGGCAACTGCACCGCATTCTGCGCGGCCGACCCGTCCGTCGACACCACCGACGGGTGGGCGCGGAGTTCCGCAACAGAGCGCAGCGCGGCGTGCTGGGAGTAGACGTGAATCGCGCCGACCGGTCCCGCCGCAATCGCGCGTCGCAACATCGAACGCGCCGTCGACGACAGTGCCAACTGGGCCCGCACCGAGGCGAGGTCGCCATCGATCTGCGCGAGGCCGGGAATCTTGATTCCGACGATGCGGCGAGCCAGCGTGCGCGGTGGAACGTCGATGGCCACCACGTCGAGCTCGGGGTGTTCGGCCAGCGCCCGGTAGATGTTCAGGTGCATGGTGGCGTGGCCGCCGAGGTTCTCATTGACCAGAATCAGGCGACCAATATCGGGCAGCGACTGATCAGCATTCATTGCCACCATCACCCGCGTATCGGATCAACCCGCTAGTTCCCTAACCCCCAAAGCGCGCGGACCGCTCGGGTCCGGCAACGCTCGTACGAGGAGTTCCACCGCAGCGTAGGCCGCCTCGGCGGGTCCGATTTCGTCGGGTCGGAGCAGATTGGCCATGATCCGCAGCACCCACTCCATCAGGCTCCGCGAGTGCATGCCCACGCGCGTGAGTTCGCGCATGATGGCCGGGTTCCCGATGATGCTCACGAACGTCCGGGCCACCTTGAAATACAGCCCGTAGACCTCCTCGAGCCGGTCCGGGTACCGAGCGAGGGCCAACCCGTCACCGGTGAGCAGCGCCTCGCCGACCGTCTCCGCGACCATCCGGCCCGTCTCGTAGGCATACGCGATGCCTTCGCCGTTGAACGGGTTGATCGATCCGGCGGCATCGCCGGCCACGATCCAGGTCGGGCCGACCTTCGGGACGACCGAACCGCCGGTGGGGAGCCGCCCGCCCGTGGCCGGACCACATGACGTTTCCGGGGTGATGCCCCACCGTTCCGGGGTCATAGCGACGAAGGCCTCCATCAACCGGGAGGTGTTGACCGCTTTGAACCCGGTGAACGTGTCGAGCAGCCCGGCACCGACATTCACGGTCCCGTCGCCGACCGGAAAGATCCACCCGTAGCCCGGCATGTGGTTGCCGTCGCGGTCGCGCAGGTCCAGATGCGACTCGATCCAGGGGTCATCATGGAGCGGACTGGTGTAATAGCCGCGAATCGCCATGCCCATGGGATACGTCCGGTCCCGCTGGGTCCCGAGGGCCCGGCCGAACCGGGAGTTCGCGCCGTCGGCCACCACCACATACTTGGCGTGCACCACCTCGGTCGTACCCGACTCGTTTCGGTGAATGACCGCGCCGGTGACCAATCCGGACTCGATGAGGGGCTCGATCGCCTCCGACCCCTGCCAGACCGTCGCGCCGGCCTTGACCGCCTGGTCGGCGACCATCTGATCGAGATCCCGCCGCCGTACCACATAGCCATAATTCGGAAAATCGGGATGATCGGGCCAGGCCAGCTCCAGGGTGACCCCGTGGGCAATCGAGCGCAGTCCGTCATAGCGGTGGAAATCCTCGAGGGGCGCGCCGAGTCCCATGTCGACGAGTTGGCGCACGGCCCGAGGGGTCAGCCCATCACCGCAGGTCTTCTCCCGCGGGAACGTCTTCTTCTCGACGGCCAACACCGAGTGGCCCGCTTCGGCCAGCCAGTAGGCCGCGGCCGCACCCGAGGGTCCGGCGCCGACAACCAGCACATCGACGCGGTCGGGGGTGGAACGATCAGAGGACGTCGCCGCAGGCACAACGGCATCGTCCCACGCCGAAGACCTTCGAGGCACACCACGCGACCGCGTTTTCCGCATGCCAAAGAAAATCCTGAAGTGTGCGTCCGAACCCTTGGATGTGTCCCTCCGCGATCTAGCGTGGTAGAGAAACGCCCGGAAGAAGAGGAACGGGTACGGCATCGGAGGGGGATGTCGGTCCGAACCGAGAAGGAGACGCGCGGCACCATGCCCAACTTGCTGCCTGACTGGGGCTTCTTCCGACCCAACGGTCGGCTGATCTGGTTCACCATCATCACGTTCGTGATGATCGGAATCGTGATCTGGAAGCTGCGCCAGCCCAAGCCCGATCGTGACACGACCTGGGCCGAAGCAATGGGTGGCGCGGTCTACACGTTCGCCCTGTTCCTCCTCATGTACGCGATCGTCCCGCACGAGTTCATCACGGTGTCGGACAAGTACTGGGGTCTCTCCACCAACCGGTACCTGATCAAGTCGACCACCGAGATCCCGTTCAACCACAGCTGGAACTGGCCGTTCTCGATCGACCTGCAGCACGGCGTGCGTGATCTGCTTGTCGTCCTCATCTACGTCGCGTTCTTTGCGGCCACCATCGCGATGTTCGTGCTCTGGCAGAAGCGCCCGACCGCCACCGAGGCCGCCGCGTCCGAACCCGTTCCAGTGGGCCGTTCGCGGTTCGGTCGACCCTTGAAAGCCAAGGCTTAGCAATGGCGAAGACCGACGCGAATCCGGCGATGCCCGAGTTCGTCACCGACTACGTACTCCAGGAGGTCGACCCGTCCTTCCTGACCGCGTCGGTCAAGCCCAAGCAATTCCTTCACATCGACCAAGCCGAGTGCATCATGTGCGAGGGCTGCGTCGATATCTGTCCCTGGAAATGCATTCACATGGTGTCCGTCGGCGCAATCGATGCGGCGGTGGGCACCGAGCGTCCCGGCGAAGATCCTCGCGACCATGTCGCGTTCATCGTCGACGAGGACGTGTGTACCCGCTGCGCGCTCTGCGTGGACCGATGCCCGACCGGTGTCATCATCCTCGGCAAGCTCGCAGATCAGGGCGCCGCCGGCGACCCACATACCCGTACCAACCGCCACGGCTACAGCTATGGCGTCCGGTTCTAGGCAAGGAGAGGCGCTCATGGGGAGCGAACGGCCACGGCGGACATCCCGCGGCGGATTGAGCGGAGCGATCTAGATGGCGAACGGCAACGGGAGCAGCGAGTCCGGCGGCTTGAAGCTGGGCGAACGCGCCAAAGAGATGGGCGACCGCGTCGGCAACTCGCAAGTCGTCACCTCGATCATTCGACCCGGGTCGATCTTCCGGAAGGGCTACACCGACAGCCCGAGGAACCGGTCCTACGTGATCATGAACAGCGTGCTCTACCACCTCCACCCAGTGAAGGTGAAGCGGCACGCGGTGAAGGTCAGCTACACGCTCTGTCTCGGCGGGCTGTCCTTCTTCCTGTTCATCCTGCTCACGGTCACCGGCATCTTCCTGATGTTCTTCTACCGGCCGACCGAAGCCGCGGCCTGGAACAACGTGCAGCAACTCGAGACCGCGGTGTGGTTCGGATCGCTGGTGCGCAACATGCATCGCTGGGGCGCGCACCTCATGGTGCTCAGCGTGTTCCTCCACATGAGTCGCGTCTTTTATCACGGCGCGTACAAGGCACCGCGCGAGTTCAACTGGGTGATCGGCGTCATCTTGCTGGTCATGACCCTGATGCTCTCGTTCACGGGCTACCTGCTCCCGTGGGACCAGCTCGCGCTCTGGGCTGTGACCGTCGGTACCAACATGATGGGCTACACCCCGGTCTTCGGCAGCCAGATGCGCTACGCGCTCCTGGGCTCGAAGGAGATCTCGGGCGACACCTTGCTGCGGTGGTACACGCTGCACGTGCTCTTGCTCCCGTTCATCATCGTGATCTTCATGGCGATTCACTTCTGGCGCGTCCGCAAGGACGGCGGCATCAGTGGCCCGCTCTAGGCCGGGGAGGGATTGACCAATGGCTGAAGTCCCCGAACATCTACTGAATCGCAGTGCGGAACGCCGAAAGGCCTTGGGCCTGCCCGGCGGCGAAGCGGCCGACGACGCGCCCGCGGACGCTGGTGCCGACACGCCCGCCGAGGCCCCCGCCGAGGAGACGGCGCCCGTCGCCGCCAGCGCGGCATCGGACGAAGGCGTCATCACCGAAGACAAGGGCGGCGTTCCTGCACACCTGCTCGAGCGGGCCCGGAAGCGCAAGGCCGCGATGGCCGGTGGCGCGGACGCCGGGGGTGGCAGCACCGCGACGGCAACGGCGACCAAGGCAGCGCCGATCGCGGCGCCGACAGGTACCGGCCCGGGCGGTCACACCCAGCGCTTGCTGACCGTCGTCAAGTCGGGATCCATTCAGCAAACTCGCGCCGAGGCCCAGGACAAGGTGCACACCTGGCCGCACCTGCTCGTCGTCGAACTCACGGCCGCGTTGGCGCTCACGGCGATGTTGCTGATCTTCTCCGCCATCGTCCGGGCGCCGTTGCTCGGCCTCGCCGATGTCAACCAGACACCGAACCCGTCGAAGGCGCCGTGGTACTTCCTCGGCCTGCAGGAACTGCTCACGATGTTCCATCCGATGGTGGCCGGGGTGACGGTTCCCGGCATGGGTTTGTTCCTCCTGATCATCGCTCCGTACGTGGACACCAACCCCTCGAACAAGCCGAACGACCGGAAGTACGCGATTTCGCTCTTCACGATCTTCCTCATGTTCTGGGCCGTTCTCGTGATCATCGGTTCGTTCTTCCGAGGCGCGGGGTTCAACTTCGTGTTCCCCTGGAACGACGGCATCTTCTTCGAGCTCTAAGGATCCTCCGTTGAACATCGCATTGATCATCGGCATCCCGGTCATCGTCGCCCTCGCGGCGCTGACGGTTTTCGCGTCGGCCCGCCGCCGCGGCACCGACGCGTCCGGCAACGTGACCGGGAAGCTCACGGCCGAGACCAGGGCCACCGATGCCGGAACCGGCCTGGCCGTCAGCGACGACGCGTCCGCCGACGCGCGAGCCCGTGGTGAAGAGACCCGCGCCGGCGCGAGCGGCGTTGCCACCCGCGGTTCGGTCGGTGTCGCCGAGTTCACTCCGGCCGAGTACGAAGAGATCCAGGTCAGCCGGCGCCAGTTCTTCAACCGAGCGATCATCCAGACCATGGCCCTGAGCGTGGGGACGTTCGGGATTTCGGCCATTGCTTTCCTTTACGCCAAGTCCTCCGGCGGATTCGGCGGCAAGATCGACGCGGGCATCACCCTCCCCGACGTCCAGGCCTACTGGGACGCCAAGAAGGAACCGTTCTACGTCCCCGCCGCTCGCACCTACCTCCAGCCCTACCCCAAGGCCGACGTTGCCAAGGCCAAGAAGATCAACGAGTACGCGCTCATCGTGCCGAGCATGGAGCAGGGCATCGTCGGGATCTACCAGAAGTGTGTGCACCTCGGCTGCCGGGTGCCCTGGTGCCAGACCTCGCAGTGGTTCGAGTGCCCGTGCCACGGTTCGAAGTACAGCCGCGTCGGCGAGAAGCGCGGTGGCCCGGCCCCCCGTGGGCTCGACCACTGGGTCGTGACCGTCTCCGGCGTCAAGATCACCATCGACACCTCCGGCACGGCCGTCACCGGCCCGCCGATCGGCACCGACACCACCGGCCAGGGCGCAGAAGGCCCGCCGTGCGTGTGATGCCCGCACCGTCGTCCGACTACCCAGGAACTCTCAAGAGGCCACTGTGACCCTGCGCACCCTCCTGATCCTCATCAACATTGCGGCGGTCCTCGTGATCGTCGTGATCATCGGCGCCAAGGTGCTCTCGGTGCGGCGCGAGCCGGACGAGAAGCCCGCTGCGAACCTCACCCCCTTCTACGACGACGACGTGCTCGAAGACGCGCACCTCACCAAGGTGCTCCGGTGGGCGCTGTTGTTCTCCACCATCGTGGCCATCGTGCTGCCGCTGTACTGGCTCCTCGAGCCGAGCCGCCAGGACGAGGAGACCAAGGGCTTCGAAGAACGTGCCGTGGAGCGGGGCGCGGTGCTCTACGCAAACAAGAACATGGAGGCCTACGACGGGGCCAAGTCGTTGCTGTGCGCGAACTGTCACGGGACCGACGCGGGCGGCGGTTCGACGAACTTCGTGCTGACGCCGGATGCCCAGGGCGACCCGAATGCCACCCCGGTGCAGCAGGTGTGGCAGGTCCCGTCGGTGAACGACATCTTCTACCGCTACACCGAGGACCCGGTGACCCAGTACGAGCAGGTCAGCCAGATCCTCGTATACGGACGGCCCGGAACGCCGATGCCGGCGTGGGGCGTCGCCGGCGGTGGCCCCAAGAACGATCAGGCCATCAGCGACATCGTCGCCTACCTCCGCAGCATCCAGATCACTCCGGCCCAGGCCCGCGCCCGGGCCGACAAGAAGATCAAGGACTACCAGGACTTCGTCAACAAATCCGAAGCCACGGCTCAGTCCAACCGCGCCGACGCCGAGAAGAAGTTGGCCGAGGCCAAGACGCCGGCCCAGAAGGCGCTCTACCAAGGCGAGATCGATGCCGCCAACGAAGGCATCCGCCGCTCGCGTGAGTACGCCGATCAAGTCGCCCAGATGAGCCAGGGTGAGTTGCTGTTCAACACCCAGTGCGCCCGCTGCCACACGAAGGGTTGGTCCACCCTCGAACCCGCCAACGGGTTCGTGCCCATGCCCGAACCCCCGGGCAGTGGCGCGCTCGGACCATCACTGCGGGGCGAATCGGTCTTGAGCCAGTTCCCGGGCGAAACCGGCAAGACCAAGCAGTACGACTGGGTCGCGATCGGTGCCGAGACCAACAAGGCCTACGGCGTGCGGGGCATCTCCTCCGGCAAGATGCCGCACTTCGGCGAAATCCTGTCTCGCGCCCAGATCAACGCGATCATCGAGTTTGAGCGGAACCTCTAGGAGCTGATGGTGTACGCGCTGAACGTTCTGGCCAACGAGGGCCTCAAGAACCGGACCCTCTGGTACCCGACCATCCTCGGTGTCCTCGTGGTGATCGCCGCGGTGGCCTTGTTCTTCGGGACGATCTACATCCTGCTCGCCACCAACACCGGTGCGCGCCTCGGCTTTCTCATCGCGGTCGGCGGCCTGTCGGGGTTGATGGTCTTGGTCTCGCTGCTCTGGTTGACCAACCCGTCACCGGTCAACACCCTGAAGGGCCGGATACCCGAGTGGAAGGCCGTGGAGGTCATCGAATCGGGTGATGTCGCCCGATCGAAGTTCCCCGCGGTCCAAGACATCGACCAGAGCGGCCGCAAAGTCGACGAAGCCCAAGTCACCAACCTCAAGGCCGCGGTCGACGTCAACCTGATCATCAACAAGGACGAGTTGACCGGCGAGTCCCTCGCCGGGGCGGGCGGGACCTACGCCGTCTACGAGGACGCGACGAAGTATCTGGTCACCAAGAACCAGGTGACCGGCGGTGGCGAGATCTTCAGCCAGTTCGACGTCTCGACGGGCGGTGGGTTCCCTTGGATCCACGTGAGCCTGCACAAGCCACTCTTCGGTGTCGTCGCGATCTGTGAGACGGACCCGGCCCTCTCGGCGACCGAAGTCCCCTTCGGCGACAAGCCGCCGACCCCCCGGTGCGCCGACGACTCGCGCAAGATCATTGTGTTCGAGCGTGACCTCGGATCCCTACGGGTCCCTCCGTTCGTGACGTTCCTCGCGTCGTCGCTGCTGTTCGGTCTCGCCCTGCTCGGCCTGCACTGGCGGGAACGTGACTTGCAGGAGCAGGCCGCTCGGGTCGCCGGCGAGGCCGAGGCCATCACCAAGGCGGCAGCCGACCGCGACCCCGAGACCGTCTAGGAGCCTCGCGATGCATCGTCTTGCCCCCACTCTTCGTTCGGCCGTCATCGGTCTGCTGGTTCTGGTCGCCGCCGGGTGTTCCGACGGTCAACTCGTCGACGCCGGCGGCGAGAACGGCGGCGGCGGACTCGCGTTCGTCCTGCTCGCGTTCTTCTTCCTCAGCTTCATCGGCGCGTTGTTCTACATGGACCGCGTCCGCCAGCGCCGGCAGGGCGACGAACCGGAATAGTCAGCGCAACTGCGACGCAACCTCGCTCGCGAGGCCGAGCGTGCGGTCGATGTCGGCATCGGTGTGCGCCAGCGATACGAACGTGGTCTCGTAGCCGCTCGGCGCAAAGAACACCCCCCGGCTGAGCATGCCGTGGAAGAAGCGTGCGTATCGATCGTGATCGGCAGTCTGCGCCGCTGCATAATTCGTGACCGGCGTCGGCGAGAAGAACCAGCCGGCGAGGGTGCCGGCGTGCACCACCTGCGCGTCGATCCCCGCGTCGGTGAACACCGAAGCCAGGCCGGTACAGAATCGAGCGGTGCGGGCCTCGAGCGTGTCGTAGACCGATTGGTCGAGCTGCGCGAGCGCGGCCAGACCCGCGGCGGTTGCGAGCGGATTCCCCGAGAGCGTGCCTGCTTGATACACCGGTCCGAGGGGCGCCAGGTGATCCATCACCGCGGCCGACCCGCCGACGGCCGCCAGCGGGAGCCCGCCGCCCACCACTTTGCCGAAGATCGAGAGGTCGGGCGTGATCCCGAACCGCAGCTGGGCCCCACCGACTCCGAGCCGGAACCCGGTGATGACTTCGTCGAAGATCACCAGTGCTCCCACCCCGGTGCAGCGGGCGCGGAGATAGTCGAGGAATCCCGGCTCGGGCAGCACCACGCCCATGTTCGCGGCGATCGGTTCCACGATGACCGCAGCAACGTCGTGCGTCATGAATGCGGCATCGAGCGCGGGGATGTCGTTGTACGGAACGACGACGGTGTCGGCGACTGCTCCGGGCGTCACGCCCGCGGAGCCCGGGATCCCGAGCGTCGCGACGCCACTGCCCGCGGCCACGAGCATCGCGTCGAGGTGGCCGTGATAGCAGCCCGCGAACTTGATGATCGCGGGGCGACCAGTCGCCCCGCGAGCGAGTCGGATGGCCGTCATCGCGGCCTCGGTCCCGCTCGAGACGAGGCGCACTTTTTCGACGCTCGGGACCCGGTCGCAGATCGCCTCGGCCAGTTCGACCTCGCGCTCGGTCGGAGCGCCAAAAGACGTGCCGTCGGCCGCGGCACGTTGGACCGCCTCGACGATGGCCGGGTTGGCATGGCCGAGAATCGACGCGCCCCATGACTGGACGTAATCGAGATACCGGTTGCCCTCGGAATCGACGATCTCGGCGCCCAATGCCGAGGCGACGAAGAACGGGGATCCTCCGACCGAGTTGAACGCCCGCACCGGCGAGTTCACGCCCCCCGGGATGCGAGCCGCCGCGCGTGCCAACAACGCGTGGTCAGTCACGGCGCAATACCTCAGCGATCTCGCGTGCGAAGTAGGTGAGGATGAAGTCGGCGCCGGCACGACGGATCGAGAGCAGGTGCTCGAGCGCGACGGCGTCACCGTCGATCCACCCTCGTTCGGCGGCGGCCTTCACCATCGCGTACTCGCCACTGACGTGATACGCCGCGAGCGGAACGTCGAAGGAACTCCGCAGCGACGTGATGATGTCGAGGTAGGCCAACGCGGGCTTGACCATGATCATGTCGGCACCCTCGGCCAGATCGAGCGCGGCTTCGTCGAGCGCTTCGCGCGCGTTGCCCGGTTGCATCTGGTACCCGCGCCGATCGCCGAACTGCGGCGCACACTCGGCGGCGTCACGGAACGGCCCGTAGAGCGCCGAGGCGTACTTGGCGGAATAGGCGAGGATCGCGGTCTCGGCGAAGTTGGCATCGTCGAGTGCACCCCGGATCGCGGCGACCTGACCGTCCATCATCCCGCTGGGGGCGACGATGTCGACGCCGGCCTCGGCTTGGGCGACCGCGATCGACGCGTACCGGTCGAGAGTGGCGTCGTTGTCGACCGACCCGTCGGCCCGGAGCAACCCGCAGTGGCCGTGATCGGTGTACTCGTCGAGGCAGGCGTCGGCCATGATCACCACGGCGTCGCCGATGTCGTCGCGCAGGTCGCGGATGGCTCGCTGGATCACGCCGTCGGGCGCATCGGCCGAACTGCCCTCCGCGTCTTTCTGGGCGGGGATACCGAACAGGATCACGCCGGGAACGCCGAGCGCGCCGAGCGCCCGCACCTCGGCCCGCAGGCTCGCCGGCGTGTGCTGGACGACGCCGGGCATCGAGACGACCGGCTCCGGTTCGTCGATGCCCTCCTTGACGAAGAGGGGGGCGACGAGATCGTCGATGCCCAGGCGGGTTTCGGCGACGAGGCGCCGCAACGCGGGCGTGCGCCGCAGACGACGGAGACGTTGATCGGGGAAGCTCACGGCGTCAGGCTACCGACCACCGGACGCACCGAGTGCGCCGAGCACCGCTGCGACCAGACCGTCGATCGTGTGGGGGTCGGCCTCGACATCGACGGTGAGACCGCGTGCTCGCGCCGCGTCGCTCGTGACCGGACCGATGGACACGACGAGCGGTGCGGGGTCGGGCAGTTCGCCGAGCGCGTCGCAGAAGTTGTTCACCGTGGAAGCCGACGTGAACGTCACCGCGTCCACGCCACCCGATCGGAGCATCGCGAGATCATCCTCATCCGGTGTCGCGGTCACGGTGCGGTACACGGGGAGGACGTCGACGTCGTAGCCCAGCCGCTCGAGCCCGGCGGGAAGTGCATCTCGAGCGATCTCGGCCCGTGGCATCAGGACGCGATCGTCGATCAAGGCGGGCGGGAACGCTTCGAGCAGCGACTCGGCCACCGACCGTTCGGGAATCAGGTCGGGCACAACGCCGTGGGCGGCCAGGCGTTCGGCGGTCCCCGGACCAATGGCGGCGACCTTCACTGCGCCGAGGGCGCGAGTGTCGAGCCCGTGAGCCCGCACGCCGCGCTCGAAGAAGCCGTCGACCGCGTTCACCGAGGTGAAGACGATCCATGCGTAGCGATCGGGCTCGGGCCGCTCGACGGCAAGCGGTTCGATCTCGATGGTGGGAAGTTCGAGCACGCTGGCACCGAGTTCGCTGAGCCGGGCCCGCAGGCTGCTCGCCTGTTCCCTCGCTCGCGTGACGACAATCGTGCGACCGAAGAGCGGGCGGGACTCGAACCAGGTGAGGTCGAGCCCGGCGACCGGCCCGACGACGATCGCGCTGGGCGACGCAACCCCCAACGCAGTGATCGTCGACAACGTGGCGCGAGTCGTGACCTGTTCGGGTCGGGTCCCCCAGCGCACGGCGGCAACCGGGGTGTCGGGATCGCGACCGTTCTCGATCAGGAGATCGACGATCGTCTCCAAGCGGCCGGCACCCATGAGGATGATCAGCGTGCCACCGGCCCGCGCGAGCGAGGCCCAATCGGTGTCGGTCGAGCCCTTGGCCGGGTCTTCGTGGCCGGTGACCACGGTGAAGTGGGTGGAGAGCCCGCGGTGGGTGACCGGGATCCCGGCGTACGCCGGTGCGGCAATCGCGCTGGTAATGCCCGGAATGACTTCGAACGGAATGCCGGCCTCGATGAGGACTTCGGCTTCCTCCCCGCCACGCCCGAAGACGAACGGGTCGCCGCCCTTGAGGCGGACGACGCACGCACCGGTGGCACCGTGTTCGACGAGGGTGGCGTTGATGCCGTCCTGGTCCATCGCTACTCGCCCGGGCGCCTTGCCGACATCGATCCGCACGGCAGGGGCGGGGGCGAGGTCGAGGAGCGACGGGTGGGCCAGACGGTCGTAGACCACGACATCGGCTCGGGCCAACAACTCCGCCCCCCGCCTCGTCAACAACCCCGGGTCCCCCGGTCCGGCGCCGACCAGATACACGGTCATCGCGAAAGAACCTCCACGCCAGCGGCGACGGACCAAACCCGGACATGACGTCCGGCGCCGACCAGATACACGGTCATCGCGACACCTCCGCGAGCAGGGCACGGCCGCCGAGGTCGTCGAGGATCGTGGCGGCAACATCGGCACCGACGGCTTCGGGGTCCTCACCGGTCGCGCCGGCCCGCAGCAACGTCGAACCATCATGGGAACCCAGGAGCGCGTCGATCGTCATCACACCTTCCGTGGTGGTCGTCGCGTACGCCGCGCAGGGCATCGAGCAGCCTCCCCCGAGGGCCCGGAGGAATGCTCGCTCCGCCCGTACACAGCGGTGGGCGTCGGCGTCATCGATGGCAGCGAGGGCACCAATGGTGTTCGCATCGTCCGCCCGGCACTCGGTGGCCAGCGCGCCTTGGCCCACCATCGGCAGCATCACCGAGACGTCGAGGATCTCGGCAATGTGCCGGGTGAGGTCCAACCGTCCGAGTGCGGCGACCGCGAGCACGATCGCGTCGAACTCCGACGCCTTCTCGACTCGGGTGGGAACGTTGCCGCGTAGCTCCGCGAACTGCAGGTCGGACCGGACCGCCGCGAGCTGCGATCGTCTCCGCACCGAACCGGTGCCGACCGTACCGCCAGGGGGAATCTCAGCGAGACGGGCGCCGATGAGCGCATCGCGCACATCGGCCCGTTCCGGAATCGCCGCGAGGGTCAGGCCGGGTTCGGTCGTGGCCGGGAGATCCTTCGCCGAGTGCACCGCAAGGTCGGCGTCGCCGCGGAGGACGGCGTCCTGCACTTCCTTGACGAACACGCCCGTGCCCCCGAGCGCATGGATCGATGTCGTCCGGTCCTGATCCCCGCGGGTACTGACGATGACCAGTTCGGCCGCGACACCGAGACGGTCCATGACGCGTTCTGCTTGCCACCTCGCCAGCGCGCTGCCGCGCGTGGCGATCCGGATCGGCGCGGTCATTCCTCGGTATCGCGAATGTCGAAGAGCGACGCCAGGGCGTCCGAATACAGCTCGCCGCGGGCCGAACCGGCAGCTTCTTTCAGTCGAACGGTCGGCTCGTGCAGGAGCTTGTTGACGATGCCCTGGGTGAGCGCGTCGATGGCATTGCGCGTCTCGGGATCGAGCGCGTCGAGCTTGGATCGGAAGCGGGTGAGCTCAGCCTGGCGCACTGATTCGGCACGATCGCGCAGGCTCGTCACCAGGGGCGCGACCTCGCGTGCCGCGCGGTCGGTCTGAAACCGTTCGAGTTCGTGCCCGATGATCTCTCGCACGTTGACGACCTCGCCGCGCCGAACATCGAGCGCGGCCTCGGTGAGTTGGTGGAGATCGTCGACATCGTGCAGCGTCACTCCCGCCACCTGGGCCGCTCCCGGGTCCACGTCGCGAGGCACGGCGACATCAACGATCAGCAGCGGGACTCCGCCGCGCCGTTCCATCACCGCTTCCACATCGGCCCGCTCGACGTGGACCTCGGTGGAATCGGTCGCGGTCAAGAGCAGGTCGACGTGCGTCAGCACCTCGGGCAGTTCTCCGAGGGGCACGGCCCGGCCGCCGAGTCGCTCGGCCAACTCCACGGCCCGGGCATGGGTACGGTTCGCGACCACGACGTCGCCGGCTCCGGCGGTCATGAGCGCTCGGCCGAGGCCCTCGGCCACATCGCCCGCACCAAGGATGAGGACGGACCGACCCCGGAGCGAAAACATCGTGCGCTCGGCCAGGGCGACCGCGGCCGATGACACCGAGAGCGCGCGCCGACCGATCGCGGTTTCGGTGCGCACGCGCTTGCCGACTTCGATCGCGTGGCGGAACACGCGGGCCATCGCCTGACCGGCCGATCCTTCGGCTTCGGCGAGCTGCCACGCGTCGCGAACCTGGCCGAGGATCTCGCCCTCGCCCAAGATCATCGAGTCGAGACCGGCCGCAACGCCGAACAGATGGCTCACGGCACTGTCGTCGTAATACGTGTAGAGGTGCTCGGAGAACTCTTCCGGGGGGACGCTGCCCTGCTCGGCGAGGAACTCGAGGACGTCGGAGACCGCGGAGTGGAATTTGGTAGACCGCGCGTAGATCTCGGTGCGGTTGCAGGTGGAAAGCAACACGACTTCGGCGAGGTGTTCCCGGCTCGAGAGATCGTGCAGCGCCTTGACCATGCGCGACGACGGGACCGCGACGCGCTCGCGCAGTTCCACCGGAGCGGTGCGATGGTTGAGGCCGACCACGATCACAGACACGAGCGGAGCACCTCCCTTGCTTGGGCCTCATCTCCGGATTTCACGAGGTCGAGAATGCCGGAATCGAAGGCCCGCCGCCAATCGGCGTCCTCACTAGAACGCCCGCTCGACCGGATCGCTTCCCTGGCCTCCGACAAGAGCTCGAGGAGGGTCTCGTACTCGGGGCCCATTTCGGTCGCGACATGATTCTTCAGGAAGGTCGCGAGTGCCGGACTCCGCCCATTTGTCCCGACCGTGACCACCAGATCACCCCGCCGGACGATCGACATCAGGGTGAAGGAGCAGTTCGCCGGGTCGTCCGCCGAGTTGGTCCACACGCGCCGTTCCTCGCCGGCATCGAAGACCGCCTGGTTCACCTCGGCGTTCGCGGTGGCCGTGATGGCCAGCCAGGCGTCGTCGAGATCGGCCGGGCGGAACTCCCTGGCGTCCCAGCGCAATCGCCCTGCAGCCGCGGCGTCGCGGATCCCTTCGACGGCATCCGGCGCGACCACGACGACGTCGGCGTCGGCGTCGAGCAAACCCTGAATCTTGCGGTGCGCGATCCGACCCGCCCCGACGACGACACACCGACGGCCGGCCACGAGGAAGTTCGCCGGGTATCCCACGAGGCTCGGACGCGCGCGCGCCGGATCGGTGGTCACGACGCGCGATCCTTGATCCGGCGGTGCGATTGGTAGAAGGACAGGATCTGCAGTTCCGTCGCGAGGTCGACCTTGCGCACGGAGATGCCCTCCGGGACCGAGATGATCACCGGCGCGAAGTTGAGGATCGACTGGACGCCGGCCTCGACCAACCGGTCGGCCACCGACTGGGCCGCCGCCGCCGGAGTGGCCACGATCCCGATCGTGATGCCGCGAGACCGCACGATGTCGTCGAGTTCGTCGAGGGACTCAACGAGCAGATCGCCCACCTGGCGGCCGACCTTGGCCGGGTCGGAGTCGACGAGCGCGAGCACCCGAAATCCGCGCGCACTGAGCCCGCCATAGTTGGCCAGCGCGTTGCCCAGGTTGCCGAGGCCGACGATGGCGACCGGCCAATCGTGGGTCAGACCGAGCTCCCGCGAGATTCGGTCGAGGAGGAAGGGCACCTCGTACCCCACGCCCCGAGTTCCGTACGACCCCAAGTACGAGAGGTCCTTGCGCACTTGTGCCGCGTTGACGCCGGCCATCTCCGCGAGGCGATCCGACGACACCGTTTCGACCGCTTCTTCGGTCGCCTCGAGCAACGCGCGGTAGTACAACGGCAAGCGGGCGACCGCTGCCCCCGGGATCTTGCGACCTCCGACGGATCCTCCAGCGCTCGGGGTCAAACCGGTACCTACCTCAGAAGTCGTACGTCCGAATGGACGAAGCCGGGTCCAAGGTACCTCGGATCGTGCAGTTCTTCACAAGCGGGACGGCCACCGTGGCGGCCACGGACGGTGAAATCTCACCTCACGCACGGTCGTCCACCGGCCGGGTCGAACTCGAACCCAGCACGGGCCGGGTCGACGCGTACGCTCGGCGCCCCATGGTCATTGGCCTCGCCTTTCTCGCCACCGCGGTCGCCACGCTGTTCGTCCAGGCGACGCTGGCGCGGGCCACGACCTTTCGCCGCCCCCAGGACCGGGCCTGGACGATTGCCCTGGCACTGTTCACGTTGGCCTCGGCCGCGTTGGCGACGGGGGTGTCGACCGGTTGGGACAACGGCACCTTCCGAGTCTTCTACCTGCTCGGCGCCATCTTGTCGGTGCCGTGGCTGGCACTCGGCACCGTCTACCTGCTGGCTCCGTTGCACGTCGGCCAGCGCGTCGAGCGGGTCCTCGTGTTCGCGAGCGCCCTGGCGACCGGCGTCCTCCTCAGCGCTCCGATGGAACCGGTCCAGGGCACGGCGATCCCGGTCGGCAAGGACGTGTTCGGGGTGTTCCCTCGGGTGCTCGCGGCGGTCGCGAGCGGGGTCGGGGCCACCGTCATCATCGTGGGCGCGCTGGTCTCGGCCTGGCGCTTCGCGCAGGATCGCGGCACTCCCGGACACGCGCGGCGCGCACTCGCCAACGTGCTGATCGCGTTGGGCACGCTCGTCCTGTCGAGCGGCGGGCTGATCCAGGGCATCGCAGGTAAGGACCAAGCGTTCGTGGTTTCACTCGCGCTCGGCATCAGCGTGATCTACTCGGGGTTCCTCGTTGCCGCGACTGCACGCGCGACTCCGGCCGCGGTCGAACCAACCGACGGGGACCGCGCCGACGGCGCAGCTCAGGCGGGGAGTTCGAGCCGACGCCGCAGCAACTTGCCCGCCTGATTCCGCGGAAGTTCGTCGACGATCTGCACCGACGCCGGCACCTTGTAGCGGGCGAGTCGCGCCGCCACGTGGTCGCGGAGGACCGGCAGCGTCGGCGTCCGGCCCGGAACCGCGACGACGAACGCCGCGATGGCTTCGCCCGTGCGTTCGTTCGGTACGCCGATGACCGCGGCGTCGGCGACGTCGGGGTGTTCGAGGAGCACGTCTTCGACCTCGGCCGGGTAGACGTTGAAGCCGGACACGATGATGAGGTCCTTCATCCGGTCCACCAGGCTCAAGAAACCATGGTCGCCGGCCACCGCCACGTCGCCGGTTCGTAACCATCCGTCTTGGAGCACCCGGCTCGTCGCCTCGGGGTCGTCCCAGTAACCCGTGAAGACGTTGGGACCGCGCACCCAGATCTCACCGGGGTCACCGACCGCAACGTCGGAACCGTCGGTGTCGACCAGCCGAACATCGACGCCGGGCAGCGGCGGGCCGATCGAGCCGACGTGCGGTGCGCGATCGACGGCGGTGGTCGCAACGATCGGTGCGGCCTCGGTGAGGCCGTATCCCTCGTAGATCGTCGTGCCGAAGCGTTCGCGGAAACTCACGGCGACCTTGTCGGGCAGCTCCGCGGCGCCCGAGACCGCGAGTCGCACCGAAGCGAATGCGGTGGCCGGAGCCTCGGCGTCGCTGAGTTCCAAGATCGCCGTGAACATCGCCGGGACCCCGGCGAAGATGGTCACGGCCTCGCGTCGGACCAACGCGACCGCTTCGAGAGGGTCGAACTGGGGCAGGAGGACCGACCGAATCCCACCGGCCAACGCCACACCGAGTGCGACGTTGAGGCCGAACACGTGGGAGAAGGGCAGCGTGGCCAGGCCGACGTCTTCCGGACCGACCTGGAGACCCGGATGGGACTGCACCTGCCCGATGTTGGCGGCGAGGTTGCCGTGGGTGAGCATCGCGGCTCGCGGCGCACCGGCAGTGCCGGACGTGAAGAGCAGCACCGCCAGCTCGGAGTCGTCCCGCTCGACCTCGGCCCCCATCGGTGGACCCGGCGGCAGGTCGCTACTCGCCACCGCGCCAGGAAGCTCCAGCAGGTGATCGACCCCCCGCCCACACACCACGACGGCCGCGCCCACTCGGGCGATCTCGGTGCGATGGGCAGCGGCCGGTGTCGACGGATTGAGCGGCACCGCGACTCCACCACACCACAACGTGCCCAGATATGCCCCGACGAAGCTCAGGTCGTTCCACGCCGCGATCGCGACCCGATCACCGGGCTTGACCCCGAGGCGCTCCAAGCTCGCCGCGGTGTGGGCGGCCAATGCTTCCAACTCGGAAAACGACAGCGTGACGTCGCCGTCGACGATCGCCGGGGCGTTGGGACGCGGCTCGGCGTGGCGGAGCAGGACCGACACGAGATTCACAGGCCTGGATTGTGACAGGTCGCCGCACATACGTGCCCAACCAGCAGTTCTCGGAAATCCGCGACTTCTGCTCAAGCCGCTGGCCTGGAACGCCGATGCATTGAGCGTTCCACCAATGGCACGAGGAGCACAACGGGGCGAAATGGGAGGCACCGATGCGATTCCGAAAGGCGGTCACCGGAGTTGCCGTCGTGATGACGGTCCTGGGTTCATGGTTGGTTACTGCCGCACCGGCAGGGGCAACTGCTGATTCAGGGGCGGAGGCGGATTTCGTCGCCCGCACCAACGCGCTGCGAGCCTCACGCGGGCTCCCGGCACTCATTGTCAACGGCACCCTCGTCGCCAAGGCCCGCGGTTGGGCCGAACACATGGCGGCGGTCAATGCCATCAGCCACTCGAATCTCTCCGATGGCGCGCCCTCTGAATGGACGCGACTCGGCGAGAACGTCGGGCGCGGACCCAGCGTGGACTCGATCCACAACGCGCTCGTCGCATCATCAGAGCACTACAGAAATCTCACCGATCCGGGGTTCCGGTATGTGGGTGTGGGCGTTGTGAATGCCAACGGGACGTTGTACGTCTCCGAGGTATTCATGGAATCAGCCTCCCAGCCCGCCCCAAGCACGTCCGCACCTGCGGCCGTAACCCCGTCGTCGGGGCAGCGGTCGGCGCCACCGGCGCCGGCCGCCGCTCCGGCACCTCCTCCGCCGAACCCGCTCGAGGGCTATCCCCCCGGCCTGTACCTCAAGCCCGGCTGGGACCAGCCGCCCTCCACGTACGGCTCGATCTATCTCCAGGGCCTCTACCGCGTCTCGTAGGCGCAAACGGTGTGCTCACCGGTTGGGCCTATGGGTTCAGGTGGACGACGAACTGCAGGAAGCTCGCGGTCAGGATCAAGAGCAGCAACCCCACAATGGCGATCGTCGTCCCGCGTCTCATGCTCGTCCTCCGTCCGGAATGATCGTGACCGCCGAGCCCGCGCCGATGCCGCAACTCTCGGCCGCCGACGCGCGATCGAGCGCCAGCGAAACCAATCCGTAGGAGTCGACGACCAGCGCCAGTTCCGACGGTTTCGCGTCGGCGTACGTCGACACCCACCGAGCTTGGCGAGCGCTCGTCCCGAACCGCACTTCCACTGTCGCCTCGGGCGCGATGCCGAGCGAGCGGAGTTCGTCGGGATCGATGTTGAGTTGAGCGTTGCCGTACCGATCGACCCACCACACTTCTCCGACGATCGTGCCGTCCTCGATATTGGGCAACGGGACCAGGGCGGGCGTGAGGCTGTTTACGTCGATTGCCTCGCCGAGATCCTCGAACGCGACGCCCCGGGCGAGGAAACCGGCGGCCGGTGCGAACACATCGCGACCGGCGAACGTCGGCCCCGGCGAGTCGATCTGGTACTCGTCGTTGGTGAGCGACACCACTCGCGAAGCACCGCCGAGCATCGCGACTGCGGGTGCGAGCAGACCGTTGTCGGGGCCGATGAAGATCATCGATTCGGTCTCGACCGCCAACGCCCGCCGATCGGTGCCGACCCCCGGGTCCACGACTGCGAGCACGATGCCATCGGGCAGGTACTGCACCGATCGCACCAGCGTGAGCGCACCGGCGCGAATGTTGTGGGCCGGAATGTCGTGGGTGATGTCGAGAATCTTCAGGTCGGGCGCCACGCCGACGAGCACGGCCTTGCACACTCCGACGAACTCGTCTGCGTATCCGTAGTCGGACAGGAACGAGACATGGTCGGGGGCACTCACGCCCGCTGACGGTACTGGCTGATCGACCGAATCGACGAGCCGATGCGCGGTCTCGCTCAGGATCCGGCGGGACGGCCCAACTCGCGTGAGCGTTCTGCGGCGGCCGTCACCGCGTCGAGGACTGCCGCGCGCAACGATCGGTCTTCCAACGCGCGCAGACCCGCGGCGGTCGTACCTCCCGGTGAGGTGACCGCGGCCCGGAGTTGCTCGGCCGAATCGCTACCGTCGGTCAACATCACCCCGGCGCCGCGGATCGTGCCGTTGACCAAGGTGGTCGCCACGTCACGCGGCAGACCGTTGAGCACTCCCGCTTCGATCATCGCTTCGGCGAGGAGGAACACGTAAGCCGGCCCGGATCCCGACAACCCGGTCACGGCATCGAGCAGCTTCTCGGGCACCGTGACCACGGTGCCGACTGCGCCGAGGAGTCGTTCGGCGGTTCCCAGGTGGAGGTCGCTCGCGTGCGTCCCTCCGGCAATCGCCGCGACTCCCTCACCCACCAGCGCCGGCGTATTCGGCATGGCCCGCACGACCGGTCGACCGGGCACCGAGGCTTCGAGTTCGGCGATGGTCACTCCCGCGGCGATCGACACCACGAGGGCATCGGGCGCGAGCGTGGCCAGTGCCCCCTCGAGCACCTCGGCGACGTCGGCGGGTTTCACCGCGACCACGACCACATCGGCCTCACCAACGACCCAGGACGCGCTCGGGCCCACCCGGACTCCCGCGAGTTCGCCTTCCAACGCTCGGCGGCGCGCCGGATCCGCCTCGGCGACGGAGAGCGACTCGGCGTCGAGTCCCGATTCCAACAAGCCCGCCACCAGGGCGGTGCCCATTCGACCACCACCCAGGACCGCAATGTGTTCCACGGCGCCACCCTATTGGCCGAGTCGCGATCGACCGTGCGACCACCGTCGGTCGGCTCCGAATTCAGACGCGAAAAGACCCGAGGGGCTAGGCGGATCGCTTCGGACTTCCCCGAACGAAGCGACCCGTTCACACCTCGGGCCTTCTCAGAATCGGCCCCCGTCGAGGTCGACGGACGTCAAGATACAGTTCAACGATTGACAACGCAAGTCATCGTAACTGAACGAAACAGAATGATTCTGAGGACCTAGACGACGGCCACTATCGGTAGGCGATCGTCACGATCGCTTGGAAGTATCGTTCGGTCAGCTCGAAGAGGACCCCGATGATGCGGTCGAGTTCCTCCTCGTCGAGGTGCTCGATGGCGACCCGGCCCGTCAGATACACGTCACCGTCGGGGCCGAGCGAAAAGCGAGCTCCGTACAGGTCGTGATTGCGGCGCAACAGGAACGCGTGCAGAGCCGGCAGCCTTGTCTCGTCTTCGGGGGCCGGGAGGAAATAGACCTCGTACCGCAACGTTCGCTGATGCAGGTCGAAATAGATGGTCGCGGCATCGCGGCCATCGCACCCGAACCGGACGTACCAACGGCGAAGCTCGGGCTCGTACTCGACGTGCTGGATCGCCGGCTCGGCCGCTACGGGTCCGAACAGGTGCCGATCGACGAGTTCGTGGACGGCGGCGACCGCAGCGGGATCGGGGCTCAGCGACACGAGACGGGCTCGCGCGCGAGCAGGTCGGTGTAGAGCCGCCGCAGCCGCGCCGCGGTCATGCTCCACCCGTACCGGCGCGACCGGGCCTCCGCGGCGATCCGCATGGAGTGCGCGCCCGCCGGATCGGCGAGCAGACGCTCGATCGGATCGGCGAAGTCGACCGGGTCCCGGCTGTCGACCAGGTAACCGGTGACGCCGTCATCGACCAAGGAGACGAGGCCACCGACTGCGGCCGCGACGACGGGCGTTCCACACGCGGCGGCTTCGAGGGCCACGAGCCCGAAGGACTCACTGTGGCTGGGCACCAGACACACGTCGACCGCGCGGTAGTAACGAGCGAGTTCGGCGTGGGATTGCGGGGGAACGAATCGCACCCGGCCCGCCAGGCCCAGCTTCGCCACCAACTCGTGCAGCCAGGCCATTTCGGCTTCGCCGTCGGGCCCACTCGGCCCGCCGACGATCAACAGGGTGGCCTCCCGATCGTGCAGTTCGGCCAAGGCCTGGACCGCGAGATCTGCGCCCTTCAGGGGCTGGATCCGGCCGGCGAACAACAGCGCCGGTGCCGACCCCAGACCGAGGGCGCGGCGTTCGGCCTCCCGCAGGTGCGGCTCGACCGGGTGGAAGATCTCGTGATCCACCCCCGGCGGGACGATCTCGATACGGTTCGGCGACGCTCCGTACAGCTCTTCGAGCTGCACCCGCTCGGCGTCGGTCGAGGCCAGCATCAAGTCGGCACAGTTGACGATCTCGTGCTCGATCCGCGCTCGCAGCGCGGGATCGTCGTCGATACCCGCGTCGGCCTTCACACGCGCCAGCGTGTGGAACGTGGCGACGAGCGGGAGATCGAGTTCATGCTTGAGCCGGTGGCCGACCGCACCCGACACCCAATAGTTGGCATGCAGCGCGTCGTAGGTGATGCCTCGATCGACCCGGTCCAAGGTGGCCGCCACCATGGGTTCGACGAGCTCGATCATGTCGTGTTTCGACACGGATTCCGGGGGACCGACATCGAGGTGGACGACTCGGAAACCCGGTTCGACCTCGACCTCATTGGGAAGATCGGCGTGCTCGCGACGGACCAACACGTCACATTCGACACCCGCACGGGCGAGGGCCCCCGCCAGCGCGCGGACGTAGACGCTCATGCCCCCGCCATCGCCCGCGCCAGGTTGCGCGAGCGGGGAGCTGTGAACGGACAGAACGGCAAGACGGCGCAGGTTCATGGGGTCTGGGGATCCTAACGCCAGGGCCCCGAATCCCATTCCTGCCTGCCCGAGGTCACACTTGAGCGGCCGGCCCCACCGCCCGCCACCCGGAGCCGAGACCCCCGGTCAGTCCTTGCGGAAGGACCGGTACACGTCGATCAGCGTCTGTTTCTGACGTTCAGTGAGTGACGGTTCGGCCGCGATCGCGGCTTCCAGATCGGACCCACGGGTCTCGTCGAGGATGCCGGCCCGGACGTAGAGCGTCTCGGCCGAGATCTTCAGGCCCTTGGCGATGCCCTGGAGGATCTCGGCCGACGGCTTACGGAGCCCGCGTTCGATCTGGCTCAGGTACGGGTTCGAGATCCCGGCCAGCTCGCTCAGTTTGCGCAGGGACAGTCGATCGTTGCGCCGCTGATCGCGGATGAACTCACCCAGATCGCGAAGCCGCGCCTCGACGGCGTCGGCGGGGGCGCTCATCCGGCGGTGTTCGTCGCCAGTCGCTCGGCGATCGCGTGGGTCAACCCATCGATAACCGCGTGGAGCGCGCGGCGACGTTGCGAAAGGTCGCGCTCCAGTTCGCGCAGTTGCCCCAAGGTCGCCTGCAGTTCGGCATCGGAGAGGGTCGGCAGGTTCACCAAGGTGGCATCCGACACGAGCCGCTCGATACCGCGGTTCCACTCGATACTCGAGGCCGGCGCCAGAACCGACTGCGCCCGGGTGTTGGCCGGACCGCTGCGTTCGCCGTCGTCGGCGAGAATCTTCGGGAGCGCCGCGATCAGGTCGCCGATCGATCCGCCGGCGGCGCGTCGATCGCGCTCGGCCTCGAGAATGTCGATGCGGCCCTGGGCCAATCGACGGATATAGGAGACCTCGGTCTCGACCTCGAGGCACTCACGTTCCATCGCGTGGACGTCATCCAACGGCAAGGTTGCGACCCCGTCGGAATATCCCTCGGCCAGAATGCGATCTATACGGCGGACGTGCTCGGTCATCAATGGCAGGCTACCGCCTCACCCGCACGATCCTTGACCCCCGACGCCGATCCCGATCCGAGGAGCCGCAATGCCGGCCTACACGCTGCCCGAGTTGCCCTACGACCTCGCCGCCCTGGAACCTCACTATTCCGCGACGGTGCTCGAACTCCACCACGACAAGCACCATGCGGCCTATGTCGCCGGCGCGAACACGACGCTGGACAAACTCGACGAAGCCCGCACCTCGGACGACTACGGATCGATCAACCAACTCCAGAAGAACCTCGCCTTCCACCTCTCCGGCCACGTGCTCCACTCCATGTTCTGGGAAAACCTCTCACCCGACGGGGGCGGCGAGCCCGACGGGGATCTGGCATCGGCAATCGCCGACGGCTTCGGAGGCCTCGACCGGTTCCGGAATCAGCTGACCCAGGCCGCACTCAACGTGCAGGGATCGGGTTGGGGTGCCCTGACGTGGGAACCGCTCGGCCAACGCCTCATCATCGAGCAGATCTACGACCACCAGAGCAATGTCGGACAGGGCGCGCCGCCACTGCTCGTCCTCGACATGTGGGAACACGCGTACTACCTCCAGTACCGCAACCTGAAGGCCGACTGGGTCGACGCGTTCTGGAAGATCGTCAACTGGCCCGACGTGGCGTCCCGGTTCGCGCGGGCCCGTACGCTCGAACTGCTGTAGCAGCCGGCGCACCCCAGCCCCGGCGCAACGAACCACGAGGAGTGCAATGACCGTCGACGTCCTGCTCGGTACGGCGGCGGCTGTCGTCGTGGTCATGATCGTGACCTGGCTCTTCAGCGTCGCGTGGACCGATGCGTCGATCGTCGACCCGGTGTGGCCGTTCGGGTTCGTGGTCATCGCCTGGGTGACGCGGCTCATCGCCGACGGCAACGACACCCGACAGTGGCTCCTGGTCGCGATGGTCACGGTGTGGGGGCTTCGACTCTCCGGGTACCTCGCGTGGCGCAAGCGGGGCGCGCCCGAGGACTTCCGGTACCAAGCCATGCGCCGCCACCATGGCGACCGGTTCGCGATGATCAGCCTGGTGACGGTGTTCGCGGCCCAGGGCCTGCTCATGTGGGTGGTGTCCCTGCCGGTCCAACTCGGCCAGGTACGCGTCGAGCCCTCCATCGGAGTCCTCGCGATCATCGGCGTGGTGCTCTGGCTCGTCGGCGTGGTCTTCGAGACGGTCGGCGACGCCCAACTCGCTCGCTTCAAGGCCGATCCGCAGAGCGCGGGCAACGTCATGGACCGAGGGCTCTGGCGCTACACCCGCCACCCGAACTATTTCGGGGATGCGTGCGTCTGGTGGGGCATCGCACTGGTCGCCGCCGAAACCGGCATCGGGGCCATCGGCATCATCGGTGCAGTGATCATGAACGTCCTGCTGGTCCGGGTCTCGGGCGTGCCGATGTTGGAACGCACCATGGCCAAGCGCCGGCCCGGCTACGCCGACTACGTCGCGCGCACCAGTAGCTTCATCCCGCGTCCGCCCCGCCGCTGACCGGCGGGAGCACGGCCACCTCCGCCCCATCGGTGAGCGGAGTCGCGTCGCCGGCCGTCGGCTCATCGCCGTCGACCCAGACACGCGCACTCGCGAGAACAGCCGCGAAGTCGGGGCCGAACCTCGTGCGGGCGAGGTCGAGTACTTCCCCCACAGTGGTCGCCTCGAGTTCGACGCTCCCGGTGCCAGCGGCTTCTCGCGCCGCCGCGAACATGCGCAACGACACGCGAGCCATCGACCGACCCGGCCTAGCCGGTGACCTCGACGAGACCGTCCTTGATCACCACGTCGCCGTCGCCGTTGCGGGTCTCGAACCCGTAGACCGGGTGCCCGAGGTGGTCGCCGGCGGCCCAGAACGTGGTCGTGATCTCCTGGCCCGGGAGCACCGGACGCGAGAACCGCACCGCGAGCCGACGCAGCTTGGTGGAGTCGCCCCCGCACAGTTCCTGGACCGCCGCCACTGAGGTGAACGCCATCGTGCACAACCCATGGATGATGATTCCCGGGAGTCCTACCGACTTCGCGATCTCCGCGTCGAGGTGAATCGGCATGTGGTCACCCGAGGCCTCGGCGTATCGATAGGTCTGATCGGCATCGAGGGTTTGGGTCACGGTCGCCACGGGCTCGGACGCGGTGGTGGCCGCCTCGAGCTTGTGGGCCGGAGCCTCGTCGCCGGCACCCTCGCCGTCGCTCACCCCCCGGAAGAACGAGGTCATGTACTGCTCGACCACCAAGTCACCGGCGGCATCGTGGGTCTCGACCTTCACGACGACCGAGGTGCCATTGGGTTTGACGTGGACACCGACCGGCGCCGCCTTCGACGTCAGCACTGCCCCCGGGACGATCGGCCGGTGGAATCGCATGTCCTGCTCGCCGTGGACCACGAGCATGAGCACCTCGGGCGGAACGACCCCGGTCATCGCGCCCGCCATCGTGTCCCAGATCGGCACGACCGCGAACACCGGAGGGGCCACCTCGCCGTTGACGTGCGCCGGGGACGTGTCGTTCGTCGCCGCCGCGTAGGCCTGCGTGCGTTCGGCCTCGACCGAGAACTCGGGTCCCTCCGTCCAGAGACCCAGTTTGTCGATTCCAAAGCCCATTGGATGCTCCTCTCGCGGCGGCGGGCCGGACTGTAGCGGCCGCGTGTCGGACCCGGTCGGGTCGGTCGCGGCGGTCTCGGCGGTCTCGGCGGTCTCGGCGGTCTCGGCAATGGTCTCATCGATCACGACGAGGTCGTCATCGATCTCGCCGGACTCGATCCGTTCGACCGACCGCTCGATGTCGGCCAGCTCCGCCTCGAGTTCATCGAGGACGGTGAGGTCGGCCAGTTCGGTCTCGGCATCGGCGTTCGGCGCGTCAGGCTCCATCCGGCGACGATAGCGGCGCGAGCCCAGGCAACGACGGGTCAGCGGAGGCGCAACTCGAGGAGTTCGGTGGTCTCATCGAGCGCGCGGACGACGGCCTCGATCCGCACCTGCGGCTCGTCACACTCGAGGATCCGCTGCACGTCCAGCGGGCCGATGCCGACCCGCGCCAGCGCGCCCCAGGCCGCGAGCACGGGATCCGGGTCGGCCGCAACCGATGTCGGCACGTCGTAGCCCAACTGGCGCGCCGCGCCGAACAACCGCGTCAGCGACTGCTCGATCCGCCGCGACAGCGCAGGATCGACACCGACGTCCGGGTCGGTGAGGATCTCCACATCGGCGCGCGGGTACGGATCGTCGGGCATCCAGTCGAGGACCCGAAGCCGTTCGAGTCCGAGCGCACGGAACGCCCACTCACCGTCGGGCAGGGTCTGGAGATCCATGACCTGGGCCATGGTTCCCACCGCGAAACGGGTCTCGCCGCCGCCGACCTCGGACCCCCGTTCGATGAGCACGATCCCGAATCTGCCGTCGCCCACAACACACGCCTCGACCAATGCGACGTAGCGCGGTTCGAAGACCCGCAGCGGGATCGACTGACCCGGCACCAGCGTGGTCCCGAGCGGGAACATGGGAAGTTCCATCAGTTCGAGCGGGCCCGGAAGGCCGTTGCTTGGCGCGCCAAGGTCTCCGCGTCGGCGGCGGGCGCGCGATCGGCCAACTCGGAGAGGACCGCGGCGGCTTCGCCGAACGCACCGACCGACGCCAACACGTCGGCGGCGATTCGGCGTTCCGCGCCAGGGAGTTCGGGGAAGGCCAAGCGCAGCTGCGCGGCCCACCGGGCATCGGGCGATCGCCGCTGCGCGTAGGTGTGCTGGAGGTTGGTCAGCATCCGCAACAGGATGGCGCGAGCCGGAGTGGGCGCCAGGAACTGCTCGTCGAAGTGCATCTGCGCCCCGTACTGGGCGACGAGTCGCTGCCGGCATCCGGCGCGATCCAACTCGACCCCGGCGTGAAACGGATCGATGAACTGATCCGGGTCGTCATCGACGCCGACGACGAAGTGACCCGGCATCCCGACTCCGTGCACCGCGACACCGATCCGGCGCCCGACCTCGATCATCAAGACGCTCAACGTGATCGGCAACCCCAGGCGGCGATCGATGACCTCGGGCAGGAAGGAGTTCCGTGGATCGCCGTAGTTCGATGTGTTCCCGCGATAGGCCCAGTCGACGAACAACACGCTCGCGAGACCCGCGGGGGTGTGGGCCTGCGGGAATGCCAAGGCCGCACCGGCCATCTCATCGAGCCGGGCCAGGCCCTCCTCGACGTTGTAGGGCCCCGCGACTGCGGCGATCAACCACGCGCCTTCGTCGAGTGGTGGATCCGCGGTCGGGTCGGCGATCAGTCCTCGAAATCGCTCCGCCGCCGCGTGATCCACCCCACGACCGTACCGTCGGACTACTTCTTCCGCCGAAGGAGGACGACACCGGCAGCGATCAGCGCCAGCGACGCGGCCACGATGCCCACGATCACACCGGTGGAGGAACCGGAATCGTCCTTCGATGCCGTCGTCACCGCAACCTTGGTCTCGGTGGTCGGCTCCGACCCGTGATGCCCGGTGTGACCGGTGTGGTCCAAGACCAGGGTCGGCGCCGGGAACTCCGCGCCCTCGGCCGTCTCGATCCACCGGAAGACCTTGCCGTCGGGACAGGTCTGCAAGGCCTTGAACTCGACCGGTTCCTGGTCGGTCGAGATCTTCCCGAGCGCCAGCTGGAACTCCCCGTCACCGGTGGCGTTGGCGGTGTTCGTCCACAGGATGCTCGCGACAGCCTCCGACCCGTCACGTTTGGTCACCGCGCTGGTCCAGCCGGTCGTCTCACCCGGCGTGGCCGTGGTCAGCTCCGGGGTGGCGGGAAACACCAGCTCGACGGTTTGCTGCGCGCCGCTGCATTCGTTCTCGGCGAACACCGAGCTCAGCACGACATCGTCGGATCCGGGGGGACCGTCGGCCGTGATCTCCACGTGCGCCGACGCGACGTTCGCCACCAGCACGATCCCGGCGAACACCGCTCCCGCCATTCCCAGCTTGCGGTTCACTGACGTACGAAACATGAAGTACTTCTCCAGTCGCTATCCAACAGAAACAGTGGTGCTTGCCGTCACTTCGTCGACTTGGGACAGCAGCGCGTGCATCTCCAACGTCCATTTCCCGGGGAAGGGAACCTGAATATCGTCGGCGACGAAGTGATCGCCCTCATCGGTGAGGGCAATCGGCATCCGCTCGATTCCCTCGTCCGGCATCGAGATCGAGGCGCGCATTTCGAGGACCTTCACGCGCTTTCCCGACTCGTCGAGCACCGAGACGTGCAGCGAGTTCGGTTGACCGACGCGCGCCGGGCCGAAGTACGTATCGAAGGTCGCCCCGTTTGCGTTGATGGCTTCCTGCAGCGGCACCGACGTGGTCACCACTTTGGGTGGCGGCGTGTTGACGAGCATCGACGTCAGTCCGAGCACGATCGCACCCACGACCAACTCGGCGCGGACTGTCCGCTTCAACCCGTGGAGGGCGGGCGCGGGCGCGGTGACGCCAACCCGCGTCTTGGTGGCAACGCCGCCCTCGGCCCCAGTCGGCTCGGGACCCGCGGCCGAAGCTGTGCCGGTGACGGCCGGGGTCGGTTCGTTCCCGGAGCCGAACCCGAGCGCACGCCCGTGGACGAGCCTCCGGCTCAGAGCAGCAATCCCGATCAGCAGGGCGAACGCGATCAGCTTGACGAGCAGGATGCGGCCGTAGTCGCTGTTCCACAAGGCACTGATGGCTTCGAGTTGACGGATGGCCTGGAACGACCCGGTCACCACCAACACGATCACCGCCCCGAAGGCGAGGAGCGAAAACCGTTCGGCGATTCGGGGGTAGGCGCGTTCGTCGGATCGCGCCAGGCTCAACATGACCAACCCGCCGAGCCACACAGCCATGGCGAGCACGTGCAACACGTCGGCAACGAGAGCCAGCGCCGCCCAGCGGCCGACCGATCCATGGCCCGAGAGCCCCGGAGTGGTGGCGATCGCCACGGCCGTCACGGTCGCGACGGCCAACCACGCACGAGATTTCGGTCCGGGCCGGCGGACCATCCCGCGTACCAGTCCCGCCGCGATCACCAGGAGCGCCAGGCGAAGGACCCACACCTTTCCGAAACGGGTGTCCCAGACCGCCGCCACTTGGCCGGACGCGACGACGTCTCCGAACCCGCCGGCCGAGGTGTACGGACCCTGCAACAGGAAACCCATGGCCGTCGCGAGCGCGGTCAGCGAGAGCGCGCCGATCAACAGTGTGCGCACGCGTCGGTCCGCTGCACCCTCGGGCCAGAGCACCACGACGAAGCCCGCCGCGCCAAGAAGCAACGCCAACCCCACGAACACCCCGAACCGAGCCACTCCGAGCGCGATGCCGACCCCGGAGTCACCGGCCCCGGCCGAGAGCGCGTCTTTCGCCACTTGCTCGGCCTGACCGCCCGACACTTGCGACGTCCCGACGGTAAAGGTGAACGAGCCTCGGATCGGATGTGAATCCTCCGACGTCGCTTGCCAGACCACGACGTACTGGCCATCCGCCAACTTCGGGAGCGACGCGCGCATGACTTCGCTCCGGCCGCCAGGGTGGTTCGGCGGGGCGGCCGGGGGGGCGGGGGCCGCCCGGTGGGGCAGCCCGGCACCCGTCGGCCCCCACGCGCAGGCCCCCGGGTTGGTGTGGGTGTGCTGACGGTGGGTATAGCGGGAGGCACCCCCC
>JANLRZ010000180.1:0-106463 GCA_031362155.1 Acidimicrobiia bacterium | reverse complement strand
CGGTCCGCCCCGTGCGTGGGATCATGGGGAGATGCAGGTGCTCAGTAGCCGGATCCTGATCACCGGGTCCGATTTCGACCGGAGTCGCCGCTTCTACGAAGAGACCATCGGCCTCGACATCTACCGCGAGTACGGCGTCGGCGGCGTCACGACCGGCGTCGTCTATTTCCTCGGCGGTGGATTCCTCGAGCTGACGGCGAGCGGACCCCGGCCGACCGGCATGCGCATCTGGATCCAGGTCCGCGATGTCGCGTCCGAGGAAGCCCGGGTTGCCGCGGCCGGGGTGACCATCCGCCAGCCCGCGACCCGCATGCCCTGGGGTCTCATCGAGTGCTGGATCGAGGATCCCGACGGCGTCGAGTTGCGACTGATCGAGGTGCCGGCCGAGCACCCGATCCGGCGCCGCGTCGACTGATCAATCTTCGTAGTTGCCGTACCGGATCGGAATCTTGAACCGGCGCACGTCGGGATCCCTCTCGGACGCGGCTCCGCGGGCGCGATTGCCCATTCCGGCAATGATCTCGCCGATGCCGTGGGCGTGCTGCGGGCTCCGCAGATGACGGATCTCCGGACCGAACTCCACGATGCTCGGTTCGTCCCGGTCGCCGTAGTCACCAAAGATCGGATAGACGGCCGCGCCCGCGCGCACCGCCTCGTAGAGATCCTCGCGGGTACCGGAGGCGAAGGGTTCCATCACCACGAAGCCGTGCGCGTCCTTCGCGTCACGCGAACCGCTTCCAGCTTCAATAACGATATGGCCGTGATCGGAGGTCATGAGATTCATGAACTCCGAACGAGTGCGCGCGTTCTGGCGACGGCGGAAGTTCCTCACCCGACGGTTGAGGTCCTCGCCGGTGATGTCACCTTCGTTGACCGCTTCCCCACCGCTGACCGGAAACGTCTTCAACACATTCGCCGCCTTGCGGAGCACATCGTCGATGACGTTGAGTCCCATCACTTCGAGATAGCCGAGTAGTCGTCCGATCATGAGGGTTGTCCGCGTATCGATACGGTCGAATCCCTGCTGCTGAGCCGCGCGAGTCAAGTACCCGAGATTGAAGCCGACGTCTTGGAACTCCAGGTGTGAACCCACGAAGATGAAGGACTGCCCGCCGACCAGGCGCTCGAAGAACTTCTCCCGCTCGGTGAACTCCACAAACGCCTGGACGTTGGCGGCGGCATGGTCACCATGCAGGATCTCCAAGAGCGCGAGCGATCCTTCGGTCTCGGCGGCCGACATCGGCGTGGACCGGAGGAAGGCCTGATCGTGATTGATCGCGTCCTTGCGCGGTGAGGCGTTGATCGTGGCCCGCGGAATCGGATTGAAGATCGTCTCGAACTCCACCCCGCCGACCCGCTGGGCCGATTCGTAGAGCACCCGATCGAGTTGGCGATGCACGCCGAACATCTCGTGGAATTGGTCCGCGGCGGCGTGCAGCAATCCGCCGTCGGGTTTGGGCGGGCCGTGGAATGGGCGATCCTCATCGCTGGTCATCGGACATCCCTCCGAGCATCGTGGTCACTGGACCAAAGTCTCGCGTCCGGAATGCCCACGGCGGAGGCGCCGATGCTCAGGAGTCAGAGAGCGGGCCCCAGATCGCCGCCGAAGTTCCGACACTGGGCGCCTGACCACTCCGCGTTGCGGATCGATTGAGAACCCCGGACGCGACCATACGGCCACTCTTCGTGACTTCCCTGAGGACTCTGACCCGCTACTTCTTGCATTTATCCGCATTGGGCAACCACAATGGCCACCCAGGGTCGTGTTTGTGCAACCCTGCGTTCTCAACGACGGCGGAGTCGAATGGTGCGGAGAGCGATGTTTGCGCGCGGTGCGCGCGTATCCAACGCGCAGTTGGTCGTTACCCTGGCTGCGGTTTCAATGGTGCTGGTTGCCTGCGGCTCGGCCCGACCGGCGGCGCAACATTCCTCCCGCCGAGTCCCGAGCGCGGGAGTGCGCGATCCCGCGCCGCTCGAAGACCCCTGTCGCGCCGGTACGCCCGCGCCGGCCGACGAAATCGGCATCACTCCCGACCGCATCGTCGTGGGCGTCGTCGCCGACGTGACGGGGCCCCGCGCGTCGTTTGCCGCCAACTGGGACGCGATGCAAGCCTTCGCCGCGGCATGCAATGACCGCGGTGGGATCGGCGGGCGAACGCTCGAAGTCCGGCTTTTCAACACCAACGTGTTGGATCGACGAGGCGCCATCGAACGCTCGTGCAGTTCGACGTTTGCGCTGGTTGGATCCGCCGCAGTGTTCGACGGCGCCGGGTCGGACCTCCAGACCGATTGTGCCATCCCCGACATTTCAGCCGTAGTCGCCGAACCGGCGCACGCCCGAGTGCCGTCACTCGTGACACCGTTCCCGAACCCACAGAACCAGTTTCTCGTTGCTCCGCAGGCCTACCTCGCCCGCACACAGCCCAAGGCGGTGCGACGCGCGGCCATGGCCTATCTCGGTGTCGGCGTGACCGCACTCCGGGCCAAACGACAGATCGAAGCCAGCCGCGCGGTCGGGTACCGCTTCATTGCGTCCGACGCGTTCCCGGCGCTCGCGTCACCGAGCGAGATCCAGCGGGTCGCCGACCGGATCGCCTCGCGGGATCCTGGCTACCTGAGCGTGCAGGCACGCGTCTCGGACCTCGTCGCACTCCAGACCGCACTCGCCGCGACCGATGCGATGCCGCCGGTGGTCGACGCCGGGCCACTTTTCTACGACCCCTCCTACCTGGAGCAGGCCCAGTCAGCTGCGGAGGGGACATGGATCCAGGTGCTCACCACCCCACTCGAGGACACGCCGTCGGTTCCCGAACTCGAGCGATACCGGACGTGGCTCGCTCGGACCGTGCCCTCGGCGGTGCCCACCGCCCAGGGCGTTCGCGCGTGGTCAGCGGCGTTGCTCTTCGCCGAAGGCGCACGGCGCGCCGGACCCGGGCTCGATCGCGCCAGCCTGCTCGCGGAACTGCGCGGTATCCACGAATGGGACGGCAACGGGATCCAGGTTCCGTCGGACCCTGGCGCGAACCGCATGAGCAGCTGCTTCGCATATCTGCGAGTGAGCCGGGGCCAGTTCGTCCGGGCCCATCCGGCTCGCGGTTTTAGCTGCCCGCGCAACGGAGTGGTCCGACTCACACGCGACTTCCGCCACCTCTAGGAGACACTGCATGCTGTCGAATCTGCGTCTCCGGACCAAGCTCGCTGCGCTCGTCGCGGTCCCGCTCATCGCGGCACTGGCCGCGGCCATCCCCGGTATTCGGTCACGGCAGCAGGACCTCGACGCCATCGAGCAGGCCCAGCACTTGGTGGCCCCCATTGCCGAAGTGCGCGCCGCAGGCATCCGAATCGCCGACGAAGCTTCGCTGTCCGCGTGGTGGCTCGGCACTGGTGACCGGTCCGTCGAGGCCCGGCTCGCGCAGGCGCGCACCGAGACCGATATTGCGGTCACCAAGCTCCGCAGCGCCGAGCGGGCGGCTGGTGCGGCAGGTGCGGCGGCGGCCGCCGCCCGAATTCACGACCTGCGGGAGGCCGCCTCCTTGATGGGACAACAACGCCAGTTCGTCGATCTGCGCATCGCCAACGATTCGGCGCTCGTCGAGTACCGCACCCTGGTCGACACAGCGGCGGGCGGCCTGGACGCGCTCGCCCGCGCGCCGCGTCGACCTCTCGCCGCGTTGCTGTTCCGGGACCAAGCGACATTCGCGCGGCTCGGTGCAGCCCTCGCCGACGAACGAGGCATCCTGGCGCTCGCGTACGGGCGCAATGCCTTGACCAACGCGCTGGCATCAGATCTCTCCGCGGCATCAACCCGCCAGAAGGTCGCCATCGACTCCCTCGCGCAGGGCCATCCGGCAACGGTCGGTGCCCTCACGCAAGCACAGTCGGCATTGCGGACGGTCGGCGACGACGTGCGGCGGCGGCGGTCGAGCGCACTCACCCAACGTCTCCTTCCCGACACCATCGACCCCGCCGAATGGTTCGCGGCGTCAACTGCCCAACTCGACCAATGGCGGAAGGTCGAGCAATCCGTCGCCACCCGGACCAACGACCTCCTCGAGGCCAAGCACCGAGACTCCCGCTCCGGATTGATCTGGGTCGCCGGCGGATCGGCAGCCGTCTTGCTTCTCGCCGGCGTGATCGCATGGCTCCTGGCACGCGCCACGACTCGGCCACTCCGTCGGCTCGCAGACAACGCGAACTACGTCGCGACGACACAGCTCCCTGCGCTCGTCGCAACGTTGCAAGATCCCGAAGCCCCGCTGCCCCTGATCACACCCCTCACGGTGAGCACGCGGGACGAGCTGGGCGACTTGGCCCGGGCCTTCAACCGGGTCGAACGGACGACCGTCGAGGTGGCCGAGCTGCAACGCGCGGCGGTCCGCACGGGGATCAGTGAGCTGTACGTGAACCTCGCACGGCGGAACCAACCGTTGCTCGAACAGCAGGTCGAGGTGATCGAGCGGCTCGAGGCTGATGAGCGGGACCCCAACCGCCTCGACGCCTATTTCACTCTCGACCACCTCGCGACTCGTATCCGCCGCAACGCCGACAGCCTGTTGGTGCTCGCGGGCGTCGCGCAGGACGAAGGTCGCCGGGTTCCGGTGGAGCTCCTCGACGTTGTGCGCGGCGCGGCGTCCGAGTGCGCCGAGTTTCGTCGAATCGACATCGCGGCGGTCCCTTCGGTCCTCGCGATCAAGGGCTATGCCGCCTCGGACCTCGCCCATCTGCTCGCCGAACTGCTCGACAACGCCACGACCTACTCTCCGTCCGGTACTCGGGTGACGGTGATGACCCACCCCGCCGAGCACGGCCTCGAGATCACAGTGTCCGACCAGGGCATCGGGATCCCACCCGACCGAGTCGCCTCCCTGAACGCGGTGCTAGAGGCGCCACCGGCTCCCGGGCTGGTGCACTCCCGCTCGCTCGGGCTCGTGGTCGTCGGCCGGCTCGCACAGCGAATCGGCGTCTCCGTGACACTCCGAAGTGCGCGCGATGTCGGAACCGCGGCGACGGTTGGCGTACCGAGTCGCCTGATCACAGACGCCGAGCGATCCGTCGTCGACCTCAGCGCAGCCGAAGCAGGGGACACAGACTCGGCGCTCGTCGACGTACCCGCGCCGCAGTCCGAAAGCCAACGGCCGGCGCACGTGCCGACACCCGCTCTGCTCCGACCCGTCGCGAGTCCGGACGCGACCCACCTTCCTCAGCGGACGCCGCCCGAAGCCCAACGTCTGGCCGACCGCGGCCTGGAAACACCCCCGCAGCGCGCACCCGAGGCCGTGTTCGAACTCGTCGCTCGCTACGAGACCGGCCGTCAACGCGCACGGGAAGCGGCGCCGCGCGCTGACGACAGTTCCGTTGCCAACGACTCGGACGAGTCCGACGCCGGTCCCGATGCCGAAGCTTCTCGAGGAGACGACACATGATCAGCGCACGAACGGATCTGAGCTTCCTGCTCCGGGGTCTCGTCGACGACGTCCCCGGCATCCGCGAAGCGGTCGTCGTTTCCTCGGACGGTCTGCTGGTCGCGCTCTCAGCCGGCATCGATCGCAGCGCGGGCGACCGACTCTCGGCGGTCGCGGCTGGTCTCATGAGCGTTGCGCGCGGCGCGGGCGCGCCCATGGAGGCGGGCGCGGTCCACGAAGTGATCGTCGAGTACGAGCACGCGCTGGCGGTCGTGATGGGGATCTCAGACGGATCCGCGCTCGCGGTCGTTGCGCGACGTCCATGCGACATGGGGTTGGTTGCGTACGAGATGGCCACTCTCGCCGAGCGGGTCGGACCGGCGTTGACACCCAAGCTCCTCTCCGAACTCCGGGAGTCCTTACCCGCATGACAACATCGGGAGAGGGCCGACGTGCGCCCTCCTTCACGCGCCCGTACGTCCTCACCGGCGGGCGCACCCGCGGCCGCTCCGACCTGCCCATCGAGGCCTTGGTCGTCACCGAGTCGCGGGCATTGGCTCGCGGGGCCGCACCGGAGGTGCGGGCGATTGTCGACCTCTGCACCACACCGCATTCCATCGTCGAGATCGCTGCGCACCTCGGCTTGGCGATCGGCGTGGTCCGCGTATTGGTCGGCGACCTCGCCGAGGAGCGGACCCTGGCCATCGGAGTGACCGCACCCCATCGCCTCGACGAACGGGTTCGGACGCTGGAACGGCTGCTGGAGCGGGTCCGTGACCTCTGAACCGACGCCGCCGCCAGTTGCGCTCAAGATCGTCGTCGCGGGTGGGTTCGGCGTCGGCAAGACGACCACGGTCGGGTCGATCTCCGAGATCGAACCACTCTCGACGGACGTACCTATCACCGAACTCGGCATGGAGGTCGACCCACTCGACCAGACACCGGCGAAGACCGCGACAACTGCCGCGTTCGATTTCGGACGGATCACGTTCGACGATCTCGTCCTGTACCTCTTCGGGACGCCCGGACAAGAACGGTTCGCTTTCATGTGGGACGAACTCACGCGCGGCGCGGTCGGAGCGGTGGTATCGGCCGATACCCGCCGCCTCGCCGACTCGTTCCCGGCAGTCGACTACTTCGAGATTCGCGCGATCCCATTCATGGTGGCCGTGAACTGTTTCGAGGGTATTCGGCTCCACGAGATTGACGAGATTCGTGACGCCCTCGCCCTCCGGTCCGACATTCCGATCGAGTTCTACGACGCCCGGGAGCGATCGTCGGTCGCAGCGGTACTCGTACGCATCGTCGAGCACTCACTCACATGTGCTCGGGCGCAGTTGCTGTCAGAGACACCCGCCAATGAGAACTGAACGTCCACCAATGGCTCGGCCGTGGCCCGTACAATTCGTGGACCGGCCAGCGGACGGGAAGGGGACCGGGTGAGCTGGAAGAGCCAGCGGACGCGAGCGCTCGAGTTTGCTATGCAGCAATCCGAGACCGTCCAACAGCACTCGGACGCAACGCGCGCGGAGATCGCATCTCTGCACCGAGAGCTGGCCGAGCTGCACCATCAGTTGGCTCGGCGCGATGTGGAACTCATCGACGCGATGGCGCGGTTGGCCACGGTCACCGATCAACTTCGAATCCAGAACGAACAGGATCGCGACCACCACGGTCGGATCGATCGAGCAATCGAACTCTTGACCGCCCTCGTGAGCACGTCCAAAGCAGAACCCGACATGGCCGAAGTGCGAACGGGACCGACCGTCATCGGTGGCAGCGTGGATCCGTCGTTACTGGAACCGGACGCGGCCATCGACCGCGATGTCATCGACCTGAACGGGCCCGGCGATCCCGCACCCCTTCACCCCACCGGCGCCATCGGACCCTTCGGCCCGACCGCGTAACGCGCTCCCTCGACCGGCGCGCGCTTGCCGGCTCAGACGGCGTGACCTGACCGTCGCAGAAGTTCCGACGCCGGGTCACGATTCGACCCAGGCTCGGTCGTCGCGAGGAAGTCAAGCAGCACCTGGACGAACCGCTCGGGTTCCTCCGCGTGGGGGAAGTGGCCGACGCCGGGAAATATTTCGAGCCGGCTGCCGGGCATGGCCTCATGCGCCGAATGCGCGTGCGAGACCGGGATGATCGAATCCGCGTCTCCCCAAACGATGAGCGTCGGCATCGCGGCCGCGAGGTAGAGCCGATCTGAGGCGCTCACCGCCTGCCCGCCCGGTTCGATCACGGCCCGCACCGTTCGTAAGAACGCGACCCGATGCTCCGGTGTCGTGAGCGACGCGTAGGCATCCCACATCTCGGCGACACGGGGCGCACGGACCCCAATCCGCTGCGCAAAGTCGGACACGCGATTGCCGGCATCACGTACGAACCCCGGGAACAGTGCCGGCGCGACGTACTCGGCGCCGGGCAGCGACAACGCCCGGATCATCCAGCTGACCTCACGACCCAGACCGCCACTGCCGACCAAGACGAGTCGTTCGGCGACCTCGGGGTGTTGATACGCGAGCTGCATCGCGACACCACCACCCAGCGACTGCCCGACAATCGTTGCCCGTTCGACACCGATGACCGCGAGCAGGTCGCGCAAGGTCGCCGACAAGTTGCCGAGGGAGTAATCGCCAGTCGGCGACGCCGATTGTCCATGGCCGGGCAGATCCGGTGCGATGACCTGGTACGACTGCGCCAGCTTCGGCATCACCGCCTTCCACGCACGCGAACTCCCGGCCATGCCGTGGATGAGCAGGAGCGCGGGGCCCTGGCCCGCCTGGCGGTAGACGAGATCGTGCCCGTGGAGCGACACGCGCTTCAGGTCAAACTCCGAAGTCATCCCCACGGGCTACCACCCTTCCTCACCCGGCGCCCGGATTTGTGACCCCTGTTGTCTCCGCGATCGGCCGAGCACGGAGCCGGCCGTTCCGGATCACGCCCAGCCCCGAATCAACAATGGCATCACGGCTGCAGCGCCTGACTCGGGGCAAGCCCAGAAACCCCATATGCCCGCCCTGGTACCAATAGGTCGGCGCGTCTTCCCACCGGTCGACGATGCGTCCCACTTGATCAGGTGGTACCAGCCGATCGGCCTGCCCGGCCCAGACCCGCCGGACTTCGGTGTGAGGGACCGGCAGTTCGAGCGGTGAGCTGTAGAACTCGAGCGATTGGGACACGTCGCACATCGCGTCGAACAAGGGATGGTGGGTGAACCGCTCGGGAGCATGGCGGCGAATCAGGGCAGACAGGTCGACGACCGGCACGCCGACCACCACGCCGCGAACCGTCGGTTCCAACGCAGCGACCGAAGCGGCCACGTACCCACCGAGCGATATCCCGAAGAGCATCGCCGGCTCATCCCGTTGTTCGATCGCAACCAGTACGGCGCGTACGTCCGCGATCGCCTGCGCCGCGCCGTGGAAATTCATGGCGGCGTCGTCCGTCGGGAATCCGACGGCGAACCGCCCAGCGCCCCGGGGTCCATGATGCGGAAGGACCGGGATTGCGACATTGAACCCGGCGCGGTGAAGGGCACCGGCGCGAAACGCGAAGATGTCGGCGAGCGGATCGCCCATCCCCGCGCCGTGCACGCAGACGATCCAGGGCGCGGGGGTCTCATGCCGCAGGATCCACGCGTGCGCGATCCGGTTGTCGGTCTGTTCGAGATACCGAAACCATCCCGGCACCGAAGCGTCTGGCGAGTACCGGCTCGGGAACGAAGCATGCTGAAAGCGCACATGGCCGACGCGACGCTCGACCCCTGCGAACTCGGCTGGTCCCGGGCGAGGGTGATAACTCGCAACATCCGACGGCGACGGCTCGTGACGCAGGTACGTCAGGAGCCCTTCGGCGATATCGAGATTGGGCGAGAACTGATCGTGATCGGTCGGGGAACGCACGACCTGGAACGTCGTGAGCAGCGCCTCGTCGATGACTGCTGCCGCGCCCATCCGCACGGCGGCCCATCGGGGAAGGGCTCCTCGTTGGTCGTGGAGTGATCGGACGAACCGTGCGGCCCTCCCGATACCCGCCGTGAGGTCCGCGCCGAGGTCGCTCAACCGGCGCACGGCCGGCCCGGCGATCATGCGGGTCTGCCGACCACCGCACTGCGGTCCGACTCGGTATCGAGCCGGTCCGGCTCCTGCGTGAGATCGACGGACGAGAACCCGAACGCATCGGCGACTTCGCTCGGCTCGCCGAGGTCGGCACTCAGCATCAGCTCCCGCAAGGCATTGGGGATCCCCTCGGCAATCGACCACGGATCGGAGATGAGGTCGGGATCGACGTGCAGCCCGAAGTCGACCCGATCACCGAAGGTGAACAAGGTGACGTTGAGTCCCATGCAGTCGAGCAACACACTCGCCGAGAAGATTCCCGACAGCTTCGCACCAGCCAAATACAGGTCCATCGGTGGTCCGGGGACGTTCGAGATGACGGTGTTCATCATCCCCGGAATGAACGACAGCACGTGGGTTTGATACGCAAGACGCAGCAGCGAACCGAGGACGAACGGCGCCGCCGTCTCCGCGATCGAGCTGACCGGATGCGCCCGCATCGTGCGGTGGATGTCCTTGGCAGCACGACTCTGCTGCGCGATATGACGGAGCCGTTCGATCGGATCCGTCAGTTGCGTGCCGAGCGGCATGACGAGATAGGACAGCTGATTGTCCATCGACGCGTCGCCGGACTTGCGCAATGACACCGGTGCTCCCGCGGTGAGTTCCCGCACCGGAAGCTCGCCGGCTGCGTCGAGATACGCGCGGATCGCACCCGAGCACAGGGCCAACGCGACATCGTTGATCTTCACGTCGAACGCGTCGGCGACCGCCCTGACGTCGGCCAAGGCAACACTGCTGAACGCTAGGGATCGGCGCGGTCCGATCGGCACATTGAACGAAGTCTTCGGCGCTTGGAGCAACGTCCCCACGTTCGGTCGTTCCCTCCCGGTGATCAGGTGGCCCGCCAGGTCGATGCTGCGCTGCGCGAGCTGGCCGAAATACCGAGCGCGACGCCACGGCGCACCCAGCGCCGACACGAGGCTGCCGAGGATGAGATTCAGATCGCTCGGCGGCGCTTCGGGTTCGAGCGTTGGTGGAACCTCCGGTCGAGGCGCGGGGTTCGGTTCAATGTCGAACAACAAGGTCGCGAGCACGCTGCCCGCACCGCCGTCGAGAACGCAGTGATGCATCTTCATCAACACCGCGACACGGCCGTGCGCCAACCCGTCGAGGTACCACATCTCCCAGAGCGGAAACCGGCGATCGAGTTGCCGGCCCAGGATGGGTGCGATCGCGTCGGCGGTCTCCCGAGGCCCACCCGGGGCCGGCACGGTCATCTGGTGAAAGTGCCGACGGAGGTCGAAGGTGTCGTCATCGACCCAGTGTGCGCGGTCCAGACCCCAGGGAACGGTCTTGAGCTTCCACGTCAGTTTCGGAACGAGTGCAAGCCGCTGGCCGATCGTGCGAGAGACGGTTTCGAAGCTGAACTCTTCGGTGTCGCTCGGATCGAGCACCACCAGCCCGGCGATGTGCTGGTGCCAGTTGGGCGTCTCCCCCGCCAAGAAGAGTGAGTCCGTACCCGACATCCTCCGCATGGCTCGGAACTCCTTTCCCGAGGTCGAAACGAGCTCGTCAGCACAGCATCGCGAGTCCTGACGATCCTGGGCAGGGACGAAGGTCCCGTATGAGCAGGCAATCAGAATGGTCACGAATCGCGTCCCGGGGTCCTTGGTCCGCTCACTCCACCGCTGCCGTTCGTGCCGGGACAAGAAGTGTGTGGAGTCGTCGATGCCGTCGGTCGAGGCGTCGACCTTGCGCTCGGTACGCGGGTGATGGCGGTGACGACCTTCTTCGACGGTCGCGGCGGGTTCGCCGAGTCTGCGACTGCATTGGCTGCGACCTGCTTCCGCGCGCCACCCGAGATGCGTGACATCGACGCGGCCGCGTTCCGGATCGGATTCTCGACCGCATGGATCGGGCTGGTGCGCCGGGCCGCGCTGCGCGCCGGCGAATGGCTCGTTGTCCTCGGTGCCGCGGGCGGTTCTGGCGCAGCCGCAGTCCAGTTGGGCCACGCACTCGCAGCGCGGGTCATCGCGGTCGCAGCTGGTCCCGAGAAGCTCGACTCCTGCGCGCGGCTCGGCGCAGAGGTCCTGATCGATCGAACCTCGGTAGTGGTCCCTGATGCGGTACTCGAAGCAACCGGCGCCGCCCGCCGGTCGGATCGGTGGCTAGGCAACGGTCGTCGACTTCGATCAGATCCCCGACACCGTCGAGCTCGTCGCGGCCGACACGGCCATCGGCAAGTACGTCGCCCGATCGCCGGGCGCCGACTTCCCGTCGAAGAAGGGGACCATCGGCCCTGGCTCATCGTGAGTCGAGCACGCATTCTCAGGTCACGACTCGACGGTTCGTTCGAGGTCTCCGAGGCCCGACTGTCGTGACCTAGCCAATCGTTGAAAGTGAGCCGATCGATGACCGAACCCAGCGCCGAGACTCCCATCCACGTGATCATCGCGACCGACGGAACGGACGCGTCATTGCTCGCCGCGCATGAGGCCGCCCACCTGGTGCCGGCAGATGCCGAACTGTCCCTGGTCATGGTGGTCGACGCGTTCCACGACCCGCAGGAGGACGCCGGCGGATTCGAGGGACCGGTCGAGACCTACGAACATGCCGAGGCGGAGCATCGCGGGGGGATCGTGGCGGCCGAAGGTGCGCTCGCGCGCTCCGCGCAGGCCTTCGGACCCCGTCCCATCCGTCAGCAGATCGTCGAGCAATCCGGATCGATCGGCGCCCGGCTCTGCGCGCTCGCCGAGGAACAGGGCGCCGCGCTGATCGTCGTCGGCTCCCATGGTCACCGGGCAATCGTCGACGTCCTGCTCGGATCGGTCAGCAGCTATGTCACACACCACAGCCCCTGCCCGGTGCTCGTGATCCGCGGACACCAGACCGACGACTGAGAGCCAGCAGTACTCTGCCTTCCGACGAAAATCATCAGACGCTCGTGGACTCGTGGGTCCCATGGCTCGAAGACCGATCCGGCACCGATCCGGGTCTGCGATTCTTCGAGATAAGTGAGAAGCTGACGGTGAACGCATCCCCGGGTCCAGGTGGCCCGGCACGAGAAGGAGCACAACCGCGATGGTGGATCACACGTACAAGATCACCGAGATCGTCGGTTCGTCACCCGAGGGTGTCGACGCGGCCATCCGCAACGGCGTCAGCCGAGCCGCCGAGTCACTGCGGAACCTCGAGTGGTTCGAGGTCACCGAGATCCGCGGCCACCTGCAAGACGGAGCGGTCGGCCACTTTCAGGTGAGCATGAAAGTCGGCTTCCGACTCGACTCCGACGACTGACGGCCAGCGGACTTCGCCAGTCCCACCTCAGAGCGCAACATCACCGGCGTCGATCACTCGACGACCTCGTTCTTCGGAGTACGCGTCAGGTGCACGATGCCGGCGATCGACGCGAGCATCAGGACCCCGGCCACGAGGAAGGCGACCAGCGCGGCCTGCCCGGCCTTTCGTCCGAACTCGCTGAAGCCGTACGACGTGAGGAGCAGGCCTCGAAGTGTCTCGCCCCGGAACAGCGTCTGGACCTTTCCGTCGAGCACCTGAGCCTGTTCGTCGAGCGTTGCGGCGTCGGGCGCGCCCTTCTCCTTCGCCGCGGTCGCTGCGGTCTTCGCCGCCCGGGCCGCGCCACTCGTCTCCGAGTAGGTCTTGCCATCGTTGACCTCAGTGAGGTGCAGGGCGATGTATTCGTTCGCGTAGCACTCGGCCTCGGGACCGCTCGTCAATGGTTGACCCGCGTTCGTCACGAGGCAGCCGGCCTGCTTCTCCTCGGGCGCGAGGTTGGCCGCCGGCGTAAAGGTGATGCGTTGCGTAGAGAGCTGTTCCTTCACGTAATCGTTGGCGAAGTTCGCGTTTGATTGCAGTACGAGCCCGAGAACGAGCAAGAGGACCGCGAGCGCGAATCCTCCGACAACGAAGAAGAGATCGAGCGTGCGACGACGCATGAATGGCCCCCTGTGATCGAATCGAAGCACCGGTGATTGCCGACGCTCAACCATCGTGACGACCGGTGCCGAGCGAAGAAACCAGCGCATGGCCCTCATCGAAGGGTCGAAAGTCCCACCCCAAGGTGGACCAGAGCCGCCGACACCGCGATCGTGGTCCCGAATCTCTCAGAAGTGGGACCTCCTGCCCTGGCCGCGGGCCTGCCACTCCGGCACACTTCGGACATGAGGAAATCCATCGTGTTGGTGGCCATTGTCGCCTTGTCGCTGGGCGCGTGCAGCGGAAGTAGCAGCACTCCGAGGTCGACGACCACGACCAAGCCCCGTCCACCGGTCAGTCGGTCCACCTCTACGACCACCGCGTCGCCGAGTTCGTCGACGACCGGAACTCCGCCAACCACCAACGGTTGTCCGAGCGGCGGAACTGCGGACGTCCGCGACGGCTTCCCGAACCGTATGAGTGCGCTCGTGGGCAGGGACGTCCGCACCGGAGCGCATCCGTGTTTCGACCGCTTCGTCATCGAACTCCAACCGTCGGATCCGGCACTCCCGTTCCCCGGCTATTGGGTCCGGTACGTACCCAAGCCCATCACCGCATCGCCGAGCGGCCTCCCGGTGACCATCCGCGGCGACGCGGTGCTCATGGTCTCGTTGAGTTCATGGATGAACGGCCCGGACCAGAACGGGTATGCCGGTCCGCGCGTGGTCGTGCCGACGAACGTCAGCTCGATTCTCGAGTACCAACTCAACGAAGACTTCGAAGGTCAGAGCGCCTGGGCTCTCGGTCTCGACCGGACCCGCCCCTTCACCGTGACCAGGCTCACCGCGCCTCCACGCCTCGTCGTCGACATCTCGACGGGCTGAGCATCGCCGACAACATCGCGCGTCCGGCCCGTCCCACCAAGGCCCTTCGGCCCTACACCCTCCACCGGCGGCTCCGTACCCTCTCGGAGTGACCAACAGATCCCTCGCGATGGCCCGGCGCGCGTGACCCCGCGTGTCGTCATTCTCGGTGGCGGTACCGGCGGCACGCTCACCGCGAACCGCCTCCGAAAGGCACTGCCGTCCGACGCCGAGATCACCGTCGTCGACATCGACGGTGACCACATCTATCAGCCGGGCCTGTTGTTCGTTCCGTTCGGCTTGGCCGAACCCGACGACATCATGCGTCCACGTGAACGTCAACTCCACCATGGAATCGACTACCACCAACATGCGGTGGATCACGTCGACATCGCGACCGATCAGGTCCATCTCGCGAACGGGGCCGTGCTCGACTACGACGTGCTCGTGGTCGCGACGGGATCGCGCCTCGTTCCCGACGAGACCGAAGGCCTCACTGGCGCGGGCTGGATGGAAAAGGTCTGCACCTTCTACGACCTACCCGGCGCCAGCGCGCTCCGCGACCAGCTCGAGGACTTCACCGGAGGGCGCCTCGTCGTGAACGTGATCGATATGCCGATCAAGTGCCCGGTCGCGCCGCTCGAGTTCTGTTTCCTCGCCGATTGGTACTTCCACGAGCGCGGCATCCGTGACGCGGTGACGATCACCTACGTGACACCGCTCGACGGTGCGTTCACCAAGCCCGTCGCTTCGGAGGTGCTCGGCGGGATGCTCGCCGATCGCGGCATCGAGGTGGTCACCGAGTTCAACACCGGCGAGGTCGACGGTGCCCGCGGTCGACTCATCAGCTACGACGAGCGCGCGGTCCCGTTCGATCTCGCGGTCGTGATTCCTGCGCACAGCGGCGCCGCGTTCGTCGGTCACTCGCCGGGGCTCGGCGACGACCTGGACTTCGTCGCGACCGACGAACACACCTTGCAGTCGAAGGCCAAGCCGAACATCTTCGCGATCGGAGACGCGGCCAACCTTCCGATCTCCAAGGCCGGATCGGTCACCCACTTCGAGGGCGAGATCCTCGTCGAGAACATTCAGCGGTTCCTGCACAGCGAACCACTCGACGCGTCGTACGACGGGCACGCGAACTGCTTCATCGAGACCGGATTCCACCAGGCGATGCTGATCGACTTCAACTACGAGCAGGAGCCGGTCCCGGGCCACTTCCCGACGCCCGTGGGCGTGCCGCTGCTGAAGGAGTCGCGGCTCAACCACCTCGGCAAGCTCATGTTCCAGTGGTTCTACTGGCACGCACTGCTGCCCGGTCGGGACATCCCGGGCATCACCCCCGGCATGCCCCGCGCCGGCAAACGCATCGACTCGTCCGCTCCGTCCTGACCACCCACCCGTTCCGAGGAGGAACCGTGACTGCAACCACCCTCGCCGGGGTCGACGTCGACCTGAACGACGAAGGCTTCTTCGAACATCCGGAACAGTGGACCGAGGAGATGGCCGCCGAAATCGCGAAACGCGAATCGATCGAGCCACTGACCGACCGACACTGGGACGTCATCCACTACATGCGCACGGAGTACTTCGAGAAGGGCACTGGGCCTACGGTCCGCGCGCTCGGGAAGAGTTCCGGCGTCTCGGTGAAAGAGCTCTACCAGTTGTTCCCGAAGGGCCCGGCCAAGCTCGCCGCGAAGATCGCCGGTATCCCGAAGCCCCGCGGCTGCATCTGATCACTGGACCTGCTGCCGTCGCAGCTCGAATGTCGAAAGGACGCTCCATGACTGACCTGATCACCAAGGTCTCGATCATCGTCTCGAAGGGCTCGCTCGAAGGGATCTACCCCGCGTTGATCATGGCCAATGGTGCGCGGGCCGAAGGGATCGAAGCGAATCTCTTCTTCACCTTCTTCGGACTCGACGCCATCCACCGCAAGCGCATCGAACACATCAAGGTCGCAACGGTCGGCAACCCGGGCATGCACATGGCGACGCTGGTCGGCGGTCTCCCCGGGATGTCGGCGCTCGCCACCCACATGATGGAGAAGAAGATGGCGGAACTCGACATCCCGCCCATTCCGGAGTTCCTCGAGATGATCGGCGACACCGGCGCCGGGATGTACGCATGCAAGGCGTCCGTCGACATGTTCGGCCTGTCGGCTGATGACTTCATCGACTCGATTGAGGACATCATCACGGTCGGCGAGTTCTACGCGAAGGCGGCCGGCGGCCAGATCATCTTCACCTGACCGGGCGAGACGCCCCAGATCACCGCGACCGAGACTGAGACTGAGCTGGGAACACCGGCGAACCCATGCGGAGCACGCGCCGCAGTTCGGAACTAATGCGGCCACGAAATCGTTGACTCCCTCGTGAAGCGAGTGGAGTTCTCCGGCATGCAACTCGACCCCGGTACCGGAGGGGTCGCAATGGTCTTGCGCGAACGCGACCAACCCGCTCGGGCGTTGTCGATCATGATCGCCGGGGAAGAGGCCGTCTCGGTCGCGGCGGCCGTCAACGGAGACGAGCCGCCGCGACCCGAGGCCCACGACCTCCTGGTCTCGCTGCTCGCCGCGAGCGGCACCCACGTGGACGCGGTCGAGGTGACGAACCGCCGCAATGGCGCGCTCTACGCCGAACTCTCGCTCCGCGGACCCATCGGCGACGTGCGGCTCGACAGCCGTCCCTCCGATGCGATCGCCCTCGCGCTGCGGGTCAACGCACCGATCTTCGTCGCGGAACTGCTCCTCGCCGAGGTCGACGTCGTGATCCCCGAGATGCCCGACGATGACCACATCGAGCAGGAGCTCGAGGAGTTTCGGGCCCGGCTCGACCAGGACGGCGCGGCTGGGTTCACTGACCAGCACTCCCACGAGGGAAACGACCACGCTCCTCCCTCCGAGAGCTCCTGACCTCGCCGACCGGCGCACGGCCGGCCTGATCTCGTACTCTTTGAGGCTCGGTGTCCGCATTCGGAGGGTCACCGTTGGGAGGCTCGTTCCGCCGTGATTTCGATTCATCTGCCGCTGACTGCCCGCCGACGCGTCACCGCGCTCACCGCCGCACTCGCATTGGCCACGCTCACGGGGTGCGCGACGCTCGTTCGGGTCAGCCAGTCGGTCGACAACGTCGAGGGGAACAGCGCGAGCCGGGCACCCAGCATCAACTTCGACGGCCGGTGGGTCGCGTTCGAGTCGTGGGCCAACAACCTCACCACCAACACCGACGCCAATAACGCGCCCGACGTGTTCGTGCGCGACCAACAGTCCGGCGCAGTACAACTGGCAAGCACGACCACCGGCTCCGCCTCGGGGAACGGAGCGAGCGACCAACCGTCGGTCAGCGACGACGGCGCCCGCGTGGCGTTCCGTTCCGCGGCGTCGAACCTCGTGGCGAGCGCCGCGCCGGCCGTCACCCAGATCTACGTGCGTGACCGTTCGGCGGGCACCACGACCCGGGTCAGTGTTGCGACCAACGGCACCGTCGCCAACGGCCCCAGCGAGGGACCGAGGATCAGTGGCAACGGGCGCTACGTCACGTTCAGTTCGACGGCCGACAATCTCGTGACCAACGACGGCAACGAGCAGTCGGACGTGTTCGTCCACGACCTCGTGACCGGCACCACAACGTCGGTCAGCGTGACGGCGAGTGGCGCAGTGGGCAACGGACCCAGCTCCCAACCCGCCATCAACCAGGACGGTCGATACGTTGCGTTTGCATCCACGGCCGCGAACCTCGTCGGCGGCGACACCAACACCGGATCCGACGTGTTCCGTCGCGATCGCACCGCCGGCGTCACGATCCGCCTCAGTGTGACGAGCGCCGGAACCCAAGCCGAGGCCGGCAGCTCCGGACCGGCGATCAACGGCGACGGGTCGGTCGTCGCTTACGAGTCGACCGCCACGAACCTCATTGCGGTCGATGCCAACGACTCGACCGATGTGTTCGTCCGCAACGTCACCACGCAGACCACGAACATGGCGAGCGTCGACAACGGATCGGTCCCGACGCAAGGCTCGTCCCACACGGTCACCATCAGCGCCGACGCGCGCTACGTCGCGTTCGTCTCGTGGGGTCAGCTGGTTCCCGAAGACGAGAACTTCGGTGACGACATCTACGTGCGCGACCGATCCAAGCAGAAGACCCGGCGTATCAGCACGACCCCCACGGGCGGCGAGATCAACGAACCGAACGAGAAGCCGTCACTGAGCGGCGACGGTCGGTCCATCGCGTTCCAGTCGATATCGCCCGACTTCATCTCCGGTGACACCAACCAGACCGACGATGTGTTCATGCGCTCGGTCACGATCCCGTCGATCAGCAGTACCGCGCCGGGCTCGATCGCACGCGGCGCGAGCACGACCCTCACAATCAACGGCACCGGCTTCTTCCCGGGGACGACCGTGTTGATCCCGACGCCCGGGATGAACGTGGGACCGGTGACGATTCAGAGCGAGACCGCACTCACCGTGCCCATTTCCGCCGCGACCGACGCGACGACGGGGACCGCCACCATCTGGGTCGTCCTCCCTGGCACGGGCGCCGGTTCGTCGGTCAGTGCCTCGACCCTGTGCCCCTGCCTCACCGTGACCTGAAAGGCCCACCTGGTATGGCCATCGCAACCGACTACCTCGTCGTTGGGGCGGGGGCAATGGGGATGGCATTCACCGATGCACTGATCGATCACGCCGACGTGCACGTCACGATCGTCGATCGGCGTCAGGCGGCCAGCGGCCATTGGAACGATGCGTATCCGTTCGTGCAGTTGCATCAAGCGTCGTTGTTCTACGGCGTCGCGTCGACCGAGCTTGGTCACGGCGCGATCCAGGAGCACGGCCCCGAGACCGGGCTGCAGGAGCGGGCGTACCAGTCCGAGATCCAGGCCTACTACGACGACATCCTGCAGCATCGGTTCCTCGGCTCCGGCCGGTTGCGCTTCCTCGGCGGCCACGAGTACCACACCGACGGCACGACCCATTTCGTCACCTCGCTCCAGTCCGGTCAGACCACCGAGGTCGACGTCCGCCGCCGCTTCGTCGACGCCACCTACCTCGCGCCGACGATCCCGGCGACGACACCGCCACCGTTCGTCGTGGCCGACGGCGTGCGCATTCTCCCGATCAACGATCTCGCCCGGCTCGAGGTCGCAGCCAGCAACTACGTAATCGTTGGTTCGGGGAAGACCGCGACCGACGGCATCGTGTGGTTGCTCACGAACGGCGTCGCACCCGATCACATCACGTGGATCCGACCACGAGAGCCGTGGATGCTCAACCGCGCGGTCGTCCAGCCCGACCCGGTCGTCGCGCTCGGGCTCACGGCCGACACGATGACCGCAGCCACCGGGGCGGAGTCGCTCGCCGACCTCTTTCTCCGGCTCGAAACCGCCGACGTGATGATGCGCATCGACCCGCGCGTTGCACCCACGATGGCCAAAACACCGACACTCGGTCGTTGGGAGCTTGATCGGTTGCGCACGATCGAGCACGTCGTGCGCCTGGGACACATCCGACACGTGACGAACTCCGAGATCGTGTGCGATCGCGGCGCGGTGGCCCTCGCGCCGGGCGCGGTCATCGTGCATTGCGCGGCCTCAGGGCTTGCATATCCGCCAGTGGTTCCAATCTGGAGTCCAGATGCGATTCGTATCCAGACGAGCCGGGCCGGATTCCCGTGCTTCAACGCGGCGCTGATCGGCTACGTCGAGGCGACCCGCGCCGACGACCGCGAGCGCAATCGACTGTGTCCGCCGAACGAGTTGCCCGACACGCTGGCCACTTGGGCGCGGATGCAGGTGCTGGGCGCGCGAGCAAGCCGGGCCTTCGGCGCCGAGCCCGACATCGCCGAGTGGGCCAACGCCTGCGCGCTGAACCCTGCCCGCATCAAGCCGGCGCTGAAGGACGACCCGGCAGTGCTCGCCGCGGCCGCGCGGGTGGCAGACGTGGTCGAGCCCGGCCTCGCGCGTTTGGCAGATCTCGCGGGTATTCGGTCACCGTTCACGTCGGGTTGACGCGAGCCGCGGCCAGGTCAGCCGATCGCGCTCACGACCCGGGTGACGACGAGTGCAAGGCCACCGACGCCGACCACGCGGCGCCACGGGTTCACACCCCGGATCAGCTCATCGAGCGCCCACCACGCCAACGCCGCGGTGCCGATCCCGGCCACGAACTCACCCTCACCGGAGTTCTCGGATACGAACCAGCCGACCACCGCGCTCGCCGCAAAGATCCACAGCGGAAGATTCGGAAACTGCGCGACCACGATCCTGCCTGTGGTCCGATCTCGGAACCACCAGTCGACACTCAGCGGTCGAGCGCTCACGCGGCGACACTCATCTGGGTCACTCCCCCAGTGTGCCGCGGTTGCCGGTCACGACATGGACTCGGCTCGCGAACACTCAGTTCGGACCCATGGGCCCGCCGTCTCCGGCAGGTGTACCGCGCGGCGCGAAGACCGCGACGGCGGTGGGGGCCGAGCGTCGAGCGGCGTAGGCATCGAGGTTCTTGTCGATCTCACACCACCGGGCCCACAGCCGATCGCGCTCCTCGCCCCGCGCGGCGTGGACCGTGACCTGCCTCGATCCGTCGGGCAGATCGACGGCGATGTCGGGGTGGGCCTGCACGTTGAGCCACCACGCGGGCTCGCCGTCTTGCCAACCGTTCGTCGCGAGCGCGACCGCGTTGGGCCCATCCTCGAAATAGCCGACCATCACATTTCGCGGCACGCCCGACCGGCGACCGACGGCGTGGACACACATCGCGCCCCACCCCAAGCGTCGCCCGGGGCGCCAGAGGCCGAACCGACCCCGCGTCACCCGGTACACCCAACGGTGCGTGAGCCAGAACCCCTTCATGAACCAGCGCGGCGGTAACCGCGTCTTCGTCGACGATTCCTGGGTCTGAGTCATGGAGGCTCCCTCATCTGTCGGTTGGCCCCAACGGTAGAAATATCACCGCGCCGCAACCAGGGCCGGAAGCCCTGAGATCAGCCCGGGGTCGACGGGTCGACGAGCGGGGCTGCGCACTCGAGGTCGGTCTCTGCGTCCAGAACGTTCCGCAACCGCTCGATTTCGGCGCGGTTCACCTTGAGCTGGTCTTTGAGATCCGCGGTCGCGGTCTTGGAGAGCACCCAACCGAGCGGAGCTTCCGCGCCCGGATGCGCTCGGGTCTCGATGTGGAACCACCGCTCGACCGGAGAGCCGTTCACCGTTGCGCGCGGATGGTTCCCGAACGCACCGCCGAAGAGCCGCCGCGAGTCGGCCCGTGCCGCCGCTTCCCAACCGGTGGTCGACTTCAGAATCCCCGTGATCGGAGCAGTGATCTGGCCGACCGCAGAATCCGCCGTCGACGACGGTCCGGAATACCCATTGTCGATCTGCAGGAAGAGGGGAACGACGCAGCCCTGTTGCTGCTCGTCGATGATCTCGTGCACCCGCGGCATCAGTTCGTTGATCGCACTCGCAGCCGACGCTTCGTGATACCCGCCGTCGGCCACCTGCGTGTGCGCGGCGGGGTCGCCGCAGGCACCCCTACCGATCGAGCCGGTCGGGCTGATCCAAGGGAACCGCGCCGAGAGCAGGGCCGCGGTCGACCACCGAACATCGGTCCCTTCACACAGCACGTCGGGCAGGTCGGTGCTCGCCAGCAACTCGCCGTCACGGCCGGTCGCGGCCTTCCCGCACTGTTGTGCGGTCCGCCCCGCGTTGGCGGCGAGGATCGACGCCGAGAACCGACAGCCGTCCTCGACGCTGTAGCCGCTCAGCAATAGGAGCGGCTGGGTGTGGGTGGCCTGGTCCGAGAGGTAGTGACGGCCCAGGCGCCCATCGGACCACGGCTTCTCCCAGGACCGTTCGGTGATCGCCGCCCGATCGACTGGGTGGTCCGGGTGGATCAGTGAGTTCAGACCGTCGTTGAACAAGTAGGCGGCCAGGGTCGACGAAAGGAAATCCACGCCGAGCTTCTCGTCGTACCAGTGCGTCGCCGCGACGGGATGTCGTTCGCCCATGCCGACCGGCACGGTCTCGCTCACGTACTCCGCGATACCCAAACTGCCACCGCTCACGCCCGACATCGCGAGGAGCGCGCCTCGCCGACGCGCAACGGTGGCGGGGTCGGTCTCGCGCGCGCACGGGTTGGAACCGACGGTCCGTCCCTCGGTCACGCAATCGAGCACGGCGGCAGTCCAGTACGCGGCGCGGATCCCGCCGCCGGAACTACTCACCAGCAACGCCGGTGCGGCCGCGTTCGGCGGGTTCGCGGTCGCCAGACCCGGGTGGCGATCGATCCACGCGCCCACGATCGAGTCGAGCGACTGCTCGGCAACCTTCGATCCGGTGACGACCCGTACGTCGTGACCGGTCCCGCGAAATCCGATGCCGGCCACCACAGCCCACACGACCACGAAGCTGACGACGGGCGGCCGTGAGACGCCGAACTCCCGAAGGATCGTGGGGAGGAACACCATTCGCCGTTGCTCGTTGCGAGCCAGGAAGAAGGCCAGGCGATCGGCCCACACGAGCAAGAGCGCCATCCCGCCGAGGAACATGGCGAGCACCACCACCGCGCCGAATAGTGGTGCGAAACGAAGGTTGAGATCCGGGTCGTGGAAGATCAATCCCGGTAGAGCCAGGAGTGTGAGGAGGACTGCGACGAGCGTCTTCTGCGCGTCGGATCGAGCCTCGAGCCAGCACGCGACCCGTCGGAACCATCCACGCACGGCCGGCGCCATACCGAGGATGGCCAGACCGATCCCCATCCGCGCCGCGACGCCGTCGGCCGAACTGAAGTATGCGAAATCCAACGCCGCCGTCTCGACGAGCGCGGCGCCGAACCCGACCACGACCAAGGCCCCGGCCACGCTCGACACCGAGACCCGCAGATCGAAGTCGTCGATCGTGGCGTCACCGAACGTGCGCTCCGGCGGGGTGGCGCCGGACGGCTCACGAAAGTCGATGAACGCCGACACGAGCGCGAGCGCGCCCAGGAGCACCGCTGGAACCAGGAGACCCTTCCATCCGAGCAGGGAGCCGACGACGGCCAGGGCCAACGCCACGGCCAGGAGCGCGACCGAAGGTGCCAGCCGGCGGCGCCGTGACTCGGCGGTCGAACGAACCGGGGCTTCCTGCCCCTCCAGATGCTGCTTCCGCAACGCGGTCGCGCCGGCGAGGGTCAGGACCTGGCCGAGGACGAGCACCACCGCGAGCGTCCCGAAGAGACGCGTGAGCGACAACCCGCGGACGGCGTCGAGGCCTTGGGGTGGCACGAGGAGGATCACCCCGAACACCATCGCGACCGCGAGGAGCGGGAGCTGCTTGCGAATCACGGTTCGGAGCGTGACCAATCGCTGCACGGCCCGGATCACATAGGCCACTACCAGCAACGCCACCGGCGCCGCGAGCGCCAACCACTTCACTACCCCGAACGCGTGGACCCAGCCGAGGTCCACCTGGTCGGCCGACACCGTTCCGAACTGGACCACGTGATCCCAGGCTCGGCGGAACTGGCCGAGCAGCGCGGCGTTCTCCGCCCAGTCCATCGCCACGGCGATCCCGACCGCCGCGAACCACCACCCGTGCCGCAACCACCGGTTGAGCTCCCGTTCGGTGCGCGCGAGATTGCGGCCCAGCGGGCGCGCGCGCTCGTCGGGCGCGGCCGCGGTCTGCGCGCGCACCCGCTCGTTGAGGAGGAGCCCGACGAGCAAGAGTCCGTAGAGCGCCGTGAACCCGAGGATGTCGGTCCACATCCATTGCCGGGCGATGCTGTGCGGCGACTTGACCCGCCCGGTCAGGTCGACCTCATCCGAGTCCTTGAGGGCCACCTTGCAGGAGTTGGCGGCGGCGACACCACCGGTTCCCGCCGGCACCCGCCGGAGGCGGTGGGAGTTCCACGCTTCGACCACGCCGACGAACTCCTGCTCGTTGCGCGTCCCCGTCGGCGACCACTGGAACTCGACCGGCGTTCCGGCCGGACACCCCTCGGGATGCATGGCCGCGATCACGTCGGTCTGTTGGCCCATGATCAGCGACGTACCCAGGAGCAGGAGCGCGAACACCGGAGTGAGCCCACGCAGGAGCACGGGGATCCGTCGGATCATCACGACGGCCACCTCTCGGATTGGCACGTCATCGTCGCCTCCAGCACCCGGTTGCCCTCCCGCGCCAGGCTGGCGAGTTGCACCCACCCGACTGCCCCGCTGGACGGTACTCGGGCGCCGGCTCGACCTGCACCTCTCATGACCCTCTCCGCCAGATGTCGTCGAACTGGCAAGTACATCCAGCGGGTATGGCATCCTGGGGAGGTGGCCGAACGTCCGCAACGGCTCGTCACCTTCCTGCTGACCGACATCGAGGGTTCGACCCGGCGCTGGCGGGACGACCACGACACGATGAGTGCCGCACTCGACGCCCACGACGCCGTGCTGCGAAGCGCAGTCGCGGCCCACGGCGGCGACCTGTTCAAGCACACCGGCGACGGCGTCTGTGCGGCATTCGACTCGGGCCAGGCGGCCATCGATGCCGCGATCGAGGCCCAACACGCATTGGATCTCCCCGTACGGATGGGGATTGCCACGGGGGAAGCCGAGCAACGGGACCGCGACTATTTCGGACTCACCCTGAGCCGAGCGGCTCGGGTGATGGACGCCGCGCACGGCGGCCAGATCCTCGTGCACAACTCCACGGCGAGCGTCGTCGAGAACCTCAAGACCATCCAACTTGTCGACTGCGGTGAACATCGCCTCCGCGATCTCGGTGACGCGACCCGCCTCTTCCAGGTCCACGCCGATGGGCTCAGATCGAGCTTCCCGCCGCCGCGCACCCTCAGCGCCACCCTCGGGAACCTACCGACCCAGACCACGAGCTTCATCGGTCGCGAGGACCAGCTCGATGAAGTCGGCACGCTCGTGCGCCAACACCGGCTCGTCACTCTCACCGGGACGGGCGGCGTGGGCAAGACTCGCCTGGCCCTCCAGGCCGCTGCCGAGTTGGCCCACGAGTTCACCGACGGGGTCTGGGTGGTGGCGCTCGCGCCGATCGGCGCCTCCGAATCACTTCCCGATGCCGTCGCCGCCGTGCTCGGGGTCACGCCAATGGCGGGACACACCGTCACCGAGTGCATCGCCCAGGCCGTGACGGGTCGCCGACTCCTGATCGTGCTCGACAACTGCGAGCACGTCCACGCCGCCGCGGCCGATCTCGTCGATGCGTTGCTCCGAACCACCCAGGTGGTGCAGGTCCTCGCCACCAGCCGCGAGAGTCTTCGCCTCGGCGCCGAGCACGTCTGGCCCGTCCCGACCCTCGACGTCACGGCGGGATCCACGTCGGCGGCGGTCGAGTTGTTCCGCCAACGAGCCCGGTCGGTCAACCCGGCCTTCGCCGATGACGACCCCACCGACGCGGCCGCAGTCGTCGAGATCTGCCGGCGCCTCGACGGTCTCGCGCTGGCCATCGAACTGGCGGCCGCCCGCATGACCTCGATGAGCCCGGCCGATGTTCGCGACCGCCTCTCGGATCGGTTCCGGCTGTTGTCCGGGTCACGTCACGATCTCGAACACCACCAGACGCTCCGCAAGGCGGTGTCGTGGTCCTACGACCTGCTGACCGACGACGAACGACTGATGCTCGACCGGTGTTCGGTCTTCGCCGACGGGTTCGACCTCGAGGCCGCCACCGCCATCGCCGCCTCGGCGGGGATCGACGAGTTCACGGTGCTCGATCTCCTCGACTCGCTCGTCCGCAAGTCGCTGATCACCACCGATCAGTCTGCCGGGCGGATGCGCTTCGCCCTGCTCGAGACGATCCGCCAGTACGGCGACGGACAACTCGAGGAGACCGGGACCCGGAACGACGTGCGTCGGGTCCACGCGCGGCACTTCGCCGAACACGCCGAGATCCGCTGGTCGCACTGGAACAGTCCCAATCAGCGGGACGCGCTCGACTGGGTCGAGCGCGAGTTCGCCAATCTCCGTATCGCGTTCCGGTGGGCGGCGTCCCACGACGAACTGGATACGGCGGTCACCATCGCCGCCCACACCACGATGCTGACCATGGCCCTCCAGCGCTTCGAGTCGTTCGGCTGGGTCGAAGACATCCTTCCCGCGGCCACTGCGGCCAACGTGGTGCAGCTCCCTCGGCTGTACACCGCGGCCTGTGTGTGTGCGCTCACGGGCCGACCCGAGGTAGCCATCGAGTATGCCGAACGGGCACTGGCCCTCGAAGCGGACCCGCAGTACGAGACGTTCGAAATCGGATGGAGCAACGCCTGGCTGGCGTTCGCGTGCCGGTACGCCGGACGGCTCGACACGATGTTCGAGATCTGTGACGAAGCCGCTCGTCGGCCCGGACTCACTCGCGTCGTCGGTCTCGTCCTGCCCCTCGCGGTGTTGCCCGGCATCGATCGATCCGACGAAGCCCAGGCCCTCGCCGTCGCAGCGATCGCGGCGGCGCACGAACTCGGTAATCCCTACTGGATCGCGTTCGCCGAAGTCGGCCACGGACGCGCCTACGCCGACTCGGACCCGGTACGGGCGATGGTCATCATGCGTGACGCGCTCGAATACGCCCGCCAACAGCGCCTCGCATTCTTCGAGGTCAACTTCATCCGCGAGATCGCCGGGCTCGAAGGAGTCCTCGGCCATCCGGAACGGGCGCTCGAACTCCTCGACACCGCGTTGACCCGGTACCACCGAGCCGGCAATCACGGCAGCGTCGTCACGACGCTCGCCCTCGGTACGGTGTTGTTCGACGGGCTCGACCAGCCCGAAATCGCGGCGCAGATCTACGGCATGAGCACCCGCCAGGGCATCAGCATGACCGTTCGCCTCCCGAAGGTGCTCGACGACCTACGGGCCAAACTCGGCGATGCGGAGTTCGACGCCAACGTCGCCGCGGGAATGGCGATGGAGTTCGATCAGGCGATGGAATACGTCCGCAGTGAGATCGCGCGGGCTCGTCGTGACCTCACGAGCGCGGTGTCGGACCACGAATAGCTAGGACAACCCCATCGGGCAACCCGACGAGGACGCTTTCGGAGACGACGACGACGGGGTGATCGAGCCCCCCGCCCGCGCCGCGGCGCGACGCCGATACGACTCCTCGTACACCGCGGACCGGTCCGCGAGGACCGGATCGTCCGAGATCGCCATCCCCGGCAGGAGACGCCCGGGGTTGAAGCTCAGGAGTTCACAGCCTGTGACCTGATCTGCGAGCACGTGGGTCAAGGTCAGCGTGCCCATCAGGACCCGGCGCCGGTTGATCGGCCACGCCACCGTCGGGTCCGCCGTGTCGTCGGACGGGTCGGCGATCTGCATGCGCACGTTGAATCGGCCCGGCGCGTACGAGAGGCGCTCTCGCAGCTCGCGCTGGAGGTAGTCGGCGCCCAGCTCCGACCCGTGAGCGTTGAGGTCGGCCGGACGGAGAAACGAGGCGATCGGCGTTTGGGCCGGGTCGGGTCCACCGGTGGTGAAGACGCCGTCGGACGGTTCGAGCGTGAACCGCACCATCCGACGGGTACCCGTCGATCCCTGCGCCTCGAATGCGTGGACCGCGTCGTACACGACCCGCGCGTAACTCGCCGGGAGCCGCTGCCCAGCGTTGGCAAGCAGGAATGCCTGGGCCGGCGGGTAGGTCCGGGCCCACTGCAGAAATCCCTCGTTGCCCGACATCGTGACCCCGGACTCCAGCGGGAGCAGCGGACTCATCGTGAGGAGCGACTTGATGCGCTTCATCAGACCGGCGCGGCGAACCTTGACGGCGCGGTAGCTCTGCTCGAACTCGAGGAGACGTTCGGCGCTCTGGGCCATGAACACCGGCGCCGACATGCAGACGAGGTCGGTCTCGGCGATCTCCTCGCCCGGTCGGGCCACGATCGGACCGTCGTCGTAGTGCATCCCGACATAGGAGCGCTCGGCGCGAGCGCCGGCTCTCCCGGTCTCCCGGGTGCCGCCCGCGAAGAACTTCACGGCCATGCCCCGCACCTGGAGCCGGAAGTCCGGATCCAGTTGACCGTTGCCGTTCGAGAACCGCACGGTCACCGGGACCACGCGGCCGTCGAACTGCTTTGCCACGCAGTACTTCGACGCCACCGAGCTCGCCACGAAGTTGCCCCCGACGCCGATGCCCTTGGCGTGGATCGGACGGGTTCCGGCAACGTGCTCGGGGAACGACGGACCCATCGCGTCGATGAGGGCGCCGACCAGCTCGGGCGAGATCACGTTCATGGCCCACCGTACCGAATTCCGCGTCCCGCGCGCGCGGGCTACCGTCCGTCGTCCGAGCCGGTGCAGGGCGGAGCTTGAGGAGCCACCATGACCACCCCAGGACTGGGCGAACGACTGCTGATCAGGGCGCTGACCGCGATCTGGCGTCGGCGTGACCCGCCGCAGATCCCGGTCCGCGTGTTCTCGACGAATCCGTCGGACAACATCCAGATCCCGATGAACCTGGTCATGCCCCTCGCCGACGGCTCTCCGTTCGGTCGGGCGAAATTGATCCAGGCCCTGGCCGGCGCCGTCCAAGAGGTCATCGCCGGGCTCGACAACACCCAGATCGTGCACTTCGCGCGGTTCACCATCGTCGGTGACAACCTGTGCATGTTCAGCTTCTACGACGGTGACTTCGCCAACTACATCCGCGACTTCATCTACAACGTGGGTTCGGCATTCGACGCGTTGCTCCCCTTCATCAATGACGCGCCTCCGCTGCCGGTCGAGCAGTACCCCGACGATTTCATCGAGTGGGTGCGGACCCGCGATGCCCTCCAGCTCGACTACCCGGCGAGTGCATTGGCGCTCGGTCCCGCCGACGACCGCGACATCGTCAAGATGAGTCGACGGTTGGTCCTGCTCATCGACGAGTGCCAGCGAACGGATCCGCCTACCAACGTGCAGCTCTTCGCCTACCGCTCGTACCCGGGATACACCGTCGCCCAGATCCGCCACGCGCTCGAGATCGGTTGGTGAACCATGACCACGATTGACCTTCCACCCGGCGTCACGATCTCGGACGACACGATCCTCGCCGACATCCAAGGAAACATCCTGCGCGGCTACAACATGCGCTTCGTGCGCCACATCGTGGTGCGGGTTGCGAACCCCGCCGCGGCCCGGGCGTCGATCGCTGCGATCGTCACCGGGACCAATGGGATGCCGACCCTGACCACGGCCGAGGTCTGGGAGGAGGGCACCAAGCCGGCCACCTGCGTGAACGTGGGTATCACGGCGGCCGGGCTGGGGGCCCTCGGCCTGCGGCCGGACTGGCTGGCCACCTTCCCCGACGAGTTTCTCGAAGGTGCACCACACCGGGCCCGCAAAGTCGGCGACATCGCCGACAGCGCACCCGAGCACTGGATCGACGGGCTCGGCAACGCCGACCACGTCCACTTGATGTGGACCATTCACGCGCTCGAGCACCGAGACGCGCTCGACGAGGTCGCCACCCGACTCGAGTCCGCGTGGGCGGAGTCGCAGGCATTCACCGTGGTCACCCGCATCGACGGCGCGACGTTCGACACGTACACCGGTGATGCCGCCGACCGCGACACGGTCCACTTTGGTTACCGCGACAGCATCTCCCAACCCCGGTTCGTCGTGAAGGGCCAGTACGCCGGCCGCGCCGACGCCCAGCCGATCGCGTCCGTGGGGACCGTGCTCCTCGGCCGGATCGACGACCCCGGCACGGCCGAGGTGCCCGCCGAGCACTACCGGACGAGTTTCCCCGGCGTCACCTGGCAGATGCCCGAAGCGACCGAGGGGTCGGTCACGATCGAACTCGGGGTCAACGGTTGTTTCAGCGCCTTCCGCATGATGGAACAGGACGTCCACGGGTTCGAGCAGTTCCTCGAGCGCAGTGCCCTCGAGGTCACGACCGAACTCGACCGGCGCCGCGCGGTTGGCGAACCCGCAGGCCCGCCCGAGATCGTGTGGGACAAGGAACGAATCGCGGCCAAGTTGATGGGGAGGTGGCGCAATGGTGTTCCGCTGTCGTTGTCGCACTGGACCGTCGGTGGGGACGCCGAGTCGTCATTCACCGGCCCCGGACTCCCACCTCCCCTGGCGGACGAGAACCTCAACGACTTCGACTTCCTCGACGACGAGATCGCGGCGCTCGACGACTCCGACGGCACCCACTGCCCCATCGGTTCTCACATCCGACGCGCGAACCCGAGGGACGGGCGCATCGTCCAGCGCAGCGCCAACTACACCCGGCCGCTGGTTCGGCGCGGTGTGCCGTACGGCCCGCCGTATGACCCGGCCAACCCCAACGACGGACACCGCCGCGGACTACTCGGCCACTTCATGAGTGCGAGCCTCATTGCGCAGTTCGAGGCGGTCATGTACGACTGGATCAACATCGGCCTGCACGATCCGCGCGTGACCCGGACGAACGATCCGATCATCGGCGCCAACCGCGAAGCGACCAGCTCGTTCGAGATCCCGCTCCCCGGCGCCGAACCCGTTGTGCTCACCGGATTCCCCCGGTTCATCCAGACCGTGGGTTCGATCTATCTCTTCTGTCCTTCGGTGACCGCATTGCGATTCCTTGCCAATCCGGAGGCCGCCCTCACGCCGGGGAGAAAGGAAACCCCTACGCGTTGATGTTCGCCTTGAGGTGACGCGGCTCGAGCCGCCACGGTGCCGGGGTGCCCCGATCGAGGCGCGCCTGGAGCCCCAGCAGGTCCTGCTGAAACTCTCGGAATGCGCCGGCCCCTCGCTCGTCGAGCGCGACACCGATCACGGTGTCGTTCAGCAACATCGTGCGATGGACGTTCAGCGTGAGATTCGCGTTGACGAGTCGCTGATACACGTCGACGGGCAACCGGCGTCCGTCTTCGTAGATCCGGACCGGCGACGTGTCGGTCCACAATTGGTAGTCCCACAGACCACTGCCCGTGATCTCGTGCTCCACGGTCGCGAGGTAGATCACCGTGGCCAACAGCGACGCGACGCCCGCGGCCGTCACCGTCTCGCCGAGCACCCCGCGGGTGCCGTTCGGCAGGAAATGGTCGAGGTCATCGATCCAGGCACCCAGCGCCTGGTCGGCGACCACATCCTCGTCCGACGGGAAATACACCGCGAGATAACGCTGCGCATGGTCGAACATCACCGCGTAGAGACTGCTCCAGTTGTCCGATGCGGGGGTGGCGACCGCGCTCTGGGTCATGCCCCGCCGGGACGCGTCGAGGATCGGGTTGATCGAGGCCAGATCAAAACTCGTCGAGGTCGCATCGAACAGTTCGCACATGCCGCGGTGGGTAAAGCTGAAGATCCCCTCGAAGTCTCCGCCCGGAGACAACAACACGTCCGTGACCAGTGCGTTGCCGGCGTGAGTCCCGAAGACGTGTGGCCAGAGCAGCCGTCGAATCGGGTGGTTGGCCGGGAGCCGATTCCGGGTGGCGGCCTCGAGCGGTTGGCCGGCGGTCAGGTGCAACCAGTTGAAGTGGCGCACCATGGCCGCGTGGGTCGTCACCGAACACACCGCCATCCGCTCCGCGTCGGCCCACCCGGCGGCTCCCGGTTGCACGCTGGCCCCGTTGGCCTCGATCCGGATCGGCTCGAGCGCGCCGGTGCTCACGTCGAGTGTGAAGTCGACCACGGCCCCCGGGGGCACGAGCCCGGCGTGGCACTCGAAGTCGGCGAGCACACTCACGTCCCACCGAAACGTGCCCGGACCCGACGCGTGGAGATAACTCGCGTAGGGACTCGCGACGGCCAGCGCGCCGAGCCCCAGTTCGGATGGGCGCACCGGTTCGGGAAAACACCGACGGTGCGCGGGCGTGTAGGCCTCGTCCAGTGCGACCTGCGCCGACTCGGCGACCGCGGGCAGCCCGTCCGTCGTCGGCGGGATCCAATCAAGGAGTCGGTGCTGGACCTTCGTGAACACCACCTTCTTCTGCTCGACCTCATCGGCGGGCACTTCATCGGCCACGAGGGCGCCGTTGATCGGGATCGCGGGATACTTCGACCGAAACGGAACCAGCCGAATCTCGCGGTCATCGGGACGGGGCGCACCGATCACGGTCGGGACCTCTCCGTGGTACTTGAGCGTCGTGAGCGTGTTCCAGAACCAGCGCTTCACCCGCCAGCCGAGAGACACGGAAGGAGGCACGAGAGTCGGTCCTTTCATCAGGGGCAGCGCACGGTAGACCGAACCCAGTCGCCAGTGCCCGTTGGCCAGTGTCGGTGGTACCTTCCGCTCGCGACGGGCGGGGAACGTCGCATCGGTCATCGAACCCGAGGCAGAGGTCAATGAACGAACACGACGCGCAGGGAGACTGGGACGGCGCCCGGGAGAAAGCGGTGCAGCATCTGCGCGCTCGAGACTTCGACGGCGCGGTCGACGCATTGGCCGACCTCGCGGCCGACGACCCGAAGGGTGAGAGCGAGGCGCTGCTGGGCCTCGCTCACTTCCTCGGTGAGCGCTACGAGGCGGCTGCGGACCATCTCGCCCGGGCCCTCGAACGCCAACCCGACCACGCCGAATGGGTCGAACTGTTGAACTCGGCCCGCGCCAACGCACACGCCGAAGTGAACGTCTTCGTTCCCGAACTCCACTTCTTCGACGCCAGTGTCGTGCTCGCGCCTCCGCCCGCACCGGAGCTTCCGACGCCGACCGAAGCCGACCGGTCCGACCCCCACTGGCGACGACTGCGTTATCTGGTCGGCCACGCCGGCGGCTCCGTGGCCAACGTGGTCTGGGACGCCGCGACGCGCATCGTCGGGAAGAACTACCGAGCCGAGGTGTGGACGAACTGGTACAACAAGAAGCTCGCGCAGGGGATCCTCACGCTCGCCTACATGCGCAACAAGCTCGACGCCGACAACCTGCGTTCGTCCTATCCCACGAACGTCAGAACCGGCTTCGCGCCCGACGACCTCACCCCACCGCCGGGCGTCACCCACTTCCGCACCGCCGACGGGAGCTGGAACCGCCTCGACAATCCCAAAGAGGGCGCCGCCGGCACGCGCTTCCTACGCAACGTCGCCAACTCCTCGATCCGGCGACCCACCGACGAAGAACTCCTCTCCCCGAACCCGCGCACGATCAGCCGCAAGTTGCTCACGCGGGGCGAGACCATGAAAGAGGTGCCATTCCTCAATCTGCTCGCCGCCTCGTGGATCCAGTTCCAGAATCACGATTGGGTCACCCACGGCGAGATCCTCCAGCGCGACCTCATCGAGATCCCCCTCGACGAGGACGATCCGGCCCGTCAACGATTCCGCCAGTCGAACATGTTCATCGGACGGACCCAGCCCGATCCGACACGGCGGGAGTTCGGTGAGTCGACGCCGGTGACTCACCTGAACGAGGTCACCCACTGGTGGGACGGGTCGCAGATCTACGGAAGCAACCAGGCAACCCAGGACCGGTTGCGCAGCGGCGTCGACGGCAAGCTCCGCCTCGACGGCGACACCTTGCCGCGGGGCGCGAACGGCGTCGAGGACAGCGGGTTCATCCGCAACTGGTGGGTCGGTCTGTCGATGCTCCACACGCTGTTCGCCCGCGAACACAACGCAATCTGTGACCACTTGAAGCGCGCGCATCCCGACTGGGACGACAACCGGCTGTTCAACATCGCGCGTTTGGTCAACGCCGCGGTCATGGCCAAGATCCATTCCACCGAGTGGACACCGGCCATCCTGCCGAACCAAACCCTGACCATGGCGCTCAACTCCAACTGGTACGGCATCATCACGTACAAGTTCCGCAAGCCCGAACATCGCAAGGCCGTGGCCGAGTTCAAGGTCTCCAACCCCGAGCTGGGCGGGCTGATCGGCAACTCGATCAACCGGCATGACGTTGCGTACGGGCTCTCCGAGGAGTTCGTCGAGGTGTACCGGCTCCACTCATTGCTGCCGGAAACGCTCGAGTTGCGTGACTTCCGCTCCGGCGCGCTGATCGAGTCCCTGCCGTTCGTCGCCAGCCGACAAGCCGGTTCGCCCAAGGTCACCGATGCCATCGGCATGGCGAGCCTCTTCTATTCCTTCGGCAACCAGCACCCCGGCCAACTCGTCCTCAACAACTTCCCGAAGTTCATGCAGGAGCTCAGCATTCCGGGCAACCCCGTGTTCGACATGGGTGCGATCGACATTCTGCGCGCCCGGGAGCGAGGCGTGCCCCGCTACAACGAGTTCCGCCGTCAGCTCGGACTCAACCCGATCCGCACCTTCGACGACCTCACCGACGACACGGACGTCGTTCGCACGCTGACCGAGGTCTACGGCGACAACGTCGAGAACCTCGACCTCATGATCGGCACACTCGCCGAATCCCACCGACCGACCAAGTTCGGGTTCGGTGAGACGATGTTCCAGATCTTCATCCTCAACGCGAGCCGTCGACTCCAGGCCGATCGCTTCTACACCGACGACTACCGACCCGAGGTCTACAGCGACGAGGGAATTCAGTGGGTCGACGACAACAACCTGAAGTCGGTGATCCTGCGTCACTACCCCGAACTGGCAACCACCGGTCTCGCCAACGTGACCAACGCATTCGAACCGTGGGACACCGACGCGTGGCTCGACCCGAACCGCCATCCGCTCCGTGAATACGACCCCGACCTCAAGGCTGAACCCTGGCGCGGCGACGCGCATCGCTGAACGCATGCCCGCAGCGCGGGTTACTCCTCCGGCGTGACACCGAGGAAGTCGGCCACCCGTTGGAGAGTCTCATCGTCGAGCACGAGTTCGCGCAGCAGCATCTCCTGGGCGATCACCGCACCGAGTTCACCTTCGATATTGCGCAACGACCCGTCGTACACGCCCCGCGACGAGCGCGCCTTCCGCGGCGCGAGGTCGAGCAACATCCACTCATCGGCCTGCAACGGGGCGTGGAACCACACGGCGTGGTCGATGCTCGGCCCGCCCGTCGCCAGACCGGGCACGTAGGTCTGACCGAATCCAGACCCGAGGTCGGACGCGTACGCCAGCGCGCACGCATGGACGAGCGGATCGTCGGGCAATGGCGCGACCGTGCGCACCCACACACAATCGGGATGCCGGATCTGTCGGCCGACGATCCGGGTGGGCGTCACTTCCCGCACCTCGACGAGCGCCGCGATCGAGGGGCGCGACGGCAGAGTCTCGGGATCGGGTGCGTCGCGTGCCGGCACCGCGTCGAACACCGGCGAGTCGCGCTCGGTGTGAAACGAGGCGAGCATCGAGAAGATGACCTCACCATCCTGCACCGCGCGCACGTGGCGGGCGGAGAACGAACCGCCGTCTCGATCGCGGTTCACATCGAAGATCACCGGTCGGTCGACCTGACCGGGCCGGAGGAAGTAGCCGTGGAACGAATGCGGCAACCGATCGTCGCTGACCGTCGCGCCCGCCGCCGCGAGTGCTTGCGCCGCGACCTGCCCGCCGTAGAGGGAGAACCGATCGCGCGCTCCCGGTTCGTTCTGACCGCGGAACAGATCACGGTCGAGCCGCTCGAGTTCGAGCAGTTCGGCGAGCGACGCGGGGCTCGAAGATGACATCGGCCGAGCCTACGACGGCGCGGAGACGAGACCGGCCCGCCCGCTCACCTCGCGACTGGGGTCCGGTCGTAGTCGTAGAAGTACTCGTCGGCGAAGCGAGTATCGGTGCCTTTGAGCGATGCCCAGACCTCGCGGCCCCGGCCAGCGAGCGTGAAGATATGCCAGTCGCCGAAGGAATCGAACTTCCGACAGCACACAGTCACCGGCACGCCGCGCAGGTTCCGGAACCGTCGGCCGCGGTCACGACCGTGCAGCCGCAGCCGGCGCGCGAAGTCCAGATCTTCGGCCACCGTCAACGATTCGTCGAAGCCCCCGATGGCGTCGAAGTCTTCTCGCCGGCACCAATACATCACGCCGCCCACGCGACCGACGACACACACCGACCGAATCAGCGCGCTGCTCGTCGCGAGTCCCAAGGAACGTCGCTCGGGAACGAACGAACACCCACCGCCCACGAATCGGCCCGTCACGAGCATACGGTCGACCTCGCGGAGCGCACCCGGATGCATCACGTTGTCAGCATCCAACGTGACCACGACCTCACCCGTCGACGCCGCAACCCCGGCATTGCGAATCGCCGAGATATTCCGGTCGTCATTGCGCACGACGATCGCACCCGCGTCTTTGGCGATCGCCTCGGTCCGGTCGGTGCAGCGGTTAGCGACGACCACGATCTCGCTCACCGCGCCCGACTGCACGATCGCGGCCTGCATCGATTCCAGCGCGCGTCCGAGGAGGGCTTCCTCGTTGTGTGCGGGCACGACGATCGAGAAACGAGGACGGAGATCCATGACTCGGTATCGACCACGCCCGGCCGGCGCTTGACCAGGGCGGGCGGGTACTCCCGAGCGCGAGCCCCCGATCGGCGAACCCTGATAGACCGACGAGGGCACAAAGGGGGTCACACATGCCGGTCGCAGTCCTCGACGGGATCGAGATCGCGTACGAGCTCGTGGGCGAGGGCCGGCCGTGGGTGCTCACCCCGGGTGGTCGGTTCACCAAAGCCGTCGGCGGGCTTCCCGAGATGGCCCGCACGCTGGCCGGGCACGGCAACCAGGTCCTGCTGTGGGATCGTCCCAACTGTGGTGCTTCGTCGGTCGTCTTCGCCGGCCCATCCGAATCCGAAGTCCAGGCCGATGCCCTCGCCGCACTGCTCCGCCACCTCGACCTCGGCCCGACGATCATCGCGGGCGGATCCGGTGGGGCACGCGTCTCGCTGCTCACGGCGGCCCGCAATCCCGACGTGACCGCGGGCCTGGCGATGTGGTGGATCAGCGGGGGCGTGCCGGGCCTGCTGCAACTCGCGAACTACTACTGCATGCCCTCGGCCGACGCCGCGTGGCACGGAGGAATGGAGGCCGTCGCCGCGCTCGACCAGTGGCAGGAGACCCAAACATTCAATCCGGCCAACCGCGACCGGATCCTCGCGATGGACCGCGCCGAGTTTCTTGCGGTCATGGATCGCTGGGCGCTCGCCTACTGCCCGTGTGACAACGCGCTCGTTCCCGGGCTCGACGACTCCGACATCGCGCAACTCCGTGTGCCCATCATGGTGTTCCGCAGCGGACCATCGGACATGTCGCACACGCGGGCCACCTCCGAAGCGATCGCGGCGGGCCTGCCGGGCGCGGAACTGGTCGAGCCCCCGTGGGGCGACAACGAGTGGAACGAGCGTCGCGCGGGGATCGAGACGACGGGCTCCCTCTTCGTACGCTGGCCGCGGCTGGTACCTCAGCTCGTCGAATGGTCGGAACGCACCATCGATGCGGGGACGCCACCATGATTCGAACCGGCAACAGGAGCCACCCATGAGTCTGACCGTCGAACCCATCCGCGCCGAACTCGGCTTCGGCGCACGCATCCGGGGCGTGACCCGGGCAACCACTGACGATCCCGAAGCGCGCGCCCAACTCAACGACCTCTTCGAGACCTACGGACTGCTGGTCTTCGAAGGCGTCGAACCCGACCCCCGGATGCAGGTTGCGCTCAGCACCGTGTTCGGCCCGTTGAAGGACCATCCGAGCAAGGCCACGCCGCGTGCGGGTGGCGAACTCGGCGTGATCGAGATCCGGCACGAACCGAACCAGCCGGGCAAGGTCCGGCTCGACGGAGTCGAGCTCTCACAGTGGCTGCCGTGGCACTTCGACCATTGCTACAACGACGAGCTCAACCGCGCCGGGGTGCTGCGGTCAGTCGAGGGTCCCCCCGAGGGTGGCCGAACCGGCTTCGTCGACGGCATCGCGCTCTACCAGGCAATCTCGCCGGAACTGCGCGACCGCATCGAGGGCGAGACCGTCCTGTACGCGATGGACGTGGTCCTCGACAACCTCCGCTACGGCCGACCGGCCGACTTCGCCGAAATCGAACCGTCACGCGAGGCCGCGGCGGTGATGGCCGAGTTCGCCGACCGGCCGCGGGCACTCCACCCCGCCGTGTGGACCCGACGCACGGGCGAGAAGGTCTTGCATGTATCGCCCTGGATGGCCAAGGGCATCGCCGGACGCACCGACGCCGAGGGTGACGCGCTCCTCTCGGCAGTCTGCGCCGAGATCGTCGCGAAGGCCACCGCCCTCTGCTACTTCCACACATGGCGGCCCACGGACATGGTCATCTGGGACAACTGGCGGGTACTCCACTCGGTGTCGGGCATGGCACCCGAGCACACCCGTTGCATGCACCGCACCACCATCGCCGGCGACTACGGCCTCGGCCGATTCGAGACAGTCGACGTGGGCTGAGCATGGATATCCCGAAGATCGACGAGCACCGCCTCCAGATCGCGGCCGGTTCCGACGCGGTCTGGGACGAACTCCTCGGTGCCGTCGATCGAGCGTTCTCACACACGATCGCCCGGGTCTACGCACGCGTGATCCGCTGCGACGATCTTGCGGTCACCGGACCGCGGCCCCACGCGGTCGGATCGGCGGTCCCCGGGTTTCATGTCACCGAAGTGGTCCCCGGCTCACGACTGGTACTCCAGGGCCACCACCGCTTCTCGACCTACACGCTCACCTTCCAGCTCGAGGGCCCGGACCCCAACCTGTCGCACCTCGCCGCCGAGACCCGGGCCACATTCCCCGGCCGGTCCGGGTCGTTCTACCGAACGCTCGTCATCGGAACCGGCGGTCACGTCGTCCTGGTGCGGCGCCTCCTCGCGACCGTCAAGACCCGCTCGGAATACTTCGCGCCATCGAAGGGCTGACTCCTGGACCTGCGCCCTCACGGTCGCAGCACCCGTCCCGAGACAGACTGGTCGTGAATGAAGCCAGCACCGGCCAGCTCAACCGAACCGACGATCGACGTTCCGAGCTGGCGGCGTCGTTACTTCCGTCGGGCCGGTGAAGGTGGTCGACGCCGACGGACGTCAGATTGGGTCGCGGTTTCGATCTCGATCATCCTGGTCGTCGCGGCAACTCGCCACGTCGGATCGACGACCGCCACGGAGAAGGCGCTGTTCGACCTCTTCAACACGCTGCCCAACGCGCTCGCGCCGTTCTTCCGCACCTTGTACCGGTTGGGCGCGCTCTGGGCCGTGGGCTTGGTCGTGGTCGCCGCGATCGTGATCCGGCGGGTCAGTCTCGCCCGCGATCTCCTCATCGCGGGCGTGCTCGCGTGGGCCATCTCGCGCGCGGTCGGTGGGCTCGTCGTGGAGAACGAGTCGATCTTCCGCAGCGTTCGGAACGCGGCCCGGTTCGGCGAGTCACCGTCATTCCCGGCAGTGCGCATCGCGGTGATCGTCGCGATCATCACGGTGGCCTCACCATATGTCCGTCGCCCCACCCGCATCTTCGGTTGGCTCCTCGTCGGCGGGTTCGCGATATCCGCGCTCTACCTGGGGAACGCGATTCCCGTCGGGCTCTTCGCCGGGGTCGCACTCGGGTGGGGCGTCGGATCGGGCGTCCACCTGATCTTCGGATCGCCAGGCATGCGACCCACCATCCCGGATGTGGTGGCCGCACTCCAGTTGCTCGGGATCCAAGCCCGTCACGCGCGGCTCTCGGATCATCAGCCCAGTGGTTCGACCGTCGTTCACGCCGAAGACGACGACGGGCCGCTGCGCATCAAAGTGGTCGGGCGGGACGAGGCCCAGTCCCGCATCTTCGCCAAGCTGTGGAGCCTGATCGTGTACCGCGACTCGGGGCCTCGCTTGGCACTCACGCGCGTGCAACAGGTCGAACACGAGGCGTTCCTCATGCTGGTCGCGAAGCAAGCGGGTGTGACGGTTCCCGAGATCGTCGCCGCCGGCCGGGCTGGCCCTCGAGCCGCGGTCCTCGTCGAGCGCCCCGTCGTGGGTCGGGTCCTCACCGACGTCGATCCCGAGACGATCGACGACGCGGTGCTCACGCGGATCTGGGAGAACGTCTGCGCACTCCATCGCGCACGAATTGCGCACAACGACTTCGACACGAATCACGTGATCATGGTGGGGCGCGAGCCGTACGTCGTCGGGTTCGACGGCGCCACCTCGACCGGCCGGCCGGAAGCCATCGCTCAAGACGTCGCCACCATGCTCGCGACGACGGCCGCGCTCGTCGGCCCCGAGCGCGCCGTGAACACTGCGATCGACGTGGTCGGCGCGTCGGTGGTCAAGGAAGCCTTGCCGCGGTTGCAGCCGGCGGCACTTGCGGCGGCACCCCGCGTCGGTGCCCGGCGGCGCGAGGTCGTCGGCGGACTCGGGCGGCTCCGAACCGTGGGCGCGGCGGCCGTCGGCATCGAAGCACCCGAACTCACCCGGATGTATCGGATCGGTCGGCGCAGCGCGGCCATGGCCCTGGGTGCGCTCGTCGCGATCGCGGTGCTGCTCTCCGAACTCGGCGGCACCGGCGACGTGTGGGCAGCGCTCCGTGCGGCGGAGTGGGAGTGGCTGCTCCTCGCGGTCGGGTATGCGCTGGTCTCGAACGTCGGGTACGCGATCGGCCTGCAGGGAACCGTCCGTATACGCCTTCCACTCTGGCGCACCACGGAGGTCCAACTCGGTATGTCGTTCTCGAACCTGGCGATCCCGGCCATCGGTGGACAGGCGATGCAGGTGCGCTATCTCCAGAAGGTCGGCGTCGACCTCAGTTCGGCGGTCGCTGCCAGTGGGATCCTGGGCGCGGCCGGTGCCCTCATCGCGTCCGGCATCCTCTTCGTCCTCGCGCTCTCCCTCGATCCGCAACGAGTCGACCTCTCGCTCATCCCCACCGATGGATTCCTGGCCACGCTCGTCCTCATCGTGGTGGTCGCCGCCCTCGTCAGTGCGGTCGTTGTCGTCCTTCCTCGTGTCCGCCGGTTCGTCTTTCCCGCCATCACCCGGGCCGCTCGCACCGTTTGGGACGCGCTGCGCTCACCCCGACATCTCGTGTTGTTGGTGGCGGGAAACGCGGCGGCACTGCTGCTCGCGACCTGGTGTCTCCAGGCGTGTCTCATCGCCGTGGGCGGGCACACGTCCTACTGGGCGCTCCTCGCCGCCAACATCGCGGTCGTTGCCATCGCCAACTCGGTGCCCGTTCCCGGCGGGTCCACCGCGGTCGGCACCGTTGGCCTCTCCGCCGCCCTCGTCTCCTTCGGCGTCGATCGCGATGTCGCGGTCGCCGCGGCCCTGGCCAACCAACTCGTCTTCTATTACCTCCCTGCGATCCCCGGTTGGTTCGCAACCCGCGATCTGGTGAAGCACCAGTACCTGTGAGCCGCGGTGTCCCCCGCGGTACCGTGGCAACCTGACACGCACGTCAGGAACCGAGCGCCCGGGGGATCCAGTGGAGCTGCCCAAGATCATCAGCGTCGACGACCACGTGGTGGAGCCGGCCCACGTCTGGCAAACGTGGTTGCCCGAGAAATATCGGGAGAAGGGGCCCCGCGTCGAGCGCAAGCGATGGGGGAAGTTCCGCCTCAAGAAAGGCGCCAAGTACGAGATGACCGAGGATCCCGACGGCGAGTGGGGCGACGCCTGGATCTACGAGGACAAGCTCATCTACGTCCAGAAGAAGTTCGTCGCGATCCCGAAGTCGGCCACCCAAGGCGACGACGTGTCGACGTTCGACAAGACGGTCATGACCATGACGGCCACCACCTACGACGACATGCGGCCCGGGTGTTGGGACGCGAAGGAACGCAAGAAGGACTTCGAACTCAACTGGGTCGACGGGTCACTCCCATTCCCGACGTTCCCCCGTTTCTGCGGACAGACCTTCCACGAGGCCGACGACCGCGAACTCGCGCAGGCCTGCGTCGAGGCGTACAACGACTGGATGGTCGAGGAGTGGTGCGATCCGGCCATCGGCATCAACATCCCGCTCGGCATCATCCCGCTGTGGGATCCGGACCTCGCGTCGCTCGAGATCCAACGCAACGCCGCGCGCGGCGTGCGCGCGGTGTGTTTCTCCGAGCTGCCGACCCGACTCGACCTGCCGAGTGTCCACAGTGGTCACTGGGATCCGATGCTCGCCGCGTGCAACGACACGGGCACGACCTTGTGCATGCACGTCGGGTCGTCATCGACCGATCCGTTCTCGTCTCGTGACGCGCCCCCGGGCGTGGGCAGCATGGTTGGCTTCAACAATTCCATGGCGTCACTCGGCGATTACCTCTTCGGCGGCATCATGCACCGCTTCCCGAAGTTGAAAATCGCCTACTCGGAGGGCCAAATCGGCTGGTTGCCCTACGCGCTCGAGCGGGCCGACACCGTCTGGGAAGAGCACAACGCGTGGCAGAACTCCAAGCGCCTCTGCCCCGAGCCCCCGTCGACCTACTACTACGACCGCGTCTTTGGGTGCTTCACCTGGGACCGACACGGAGTGCGGTCGCTCGACGAGGTCGGCGAGAACAACATCTGCTTCGAGACGGACTACCCGCACACGGACACCACCTGGCCGAACTCCAAGGACTACTGCGAGCAGATGCTCGCCGGAGTCGAGACCGATGAGCAGAAGTACAAGATCCTGCGCGGCAACGCCATCCGCATGCTGGAACTCGACCGGACCTGATACCAACCGACCTGACCCGACGCGACCGACCTGACGCGACCGCACGAGGGCTACGGACCGTCGAGCGCGAACAACTCCTGGTCGGCAGGCAGGCCCTTCAGCTCGTGCCGACCGCGGGAGGCGAACGAAAACTCGGAACCGGCGACGATCAGCGGGATCGCGGCCGACACGAGGATCTCGCCGCCGCCGGCCCTATCCATGATGCGCGCCGCGAGATTGACGCCGACGCCGTTGACGTCGTGACCGCGTCGTTCGACCTCCGCCGTGTGCAGGCCGATCCGCACATCGAGATCGGACCGTGCGAGTTCCGCTCGAAGTGCTCGGGCCGCCCGGAGGCCCCGAGTGGGCATCGGGAACGTCGCGAGCACACCGTCTCCCGTGTGCTTGATCAGCGTTCCACCGTGGCGAGCCACGACCTTGCCGGCCAACTCATCGTGCACGTCGAGGAGGCTGCGCCAGCGGGCGTTGCCCATCTCACCGGATCGCTCGGTACTCGCCACGATGTCGGAGAACAGCAAGGTGAGCAGAGCCGGCCCGCCCGATCGCACCGACGCCGCCCCCATCGCTGCGCCGAGCGCGTGCACGAGTTCGTCCACGTCTCCGCCGTTGGGATACATGTCGGCGCCGGAGATCTCGACCAGCTCGGCGTCGGGAATCGATTCGACGAACTCTCTCGACCCCTCGACGATCGGCGCCCAGGCCAACCCAGGCCGCACCATCACGGTGGTGGGCACGCGCAACGTGTCGAGGCCAGTCGGATCCGATGAACTCAGGATCGACTGCCACATGCGCCGCGCGTCGGCCGGGCTCGCGCCTCGCCGCCCGACCCGGTCGATCCACCGGACGTACGCCGGATCGCCGCTACGACTGGGCGACACAATGCTGCCGAAGTCGAACGTGCTCTCACCATCGACGTTACGTACGAGTTCGTCGGCCGGGCCGGCCGCGAGCCCGCGGTTGACACTCATCACGTTCAGCAGGATCAAGTGTTCGACGAGTTCCGGCGCGATCTGCGCGGCGCGCAATGCCGTCGTGCCGCTCTGGACCGCGTTGCCGAGCACGGTGGCAGGTCCGCCCACGACGCCGCGAATGACCCGAACCACATCGTCGGCCCAGGTGTCGAACAGCGGCCGATCCCAATCGTCGATCGGATCGCTGAACCCGATGCCCCGCCGGTCGAAGATGATCAACGTCGAGAACGATGCCAACCCATCGAGAAACTGCGCGTAGGGCGGATCCTCGTCGAGCGCGTCGATCGGCATGAACAGGTCGGGGATGTACACGAGCGGCGGACCCGAACCCATCACTGCGTACGCGAGACCTCCGTGCTCATCACGCAGGTCCCGAATGTCATCCACCGCGGCAGTCTGGCACGGGGGATTCGGCGTCCGAGTCGGGAACGAGCACCTGGAGGTGACGGTGGATTTCGTTGAGCAGGTCGGTGTTCCGTTTCACCTGTTGGGTGAGCGAGGTGTTCTCCTCGAGCAGCGTCTTCAGCTCATTCGTGTTCTGCTCGGTGTGCAGCGCGATCTCGGATGAGATGGCGTCCGATCGCTTCGCCGCGATGAGCAGGGCGGCGGCCTGAACCCCAGCCAACATCGAGAGGAAGAGGTTCAGCAGGATGTACGGGTACGGGTCGAACCCGTGCTTGCCGTTCTTGCCGCCCACATAGAACACCGAGTTCGCAACGGCCCACGCAATCATCAACGCGAAGAAGCCGAAGACGAAGGGCCACGAGCCCATCGTGTTACGCATCCGGTCGGCGGCGCGCTCGCCGATCGACAGCTGATCACCCGAACGGACACCCGGGTGCCGATGCCACAGGCTTTTCCATGCAGGTTTCGTCATGGTGGAAGCCTCGCACTCGGCGCGGGCCGAGCGTGGCACCCCCCGGGTATCGGAGTCGTGGAAGAGTGGCGCCATGACGTACAACTACGACCCCGAACTCGCACCGCTCGTCGAGCTGCTTCCCGCAGGGGAACTCACCGACATCGACGCCGCCCGCGCCGGTATCGAGGCCATGCTCGCGCCGCTCAGTGAGAGCGTCGACACCGACGGCGTCGATGTGCGCGACGAGTCGATCGCGTCCGACGATGCGCCACCGATCGTGATCCGGGTCTACCGGCCGGTCACTCCAGCACCCGCCGGTGGACGCCCTGCCCTCCTCGACCTTCACGGTGGCGGTTTCGTCCTCGGGTCCATCGACATGGAACACGCCTTCGCGACCCAGGTCGCCCGCGACCTCGACGCCGTCGTCGTCGTACCCGACTACCGGCTCGCGCCCGAACACCCGTTTCCCGCCGGGCTCGACGATTGTTACGCGACGTTGACCTGGATGCACCAGCACGCGGACGCTCTCGGCATCGACACTGCTCGGGTCGCCGTCGGGGGTCAGAGCGCGGGCGGAGGACTGACTGCCGCGACTGCGCTCCTCGCCCGCGACCGCGGCGGCCCGGCCATCTGTTTCCAGTTCCTCGGGATCCCGGAGCTGGATCATCGCCTCGACACCACGAGCATGCGCACCTTCGTCGACACACCGCTCTGGCACCGTCCCAACGCGGTCTTGAGCTGGCAGTACTACCTCGGCCCCGAGGTGACGGAGGTCTCTCCGTACGCCTCGCCGGCCATCGCCGACGATCTGGCCGGCCTGCCCCCCGCCTACGTCTCGACGATGGAGTTCGATCCGCTCCGTGACGAAGGGATCATCTACGCCCTCCGGATGATGGAGGCCGGCGTGCCCGTCGAGCTGCACTCCTACCCGGGCACGTTCCACGGTTCCGCCATGATCCCGTTCGCGGCGGTGTCGCGGCGCGCCCACGCCGAGGTGATCGACGCACTTCGACGCGGCCTTGGCGCGCCGGACGCCGAATCCACCTAAGGCGCGATCGGTGGCACGCGTCCGTGCAGCTCTTCGTGGATGGCATCGCCCGCAGCCGCGAGTCGAGGCATCAACGCGGGCTCGGTCGTCAACGCTCGGAACATCAACTCCATCGTGACGTCGTGATCCGGCCGATGCACCACCTCGATCGAATCCCCAGCGGCCACCGGACCGGGTGAGACCACCCGCAGGTAGGCACCGGGCCGGGCCTCCCGCCGGAACGTCGTGACCCAGCCGTGATCATCCAGCCACACGGCGAAGGTGCCACAGGGAATTCGCGGCGACGTCACCTCGAGCACCAGCTCGTCTCCGAGCCGCCAGCGCTCGCCCACGAGCGCGCCGGTCACGTCGAGCGAGTCGGTCGTGAGGTTCTCGCCGAAGCTGCCCGAGCTCAGGGGATGACCCACGATCGGCTCCCACCAATCCAGATCCTCCCTGGCGTACGCGTAGACGGCCTGGTCGTTCCCACCATGGTTCGCGGTATCGACGATCGCGTCGCCCTCGAGTCCGCTGCCGCCGATTCCTTTCGGACCCGGCGCGAACACGCCGACCGGCCCCGCCACCGGGCGCTTGTCGATTCCCGAAGTTCCCGACTTCGACGCGATCGGGCGCGCGTGCCCGACATTGACCGACAGCACCGTGGGCAACCTCACGCCTCCTCGAACAGCCAAGAAGCGTTGATCCTCACATACCCCCGCCCATTCATGCCGCGCCGTCGTCGCCTCATCAAGCCCGCATGCCGGTAACGTGGCCACCGAACGAGGAGTGACGATGACATCGCTCGCGGCAGACGGCGACGAGTATCTCGAAAACGGAACCGGAGTGCGCACTCCTTCCGGCGACAATCTGGTGCTCGACTACGCACGACTCGAGGCGGACGCATATGCGTCGATCGTGGCATCTCGGGGCGGACGCATTCTCGACGACCCCGATGCCGGCCTCCGAATGTGCGATCTCGCGATCGCCACACCGTTCGGGAACGTCGCCCTGGTGACGCACCCGATCGTCGATTCCGCGACGCCGGATGTCATCCGCCGACTCACGGACTTCTACTCCCAACGGGCGGGCGGGCCGTTTCTGGTCTTCTCGCCGTGGCGAACGGCGGACTGGAGCACTCACGGCCTTCATCGCGTCGGCCATCCGCCACTGATGCTGCGCCCGGCCGGAGGCACCGGCCCGACCGTCGAAGCACTCGACATCGTTCCGGCAACCGACGCCGCGACGCTCGCCGATTTCGAACGCACACTGATCGAGGCGTATCCCGTGCCCGAACTGCAACCGTGGCAGCGGAGCTGCTATCTCCATCCCGACGTACTCGACACCCCGTGGCGGTTCTTCGTCGGTTACGAGGCGGGACAACCGGTCGCGACTGCGGCCGCATTTCTGGGACCTTCACTCACGATCGTCGAGTTGGTGTCGACTCGGGCCGAGTGCCGGGGTCGCGGGTACGGCGCGGCGATCACCGGGGCGGCGAGCCTCGCCCAACCCTCGGCGCCATCGATGCTCATCGCGTCCGATGACGGGCAACGGGTCTACGAGGCTCTCGGATATCTCCGCCTGCTCCGATACACGATGTGGCTCGGGACCCGCGATCATTCTTGATGCAGAAACCGGAGACGCACTGCGGCCGTCCTCCGAGCAGATCGGGCAGCCAACGTGCGTGCGGCGGTCGGGCGCGCGCGAGACTGTCCTCGTCAACATTGTGGGCAGGGGCAGAACGTGGAACTGGCAGTTGTCTTGATCGCGGGCTACGTCGTCGGGCTCCCCGCATACGCGTGGACCCGTCACGACCTTCGCGGCATCCACCCCCACTTGTGGGACACGGTGGGCACGCCCCATCCGTGGAGGCACGCCATCACCTTCGCCTACCTCGCCGCCGGGTGGCCTGCCATCGGCGTCGCCCTCATCTGGCGGTGGGGGCCGACGCGCCGCCGACTCCTGAGCTTCCGCCGCCGCTCCCGCCGATCTCCAGAACTCGACCCGCACCGCACCGAGTAGCCCTCGGTCCGGTGTTCGTCGGGTCTGTGGGCTCAGCTGTCGCCGGCGGGAACCAAACCGAGTTCCACGAAGATCGCGATTCGCTCCTGTTCGAAGGTCGCTTCGTCGATCTCGTTGTTCTCACGCTGCTGGCTCAGTTCGCCGTAACGCGCCATCAGCGCGTCTTCGTCGACCACGGGGCCGTCGTCGTCGGCACTCCCGCGTTCGACGCGACGCTCCCGCTTTGCCGCGGCGCGGGCTTGACGCTGTGCTGCACGCGCGCGCTTCTCGAAACTCTCTCGTGCTTGGGCCATGTCGGCTCACCTTGCCTTGGGGGTGGGAGCGCTACGCCCGACTGGGGTGCACTCACCGATTCGAACACTCAGGTTAGGTGATCGAGCATCCAATTCTGGTATTCACCGCGTCCTCATCGACCACGCGGCCCGGATCACGGGCAAGATCAGGGCATAGCGCACTGTGATCCCTGACGCTTACCAACCGAGGCGAGGTCATTACCATCGCTCGGTCCGATCCGTTCCACCCCAAAGGCGCCATGAACCCCACCCTCCCGTCCGGCACCGGTCTCGGCTTCGGTGGAGCCCGCCGACGCGTCGCCATCAGCGCATTCACCCTCGCCGTCGGCGTGGCGGCCTGCAGCGGATCGGCGGCATCGACGGCGTCCGCGCCAAGCCGGACTGCGTCCACCACCACGACGACCATCACGCCCGCGCCGACTGCTGCCCAAGCCGCGCTCGTCGCCGAACGGCCGTTCACGGTCCAAGTTCCAACCGCGAGCAGCCCCACCACACCCGCACCCCTGCTCGTTCTGTTGCACGGCTACGGAGCCAGCGGAGCGGTGCAAGACGCGTACCTCAAGCTCACGCCCGCAGCCGAGAAGGCCGGCATGCTGTACGTCCATCTCGATGGCACCAAGAACGGCATGGACAAGCGGTTCTGGAACGCGACCAATGCGTGTTGTGATTTCGGGAGCCCGAAGGTCGACGACAGTGCCTACATCGAAGCGGTCATCGCCGATGTGAAGTCGCGCCACGCCGTCGACCCCAAGCGCGTGTTCCTCATCGGCCACAGCAACGGTGCGTTCATGTCATTTCGGATGGCCTGCGATCGCGCCGACGAGATCGCCGCGATCGTCAGCCTCGAAGGCGCCACCTGGTTGGATCCGAGTCAGTGCTCGCCGTCCGAGCCGGTTGCCGTACTCGCAGTCCACGGCACCGCCGACACCACGATCAAGTACGAAGGCGGGAACACCGGTATTGCCGACTATCCGAGCGCAGCAACGACCGTGAAGACCTGGGCCAAGTACGACGGCTGCGCGGCGGCGGTCGACACGCCGGCACCACGCGCGATCGTCAAGGACCTTCCGCCGGCCACGGTGCTCGCGCGTTCGACGGGGTGCAAGGGGTCCGGTCACGTCGAGTTGTGGACCCAGCCCGGGGGTGTCCACATCCCCCAATGGACCGACGACTTCGCCGATCAGATGCTCGGGTTCCTGCTCGCCCACCCGAAGCGGTAGCGCGGTCGGTGCTCAGCCCAACGGCTTGGTGACCTGACGACCCGAGTCGACAGTCGTGTCGTCGGTCGCGAGGAATTTCCAGGTGTAGTCCCCGGCGCCGAGGGTCATCCACAGAACACCGTGGTGTTGGTTGTCGCGGAACTCCTCGCCACGATGCATCCCGCCGAACGAGTACAACTCGTTCCCACCAGTGCCCACCACGAACTGGCGCATCCCGTTCGGCGCGACCGTCCCGGTTCCCGACATCGCGCGGAACCGTTCGTAGACGTGGTTGTGCCCGGCGAGCATGAACTCCCCACCGTGGGCCGCGAGGGTGTCCCAGATCTCGGCGAGGTCCTCGTTGTCACCGTGCTTGGACGACGTGAAGCGAGGTCGGTGCACGATCGCGAACCGATGCCGGCTCGGATTCTCGGCGATGTCATCGGTCACGAAACTCGACTGCGCAGAACCCGCACCGCAGTCGACCTCACAGTTGAGGACGTATACCCGCCAACGGCTCGCGCGGAGGTCGCGGGCGAAGTACTCGGCCTGCGGGAAGGTGTCGTAGAACCCACGCGCGCCCGCGGTGTGGTAGTCGTGATTCCCTGGCGCCGCGATGACTCGTTGCAAGAAGGGACCCCAAGTCTCGGCGAAGAACCCCATGAAGCCGGACGGTTGCCCGTCGGGGTAGACGAGGTCACCGAGCGCGAGCACATACTCCGGCGTGAGCCCTTGGATCTGCTCGGCGACCGGTGCCAACTCCGCGGCACTGCTCCCCAGGTCTCCCGTCGCGGCCACCGTGACCGAATCCGGATCCGCCTTCGGTGGGGACGAATCGGTCGTCGGCACCGACGCTCGACGAGGCGACGAATCGTCGCCGACCATTCCCCAGGCGACCAGCGTCGCAACGGCCAGGATCGCGATCACGATCGCGAAGATCCCCGCCCCGACTCGTCGTGACCGTCCCCCGATCGGGCCTCGAGCCACGACAGTTCCCCTCGTTCCGTGTCGGCCGACCGATCGAGCGACCGACCCAGCCTATGACTGAGGCCATCCACAACGTGAGAACTTCCGAATTCCGACGAATACCCCGATCGGTACAAGATTTCGGGCACCTTGCCCGAGAAACGTCGGAATAAGCCGTCGCGATACCCGGACGACCCGACAGAATCAACGCGATATTCGCGTGAAGGAAGATATGGGCGGAGTAGCTCCATCATGAACACTGCACGGTGTGGCCGGGCCGGGTGGCTCATCGGCGCGTTGGTCTTCGGATTCCTCGCGTTGATACTCAGCGCTGCCGGCACCCGATCGGCGCGCGCCGTGGGCATCACACCCGCCACGATCACCGTGACTGCCAGTGCGAACCCGGCGGTCTACGGCCAGTCCGTCACCCTGACGGCCACCGTGGCGCCAAGCACGCCGGGAGGACCGACACCTTCCGGGAACGTCACGTTCTTCAATGGCACGACCGGACTCGCCACCAAGAAGCTCGTCGGCGGCGTGGTGAGCTATACGACCACCTACTCGGTCGGCACCAAGTCGATCAGCGGCACGTACACCGGCGATGCCACGTACGCGATCAGCTCCAGCAGTCCCTTCAACCTCGTGATCAACCCGACGCCGACGACCACCACGGTCACGTCGAGCGCGAACCCGGCGAACCTCGGCAGTCCGATCACGCTGACCGCGACCGTCGCGGCGAGTCTGCCGGGCACCGGCGCGCCGTCGTCGGGGTCACTGAAGTTCTACGACGGGGCGACGTTGCTCGCGTCTCGTACTCCCGCGGCGGGCGTCGCCACGTTGGCGGTGACCCCGACGATCGGTACGCACACGATGACCGCCGTCTTCGCAGGGAGCGCGAGCTATCTGGGGAGCACCAGCTCACCGTTGTCCGAGGTCGTCAATCCTGCGTTGAGCACGACGACCTTGAGTTCGAGTTCGAACTCCACGATCTTCGGCACCAGCGTGACGTTCACCGCGACCGTCGCCAGTGCGACCGGCTCACCATTGGGAACCGTGACCTTCACCGACGGACCGACCACGCTCGGCGTCGCGTCCGTGTCGAACGGGTCCGCGACCTTCTCGACCGCCGGGCTCGCCGTCGGCACCCACTCGGTTGGAGCCTCGTTCGCAGGAAACAGCGTCACCCAGCCGAGTGGCACCTCGATCGGCCACACGGTCGCGCCCGCGCCCACAACCACGACCGTGGTCGCGTCGTCCCCGACAACGTTCGTCGGCGACTCGGTCACCTTCACCGCCACCGTGGTCTCGGCGACGGGTACTCCGACTGGGACCGTCACCTTCACCGACGGCGCGATCACCGTCGGCGTCGCTCCGCTCGCCGCCGGTCAAGCAGTTTTGACCACGGCCACTCTGCCCGCCGGTGCTCACAGCCTCACGGCGAACTACGCCGGCGACGACACATCAGCTGCCAGTTCGAGTTCCCCGGTCGCCCATACCGTCACGGCCGGCACGGCGACCGTGCTCGCCGCCAACGTCAGCCCATCCGCCTTCGGAGCCGCCGTGACGTTCACCGCGACCGTCAGTTCGGTCAGTGGGACACCAACCGGGTCCGTCACCTTCGCCGAAGGCCCGACCTCGATCAGTACCGAAACGTTGGTCGATGGCCAGGCCTCCCTCACGACTGCCGCGCTTCCGACCGGTGACCACGCGCTGACGGCGACCTACGCCGGCGACGGCGCGTTCAGCCCGAGCACCAGCCCAACCCTCACTCACTCGGTCGACCGTGCGTCAACGGCACTCGCGCTCAGCGCGAGCCCAACGGCCAGCGCCTTCGGTGACCCCGTGGTGTTCACCGCCACCGTGACGCCGGTCAACCCGGGACCGACCGGCAGCGTCGTCCTGTTCGACGGCACCACCGCGATCGGCACCGCGGCGATACAGAACGGCACTGCCGAGTTCACCGTGAGCACGCTGGGCCTGGGCCCGCACTCCATCACTGCGTCGTTGGCCGGTGACTCCAACTTCCTCCCGAGTACCAGCGCGGCCGTTGCGTTCATCGTCGCGTCGAACCCGACCACCACCACGATGACGGCCAGTCCCAATCCCGCACCGTACGGAACACCGGTGATCTTCTCCGCGAACGTCACCGGAGTCGGAGGCGCTCCATCGGGCACGGTGACCTTCGCGTCGGGACCGACGGTGTTCGGCACGGTCGATCTGGTCGACGGTCAAGCCACCCTCACGGCGTCCGGGCTCGAACCGGGAACGTTCAACGTGACCGCCACCTATGCCGGTGACGCCTCGTTCGCGCAGAGCGCGAGTCCCGGCCTCGGCGTGACCATCGATCGGGCAGCCAGCACCACCGACCTGACTGTGACACCCAATCCGGCGATTGCGACCGACCCCGTGGCGCTCACGGCGACCGTCACCTCGAACGCAGGCACCCCGACGGGCACGGTGACCTTCCGCGACGGTCCGACCGAGCTCGGCACGAGTGCGCTCGTCGACGGCCAGGCCAGCCTGGCCGTGAACTTCGCCACCGCCGGCGCCCACACCATTTCGGCGGGGTACGACGGAAACAGTCGCTACCTCCCCAGCGTCAGCGCCGCCGTCGGGCAGACCATCACCCTCGCACCGTCGGCGACCGCCCTCGTCGGGAGCCCCACCCTCGCGGCGATCGGCCAACCCGTGACGCTTACCGCGTCGGTCACCTCCGCGCTCGGCGTGCCAACCGGGACCGTCACCTTCACCGACGGCTCTACCTCACTCGGGACCAACGCTCTGGTCGCCGGACAGGCCAGCCTGACGACCACGGCGCTCGAGTTCGGACCGCATTCGATCATCGCGACCTACTCCGGAAGCCCGACCTTCGCGTCGAGTACGAGTCCCGCGGTCACTGAAACCATCGCCACCGGACTCCTCTTCGTGGATCAGGCGAACCCGGCATGCAAGACCACCGGCACCGGCGCGGGTTCCGCCGCCACTCCCTACTGCACGATCAACGGAGCGGCGGGCAAGGTCGTCCCCGGGGTCACCGTGCAGGTCGCGGCGGGTACTTATGCGGAGAAGGTCACGATCGGTGCGAGTGGTACTGCCGTGGCCCCCATCACTTTGACCCCAGCGCCGGGTGCCACGGTCACGGTCTTCGGCGGAGCCAACGGATTCGTCGCCACCAACAAGAGTTGGATTGTCATCCGGGGATTCACCGTCGACGGCACCAAGAACCCGGGGATCGTGATCACCGGCGGAACCAACGTCACCATCGACGGGAACCGCGTGACCCATTCCGGGCTCCCGGTGAGCGGATCGATCGCGGTCGGCATCAAGCTGAGCGGCACCACCAACTCTCTCGTTGCCAACAACATCACCGATCACAACACCGACGCGGGCATCCTCGTGACGACCGATGCGAACAACAACGTGATCACCCGCAACGAATCGTTCGCCAACGCTCGCGGATACTCACGCGCCGCGGCCGGCATCGACCTCCGCAACAGCACCGGCAACACGGTGACCGCCAATGTGGTGCACGACAACGAAGATTCGGGCATCAACCTCTGGACCGGATCGACCCAAGGCAGCAACCTCGCGGCAAACAACGTGAGCTATGCCAACGGCGACCACGGGATCGATGTCCACAACGCGATGGACGCGCGTGTCATCGCCAACACCGTGTACAACAACTACGACTCCGGGATCGAGATGACCACGTCCACCGGCACCGTGCTGGCCAACAACATCAGCGTCGACAACGGCATTGGCAGTCTGCGCACCTCGGGCAACATCCGGGCCGACAGCGCCTCGGCCCCGACTTCCACAGTGAACGACGACCTCGTCTTCCTGCGGGTCCCCGGCACCGTGATCGATTGGGGTGGTGTGAAGTACGGGTCGCTGGCCACCTTCCGCGCGGCGACGGGTCAGGAATCACGCGGCATCGAAGCCAACCCCCAGTTCGTCAACCCGCTGGCCGCGAGCTTCCGGCTACTCAGCGGATCGCCCGCCATCGACTCCGCCAACACCGCGGCACCGGGCCAGCCGCTACTCGATGCCGATGGTCTCGGCCGCTACGACGATGCCGCGCCGAACACCGGCGCCGGGACCATCACCTACGCCGATCGCGGCGCATTCGAATATCGCCCGTAGCCACCCGGCGTTCTACGTCGCCGTGTCCACGATGAGGACGCTGCACGGCGCGTGGTGAGCGATCTTGTTCGGCACGCTGCCGAGCACTCGTCGGATCCCGGTCATGCCGTGATTCCCGACCACGAGCAGATCGGCGTCGAGGTCGGCCGCCACGCCGACCAGCACGTCGCTCGGCTCGCCCGCGACCGTATGGGTCTGGCAGGTGACCCCGAGCGCCCGCGCCGGTTGGGCGGCGCCCTCGCACACCGATTCGGCGGCCGCGACCAGGCTCGCTGCTACTTCATCGACATCGATCGGCAGTGCACCGAACGCGACCCCGAGTTTGTTGAGTGGGTGATACACGTGGACAATGTGGAGCGTGGCTCCGAGCGCGTGAGCCAGCTGGGCGGCCTCACCGACGGCAACCCCTGCCGTCTCGGAGCCGTCGGTGCCGACGACGATGTTTGCGTACATGTCCCAATCTTGACCGCACCACCTCGCGGGTGACGATTCTGCATCGCCTGATTGGGTTCCGCCCCTGGTCAGGGGCCAATTTTCCAGATCCACGGCGCGACCTGCCGATACCAATTGCAGGACGGAGCACCGAGCGCGCCACGCGCGTTCGGTGGGGCTTGGTTCGTCCGGAATGCCGTCGCCCAGGAGTCCGTGATGAACCGAACCCCGCTGTCCGTACCTCGCGTTGCCCATCGCACCGACCGTTCACGACCCGCCCGCCACCGGGCCATGGCCATGGTCATGGCACTGGGCGTCTTGGTCGTCGCCACCGGGTGTCGAGGACCGCTCACGAACGAGACCACGAGTGGGAACCACATCAGCGGTGCCGAGGTCGCCGGACGAGCCGGGCTCGCTCCGGGTGTCGACATCCTCTGGGAGTCCGACGCCGACCAAACTGCCGACTTTCAGGCCATCAAGGCGTCCGGTGCGACGTGGGTGACCTTGGACGTCGACTGGAACAGCATTCAGGGTGACGGGCCGTCGAGCTACCGCTGGGATCGCGCGATGGATCGCGCCGTCAACAACGCCCGCGCCCACGGCTTGTCGATCATCGGGGTCGCGGCCTACAGCCCGCCGTGGGCTCGGCGCGCGAATTGCCCAGCCGGCAACTCGCACTGTCTCCCCGCGAACGCGGCCGACTTCGGCCGGTTCATGGCCGCCGCGGCCGCCCGGTACGGCACGCAATCGACCAATCCGTGGCTACGCGGTTCGATCACGCACTGGCAAATCTGGAACGAGCCGAACCACCAGGAGTTCGCCCAGCCGAAACCGAACCTGGACGACTACACCGCGCTCCTCACTTCGGCGTACCGCAACGTGAAGTTGTCGGATCCGAACGCAGTCGTCATCACCGGCGGGACCGCGCCGGCACCGGACGCGGCCGACGGCACCGACTACCAACCCGAGACGTGGCTTCGCGGGATCTACGCCCGCGGCGGAGGCGGACAGTTCGACGCCGTCGGCCATCACCCGTACTCGTTCCCGGTGAACCCACTCGACGCCCACTCCTGGAATGCATTCACCCAGACCCAGACGCTGCACGATGTGATGGCAGCCAACGGCGACGGGAACAAGAAGGTCTGGGGCACCGAGATGGGTGCCGCGACCGGCACCGCGGGAGGCACGTTGACTGAGGCCCAGCAGGCGCAATGGGTACGCGACTACTACCTCGGCTGGAACACGACCTTCCGGTCAATCACCGGGCCGATGGTCTGGATGCAGCTGCGCAACTCGGGGACCAACCCGGGCGCCAAGTGGGAGAACCTCGGTCTCCAACATCGTGACCGCGCCGCGAAGCCGGCCTACGCCGCATTCCAGGATGTCATGCGCAACGGCGTCGGTTGATCAACACTGGCGACCACCGCGGTCCGACGATTCGCCGTGGTGGCCGCCACAGCCCCCACGGCGACCGAGGAACTCGATGACCTGCTGAAAGGTGGGCCGGTTCGTCGCCCGGAACGTGTCGGGAATCAGACCCGGGGTGAACGTCAGCCGGCGAGCACTGCTGCGCCAGGCGGCGGCATCGGGACCTTGGCTCGCCACCAGCGCTGCGCCAGCCTGTTCGACCGCGGCCCACAGGGACGCGCGGCACGCGTCGAGTGACCCGTTGCCGCAGTAGCGGAGCTGGAACGGGCCCGCGACGGTGTCGCCGAGCACCGTGCGGAGGTCCTTGTCGACAATCGACTCACCCGACAGCCCGCCGAGACTCCGCGCTCGGTTCAAGTCGTCGGTGGCGGCGCCGAACACCGGTTGCACCACCGCGCGGGCGATCGGAGTCCACACGGCGTCCATCAGTGTCGGTCCGGCCTCGTCGTACAGGCCGCTGTTGTCGGCATCGAGCACCGGCGCATCGCGTTGCGCCCAGTCGTCGAGGAGCGACACCATCTGCGCCGCGAGCGGGCTCGGTGCCGGGCCACCGTGGAGCACCCGCGAGATGACCGGCCACACCGGCGAACGGACGTCCTCGGTTGCCGCGCGGTTCATCACACTCACGTTGTTCGCGAGCGTGACTTTGCGCGGGAACTGATCGAAGACTTCGACGCGGTGCACCGATCCGTAGGGGTTGTCGTCACCGTGCATGAAGCCGGGCGCGGACTGGTTGTTCCAGTTCAGCAACAGCCCGCCCGGACCGCTCACGGAGTGAGGGTGCTCCCGTTCGCTCAGGTACCCCTGCCATTCGTACTGCCCGGAACCCGAGGTCGGCAGCCGCCGATCGAGACCGGCGGCCCGCTTCGGCAGGAGGCCGGACGTGAAGAAGGCAGTCGCCTCCCGTGAGACGTAGGCCCAGTTGAACGTGAACCCGAACTGGTTCGCGACCGACCAGAACTTCTCCGGCGTCGAAGCCTTGCCTTCGGTCATGTCCTTCAACGCGCCGAGGTTCAAACCGTCGCGGCCGAAGGTCGAACGCTTCCGGGTGAGCGCAATCGGCGCGCCGTGGGAGGTCGCGGTGCCGATCATCGGACCGTGCACCGACACCGGGTAGCGGATCGGAACGCCGTTGAGGGTGCCGGCGTCGAACGTCTCGAACGCCCGGCACCCGCCATTGAACAGATAGTGATCCGAGGTGCGGGTGGGCGCCGTGCCGTCCGGGTTGCACAGCTGCTCGGCGAACACGTCGCGCACGTCGTGGTTGGCCGACGTGAGACTCCACGCGTAGTTCTGCGTCCGGCCGATGAGCAGGTACATCGCCATGCCCGGAACGGCAACCCCCTGCGCTTCGATGCCAGGACCGGTCAGGTGGATCTGCTGCACGATCTCCGGGTAGTAGTAGCCGAGTTGCGGACCCATGACCGCGAGTGAGTTCCGCGTCCGCGATCGGCTCGGGTCGACGACGAGGAAGTTCGACGCCTGCTTCGACGGGACCGGCCCCGCGGCGGGGAACGTCGGCAGGTCGCTGGCCGATGGCGGTTCGGACGTCCGCAGGCTGCCCTGGGAAACCAGCGATCCGGCGCCGGCGACCGCCAGTCCGGGTGCGGCAGGCGCGGCGAGGCTCTCCGGCGAGCGCGGATCGAGCGACACGATGGAGCCCTGGTCGATGGTGACCGCACCCGTCACCGCGCCACCGGTCAGGATCGGATAGTCGAACCGATCGGTGATGGTGGTCGGTGCCTCGGGGTCGTCGAACAACATCGAGTCTTCCCAAGCCTTGCGACCGACATCGGCACCGAGTTTGTTCTGGAGCGTCGACAGATAGTCGGCGTTCGATGCCTCGGCGCCGCCGCCGGCACCGAAGATCGAACCGATGAATGCCGTGGTCGCGATCACGTCGTTGACCGTCGCCGGCGGTTGGTTGTTCCCACTCGCCTGGAAGTACGCGGTCATGCCGTCGGCCTCGGCCTGGAGATCGGCGATCAGCTCGCGCCCCTTGTCTCCGTAGGTGTCGATGATCAGCTGGATTTGATCGGTGACGAGTTGTTCCGTCGCGGCGCTGGGAACGAAGGACTGCCCACTCGTGACCAACGCGAACGCGTTGATACCCGGAATATCCGCAACTGCGGCGCGAGCCGGTCCGCGACCGAGCTGGAGCAGCAGGGTCCGGTCGCGCGCGGTCACCCAACCGGCACCGAAGGCGAGATCAGCTCGCGTCCGGCCGGTGACGTGCGCGACGCCGTAGGCGTCGTAGGCAACGGTCGTGCCGGGCCGGCCCGTGGGCTCTTCACGCGTCGCCCCAATGGGCTGGAAGTCCTCGGGCAGGAAGTAGCGGTCGATGTCGTCATCGGTGACGTTGCCGCGCAGCGGTGTCAGGCCGTCGTACAACGGAAGCTGATCGAGCGAGTTGGCGTTCGTCGGGAGCCCGCCATAGTTGCCCGGCGGGAGGATGTATCGCGCCCGATCGGTGCCGGCCGCCCACGGGCGGATGGCCACGGGCTTACAGGCGGCCGCAACGAGCCCGACCGCGATGAGCACGACGATGAACATGCCGTGACGCGACACTCGTTTCATGAATGGCCCCCCAGGTGACCGAATCTCTCAGACTTCGAGGGGCCGAGCGTACTCTCTGTCCGTTATCCGACCAATCGGGCGGTAGCGGTCGGGTCGCGAAACGGCGGTCAGGCGGCCGACGGTGCCGACTGGCGGGCCTCATCGAGCAACCCCACGATTGCTTCGGGCGCGACCGGTCGCGACACGAGATAGCCCTGACCACGTTGGCACCCTTGCGCGCGAAGCGTCTCGAGTTGGGGCGCGTCTTCGATGCCCTCGGCGATGGTGCCCAGGCCGAGCGCGTGCGCCAGCGCGACCATCGCCTGGATCAGCACGCCCGACTCCGGCGCGTCGCTCATCGCGGCGATGAAAGACCGATCGATCTTGAGTGCATCCACCGGGAACTGGCGTAGATAGCCGAGCGACGCGTACCCGGTGCCGAAATCGTCGATCGCGATCGAGACGCCCAGGGCTTTCAAGGCCCCGAGCCGGGCGACGGTCGCGTCGGCATCGCTCATCAGTGCGGTCTCGGTGATCTCGAGGAGCAACGCGGTGGGATCCAGCCCGCTCGTCTCGAGCGCGTCGCGCACGTCGAGGAGAAGCTGGTCATTCTCGAGCTGGCGCATCGAGACGTTGACCGACAAGGCCAGCGGATGACCATCCCGATGCCACGCCGCCGCCTGCCGGCATGCATCACGCAGGACCCAACCACCGACCTCGACGATCTGACCGGTTTCCTCGAGCATCGGAATGAACTCGGTCGGTCCGACGAGGCCGCGCACCGGGTGAGTCCAGCGCAGCAACGCTTCGACGCCGTAGATCTTCATCGTCGCGAGATCGAAGAGCGGCTGATACACCACGTGGAACTCTCGATTCGAGAGCGCGGACATGAGGTCCATCTTCAGCCCGAGCCGGTCGAGCACCGCCGACTGCATCTCCGGTTCGAACGATGCGGCGCCGTCCTTGCCCAACGCCTTGGCTCGGTAGAGCGCGATGTCGGCGTCGCGGAGCAGGTCGTCGGCGGAGTCGCGTTGCCCGCTCGCGATCCCGATGCTGGCGGTCACCTTCAGTGGCGCGCCCACCCGTTCGCCGAGATCGAAGGGCGCCCGCAACACCTCGAGGAGGCGCTCGGCCAGGATCTCCGGTCCGGCCGCGATCGACTGACCCTCGGCCAAGACGACGAACTCGTCGCCGCCGAGTCGGCCCACGGTGTCACTGTCTCGCACGGTCGCCCGGAACCGATCGGCGACTGCTTGCAACAAGCGGTCACCGGTCTCGTGGCCGAGCGTGTCGTTGACTTCCTTGAAGTTGTCGAGATCGATGAACAGCGCGGCGATCGGTTCGTGGCTGCGGCGACTCCGCACCAACATCTGCTCGGTCCGGTCATGGATCAACGTCCGGTTCGCGAGTGAGGTCAACGGATCGTGCAGCGCCTGATGCGCCAGCAATGCTTCGGCTTCCTTCCGATCGGTGATGTCACGAAGATTCGCGACGAATCCGTCGACCGACGGCTGGCTGCGCAGGTCGCTCACGATGACCTCGGCATAACGCCAGGAACCGTCGGCGTGGGCCATACGCACCTCGAGCGCGTCGGTCACGACATCATCGAGGAGTCGCGCCGCCAGCTCGGCCCACACGCGTTCTTGATCGTCGGGATGAGCCAGACTCACCGCATCCCGGCCGATCATGTCGTCGGGCGTGACACCGAAGAACCCTGTCGTAGACGGCGACGCGTAGGTGACGGTTCCGGTCCCGCTCATCACCATGATCGTGTCGGAAGAGTGCTGCACCAGCGACCGGAACCGATCCTCGCTGGCTCGCATCAGCGCTTCGGCGTCTTCCTTCTGCTCCCAGGCAGCGCCGGCCATGCGAATCACGAACGCGAGCACGAATGCGCCCATCACACTCAGGGCCTCGGCCTGCGAGAACGAGAGGAACGACGGAAAGACACCAATCCGGATCCCCAGCATCCCGACCGCGATACCCGCCATGCTCCACAGCATCGTGATCCGCCATGTGCGCGAACCGTCGTGCGCGAGGTTCTCGAGCGCGACGAACACGAACGCGCCGCTGAGCACCGGCCCCCACCCCGCAACGTTGATGACCGCGACCACGGCCGCGCTATGGACCGCCACCCGGACGTTCAGAAACGCGGTCGTGGGATACCGGCGGTACAACGTGTCGGCGAGATAGCTCGTGATCGGGATCGCGAGGAAGATCCCGATCCAGACCGCGAGCGACTCGTTGGCGACCCACCCGAATCGTTGCAACACCAGGATGATCGCGAACGCGGCCGGGCCCATCGCGTAACCCAGCAGATACGGGTTCAGGCGCCAGCGGGACTCGGCGGGCGGCGGCACGACGGCACGAGACGACGGTGAGGTCGTGTTCGCTGGTGTGTCCGTCGAATTGTCGGGCATTGGGTCCCCCACCATCCCGGCGGCGCGTCGCACAAACAGCGTCGCGGCGCCAACCCTGTCCTTCGACCTACCAGGAATGGCACTTGAGTCGAATCGCCCCGGGACGCGACGAGGCCCGGACCCACTGATCGGTGGGTCCGGGCCTCGTACGCCAGAACGTGCGGGGCGTGACTACGCCAAGGCGGAGCAGCAGGTGTCGACGATGAGCCGGGTCACCACGTACGGGTCCATGTTGGCGTTCGGCCGCCGGTCCTCGATGTAGCCCTTCTGGTCGACCTCGACCTGCCACGGAATCCGGATCGATGCACCGCGGTCCGAGACGCCGTAGCTGAACTCGGTGTAGTGAGCAGTCTCGTGCTGGCCGGTGAGGCGCTGCTCGATGCCCGGGCCGTAGCCGGCGATGTGCTCGTCGACCCGCTTGCCCAACGCTTCACACGCCGTGATGATCGCGTCGTAGTTCTCCCGCATCGCTTTGGTCGAGAAGTTGGTGTGCGCGCCGGCGCCATTCCAGTCTCCGGCCATCGGCTTGGCGTCGATTGTCACCACGACGCCGAAGTCCTCAGCGATGCGATTCAGCAGCCACCGGGCAATCCACAACTCGTCCGAAACATCGAGCGGGCCGAGCGGGCCGACCTGGAACTCCCACTGGCCGGGCATCACCTCGGCGTTGATCCCGGAGATGCTGAGGCCGGCCTCGAGGCACGCGTCGAGGTGGGCCTCGACGATCTCGCGCCCGTAAACGTCGTCGGCACCGACGCCGCAGTAATACGGGCCCTGCGGTCCCGGGAATCCACCGAGCGGGAACCCGAGCGGGCGACCTTCCTGGAAGAAGTTGTACTCCTGCTCGATGCCGAAGAGGCTCTCCTGATCGGCGAACTTGTCGGCGACCCCCTGAAGCACCGACCGCGTGTTGGTCACGTGCGGGGTCATGTCGATGTAGAGCACTTCACACATGACGAGCTTGTTCGAACCACCACGGATCGGGTCCATGCAGGTGAACACCGGACGCAGCACACAATCCGATTTGTCGCCGGGTGCCTGGTTCGTGCTCGAACCGTCGAACCCCCAGATGGGAAGGTCGGCGCCGTCGGCCAGAACTTTGGTCTTGGACCGCAGCTTCGCCGTCGGCTCGGTGCCGTCGATCCAGATGTACTCGGCCTTGTACGCCACGTGATGCTCCTGATTGTCCGTGTGGGTAAGAAATCGGGCGGTCCGGTGGGACCGGGTTTGGCGCCTCAGCGTGCAGCGGAGGCACCAAAAGCTTTTCGGTCCGCAGTTTCAGCTCTATTGCCGAAATATGAACGCTCTGTAACCCCGGTTCCCCGGGCGGTGGGAGCCTAGGCGAGCCTCCGTACACTGTGCCGAGCCGAGCATTTTCCCTGATCGGAGCAGTCGCGATGTCACCTCAGCTCGAGTACGTGCTGCGCACGGTGGAAGAACGAGGAGTCCGGTTCGTCCAACTCTGGTTCACCGACGTCCTCGGCTCCCTGAAGGGGTTCGCGATCACGCCGGCCGAACTCGAGAGCGCGCTCGAGGAGGGCATGACCTTCGACGGGTCGGCCATCGAGGGCTACTCCCGGGTGCAGGAATCCGACATGCTCGCCATGCCGGACCCATCGACGTTCGAGATCGTCCCCTGGCGCGGTGACGACGCGCCGGTGGCGCGCATGTTCTGCGACATCCGGACGCTCGCCGGCGAACCGTTCGACGGCGACCCGCGCAACGTCTTGCGCCGGAACCTCGATCGGACCCGGGAACACGGCTACACGTTCTTCGTCGGGCCCGAGATCGAGTACTTCTACTTCCGTTCGGCCGACGAGCCCACGCCGCTCGACCACGCGGGCTTCTTCGACCTCACCCACACCAACGAGTCCAACGAACTGCGGCGGCGCACGATTCTGACGCTCGAGGCGATGGGGATCCCGGTGGAGTACTCGTTCCACGAGAACGGACCGAGCCAGCACGAGATCGACCTGCGCTACACCGACGCGTTGTCGATGGCCGACAACGTGATGACCTTCCGTACCGTGGTCAAGCGTGTCGCGAACGAACTCGGCGTGCACGCGACGTTCATGCCGAAGCCGATCGCCGGCGCGTTCGGCTCCGGATTGCACGCGCACCTGTCGCTGTTCGAAGGTGACGTCAACGCGTTTCACGACCCCGGTGATCCCCAGGGCCTGTCGAAGGTCGGTAAGCACTTCGTGGCCGGTCTCCTTCGCCACGCTCGTGAGATCACCGCGGTCACGAATCAAACCGTGAACTCGTACAAACGGTTGATCGCTGGGTACGAGGCACCGACCTACATCTCCTGGGCGCACAACAACGAGTCGGCGCTTGTGCGGATACCGGCCCAGAAGCGCGGTCAGGACGAGAGCACGCGCATCGAGTTCCGATCCCCGGACCCGGCGTGCAACCCGTACCTCGCCTTCGCACTCATGCTCGCCGCGGGCATGAAGGGCGTCGAGGAGGGCTACGCACTTCCCGACGAGGCCACCAACAACATCTTCGAGATGTCGGCCGCGGCGCGTGCCGACGCCGGCATCGACCTGCTGCCGCAGTCGCTGTCGGAAGCCCTCGATGTGATGGAACGGTCCGAGCTGGTCGTCGACGCGCTCGGCGAACACGTCTTCGACTACTTCATCCGCAACAAGCGACGCGAGTGGAACTCGTACAAGGAACAGGTCACGCCCTGGGAACTCGACCGCTACCTGGGGTCGCTCTGACATGGAGCCCCTGCTCATCTATCCCGACCCGCCACCGGCGCTCCTGGTCCAGACCCTGGACCTCGGCGGATACGCGTGGAAGGCGGTCGGCAACGCCGCGATCGCCACGGCCGACGAACCCGCCGACGGCTGGGCCGGTGCGATCATCGCGGCCGACACCGACCCGGAGGGTGCGCTCTCGCTGTGTCGCACTTTGCGCAAGCGCGACGCCGTGCTCGAGCCATTGCTGATGCTCGTCACCGGCGCGCAGCTCGGTGAGCTCGGCGAGCGCGAAGACCTCTTCGACGATTTCTGTCTCACCCCCTTCCACCCCCAAGAACTCGAAGCGCGACTCCGCCACTTGATGTGGCGCGCCGGGCGCGGTTCGGCTCCCGAACTCGTGGAATACGGTGATCTCGCCCTCAATCTCGAGACCTATCAGGCTGCGTTGTCGGGCAAGCCGCTCGACCTCACCTACATGGAGTACGAACTCCTCAAGTTCTTCGCGACCCATCCCGCGAAGGTCTTCACTCGTGAACAGTTGCTGTCCCGAGTGTGGGGCTATGAGTACTACGGCGGTGCCCGAACGGTTGACGTCCACGTCCGACGGCTGCGGGCCAAGCTCGGCGAGGAAAACGCGAACCTGATTCAGACGGTGCGCTCGGTCGGCTACCGGTTCGGCCAGACCCGATCACTCTGAGGTCGCGGGTAAGGTCGGGCCGTGCCTGGAGTTGTGATCATCATCGCCGTGCTCGTCCTGCTCGGACCCATCGCCATCATGCTGGCCGGGGCCGCCTGGGCTGCCCTGATCGGCTGGACCGTCGGCGACGAGGCGGACCAGCGGGCCGAAGGGCAACCGGCCTGACTTACGCGACCGGCAGGTAGACCCAGGTCTCGATCTCGACCTTGGCGCCACCGGGCAATGCTGACACCTCGACCGTCGAGCGCGCCGGACGATGGTCGCCGAACACCTCGGCGTACACCTCGTTCATCGCGGCGAAGTCGCCGAGGTCGGTGACGAACACCGTCGTCTTCGCGACGTCGGTCAGGGTCGCACCGCAGTCGCCCAGCACGCCGACGATGTTGTCGAGGACGCGCCGAGCCTGGGCCGCCGCGTCGCCGGTGACGAACTGACCGGTGGCGGGATCGAGCGGCACCTGGCCGGCGAGGATCAGCCAATCGCCGGCGCGGACGGCGGGCGAATAGGGGCCGGCGACGGCCGGCGCGCTCGGCGTGGGGACGGGAGAGACGGTCACCGGCGCAGCTTACGAGCGGCCCGCGTGTCGGTGGCCGGAAACCGTTCGGGACGAATGCCGTCGGCTCGGGTCACTGCATTCCAGGTTGCGGCTGCCACTGCGGCGAACACGGCATCCGATCCGCCGGCAAGCGCCGGACCGTCTCCGGCCACGATCTCGACCCGTACCGGCGGCATGGATTTCGGCCGGACGATTCCGAACGACCGGATGGTCAGGTCGAGCACGTCACCGGACTCCGGATCGACGGCGATGCCCTCGGTCAGGACCCACCCCAGCGCCATGTGCGCGGCACCGATCGCGTACGACCGCAGCACCACCACATCGAGTGGCTCACCGGCATCGACCCGCACGTCGATGCCGCTGACCTCACCGGTCTCGGCGTCGACGGTCACCCGCGCCCCCGCCCGCGCGCCCGACGGCATCATCGCCAACGAGTCGAGCAACACCGCCCGGCTGCGATCGTCGGCGCCGACGAGTTCCGAACGGTCCCAGCCGGCGGCGTCGATCGCACCCTCGACGAGGATCGTGAGTTCGGCCACCCCTGCGGCGCGGAGGTCAGTGGCGGTCGAGGGACCGGCGAGTGCGACCGAACTCCACTCGACGGCGACGGCCAGCTGCTCGTACGGCGATTCGTAGTTCGGAGTGGAGCCCGGGCTCGTCCCGCGCACCTGCACCCGACCGTCCCCGCCCACCGCACTCGCCGCGATCGGGGGCCGTTTGGGCCCCAACCGGACCACGTCTTCCCGGGCAAACACGGTCCGCACCGTGCGAGCGAACCGATCGGCCAGTTCCCGAGCGGCCGGGCCCACCGGCGAATCGACCTTGCCCCCGAACGCGCCACCATTCGCGAGGGGGTTGGCGGGTACGCCGCCGGGTTCGCACCAGCTCGCGTCGGGCTCGAGGTAGGCCGGCTCGAGCCAACTCGTGGCCAACCGCACACCACCACTCGGAAGATCCGGCACCGGGAGCGGCGGAGCATCGGCGACGGTCGAGCGGCGACCCTGCACCTTGCCGGCCCGGCGGCGGGCGTCGTCCACGCTCTCACCCACGACCCACGCAACTCCGGCAGCTTCGACGGCTTCCGCGGTACTGCCGGGTGGCTTCGGCACTGCGACCAGCGCGTCACGGGGCGCGGTGTCGTCGGCGAATCCCGCGTCGCCGAGCGGCGTCTTGACGCCGACCCCTTGCGGGTGGCCGCCCTCGAGTTCGGCCCGGTGCGTGGCTTGGGCCAGGTCGCGAACGTCGGAGTCCGCGGCCGTCTCCACGCCTCGAGCCGCGTCGGCCGCTTCGACGATCGTCTGCCAACCGGTGCAGCGGCAGAGGTGCGCGGCGAGGGCCCGTTCGAGGTCGGCCGGGGCGGTCTTGCCCTTGGCGTCGAGCGCGGCGAGCCGCACCAGAATGCCCGGCGTACAGAACCCGCACTGTGATCCGCCGGTGGCCACGAAGGCGTCCGCGAGCGGCGTCCAGACCTCGGGACCAAGCCCCGCCAGTGTGGTCACCGACCGACCGGCGACGCGCGCCGCGGGGGTCACGCAGGCGACCCGGGCATCACCGTCGACCAGCACCGTGCAACACCCGCATTGACCCTGAGGCGCGCAACCGTCTTTGACCGTTGTGATCGACAGTCGCTCGCGCAGCACCGTCAGGAGCGTGTCGCCGTCGACGATCTCGACCTCGACCGGGGTGCCGTCAAGGTCGAAGGTGAGGAGGGTCAGCTGAACGACTGACCGCAGCCGCAGGTGCGCTCGGCGTTGGGGTTGCTGATGTGAAATCCAGAACCTTGGAGCCCGTCGCGGTAATCGAGCTGTCCGCCACCGAGGTGACCCATCGAAGCCGGGTCGATCACGACCTGGACACCGCTCTGCTCGGACTTGACGTCGTCATCGGCGATGTCGGCATCGAAGAACATCTCGTAGCTGAAACCGGAGCAGCCGCCGGGGCGTACCGCGACCCGCAGGGCCAGACCCGGCGTGGCTTCGGCTTCGATCAGCGCCTTGACCTTCGCCGCGGCGGCGTCGGTGAGGAGGAACTGGGTCCGGGCATCACTGACGGTGAACATGCTCATGAGGTGCTCCGTGGGTTTCAGGGGTCATCAGGGTAGCGCGACGACCACATGACAGGGGTCGGGCTCGTACAACGTCGAGAAGGTCTGAACTGTTCCGCGCCGGCTTTCGGCGACGCCTTCGCACATGCCCCGGTGCAGGTTGCACACCAGTTCGGGGTACGCCTCGGCCAGCTCGCGGAACGGGCAATGGAGGAAATCGATGCGGGTCGCGCCGTCTCGGGTGACGGTGGCGTCGGCGGCGGGTTCGAAGCCCAGGCGGTCCAACTCCGCTGCCAGCAGGTTCAGACACGCCGATTCGGAAGCCCGCTGGGCCGAGTTGGTCCCCCACGCCCGGCCCGTCGCCAGGGCCGCGGCGCCATCGGCACCCGATGATTCGGCCATCGCAGCCAAGAGCCCGGCCAGCAGGACATGCGCGGGTGGGTCGAAGCCCATCCCCGGCGCACCGGGGGCCAATGAATAGCGGTGTTGGGGACGGCCCACGGTGCCGCGGTGCACCGCCTCGACCTCGATGAGGCCGGCATCACGGAGCCGTTCGAGGTGGAGCCGGACGGTGTTCGGGTGCAATCCGAGCGTGTCCGCGAGCTCGGAGGCCGACCGGGGCGCGGTCGAACCCGCGAGTTCCCGATAGAGCGCGTGGCGGGTTTCGTCGCCGAGGGCCTTGAGCACCTCGAGTTCCATTCCTTGACCGTAACGGCGGTCGGGCATATTTTCAAGGTGAACGCTGTTTTTATTCACCCGTGTGCTGCGTGCCCGCGAACACCCGCCAACGTCTGGACCCCATGACTGAGTCGACCCCCGCTTCCCTGCCGACCCCACCGTCGGTCGCCGATATCCGGGGGATGCTCGGTGGGGTGATGGACCCGGAGTTGCGCGCGAGCATCGTCGACCTCGGCATGGTGCACGACATCGCCGTCGCGGACGACGGAGTCGTCACGATTCACATCGCCCTGACCACGCTCGGTTGTCCGCTCCAGGCCGAGATCCGACGGGAGATCCAGTCGAAGGTCACGGGCCTGCCCGGCATCGACGACGTAAAGGTGCGTTGGGTCGAGATGACCCAGGAACAGAAGTCGGCCGCGATGCAACGCGCCCGCCTCAACGCGCGTGAGCACGCGCCGGACACGATGATCCCCTCCACCACCCGCGTCCTCACGATCTCGAGTGGCAAGGGCGGGGTGGGCAAGAGTTCGGTGACGGTGAACCTCGCCGCGGCACTCGCGGCCCGCGGGTTGCGCGTCGGTGTGCTCGACGCCGACATCTGGGGCTTCAGTGTCCCCCGGATGTTGGGCGTCGACGGTCGACTCGGTGGCGAGAACGGCAAGATCACTCCGCACGTACGCGAACTTCCCGGCGGCGGAATCCTCGAAATCGTGTCGATGGGATTCCTCGTCGAGGACGAATCGACTGCACTCATGTGGCGCGGCTTGATCCTCACCAAGGCCGTGGAGCAGTTCCTGACCGACGTCCGCTGGGGCGAACTCGATTACCTCCTCGTCGACATGCCCCCCGGTACCGGTGACGTCCAGATGGGACTCGCGCGCATGCTTCCCCAGGCGGAGATGCTCGTCGTGACCACGCCCGCGCTCGCCGCGCAGAAGGTGGCCACCCGCGTCGCCGACATGGCCCGGCGCTCCTACATGAAGATCGTGGGCGTCGTCGAGAACATGAGCGAGTTCGTCGCGCCCGACGGTCAACGCTTCGCCTTGTTCGGTCGCGGCGGTGGCGCCGCGCTCGCGTCCGAGATCGGCGCGCCGCTCGTGGCCTCGATCCCGCTCGAACCCGAAGTGTCCCAAGGTGGCGACACCGGCAACCCGATCGCATTGGCGGCGCCGGACTCCCCCGCCGGAACCGCGTTCAACACGCTCGCGGCCCGCATCGTGGAGGAATTGCTCCCCCCGGTCGAGATGGCGGGCTGCACGGCCCGAATCTTCGAACTCGCCTCCGAGAACCTGGCTCGCATCGACCAGGACCGCACCACGGAGTAATCTGTCATCGATCTTGACACTTGTTTCGGGATTCCCTAAGTTTTCTTTGGTGGACGAGACTCAACTGACATCACTGCTGACATGAACTTCGATGTGCAGCGGGCACACCTCACCGAAGTCCGGATTCGGGACGAGCAGCCGACTCCCCTCGAACCGGGCCGCGCTCGGGTTCGCATCGACGCGTTCGCCCTGACGACGAACAACATCACCTACGCCGTGTTCGGTGACGCAATGCAGTACTGGAACTTCTTCCCCTCCGAAGAACCCTCGGTCTGGGGCCGCATCCCCGTCTGGGGCTTCGGCGAGATCGTCGAGACGACCGTAGACGCGTGCGCCGTCGGCGAACGCGTCTACGGGTACTGGCCGATGGCCTCCGAACTCGTGGTCGAACCCGGGCGCAGCGACGACCGGGGCTTCACCGACCTGGCCGCGCACCGGGCGCCGATGGCCGGCGCGTACAACCGGTACCTGCGGGTCGGCGCGGATCCGATCTACGCGCCTGATCGGGAGGCGCAGCAGATGGTCCTCTTTCCGCTGTTCTTCACGTCGTTCCTCATCGACGACTTCTTCGCCGCCCGCGACGACCTCGACACCGATCAGATCATCGTCTCGAGCGCATCGAGCAAGACCGCGATCGGTGTGGCGTTCCTCGCCCACGCGCGCGGTCGGCGGGTGGTCGGTCTCACCTCGGCCCGCAATCACGCCTTCGTGGCCGGACTCGGGATCTACGACGAGGTCGTGGACTACCCCGATCTCGATGCCATCTCCGCGGGCACTTCGGTCTTCGTCGACATGGCCGGCAACCAGGACGTGGTGCGCGCGGTCCACACCCAGGGTGGCGAGACCCTGCGTCACTCGATGATCGTCGGCGGCACGCATTGGGACCACGCGGCCGCCACCGTCGACAGTGCCCTGCCCGGTCCGACGCCGGAGTTCTTCTTCGCGCCGAGCCAGATCGCCCGCCGCACCGAAGAATGGGGGCGCGACGAGTTCGACCGGCGCAGTGCGGGTGCATGGGACTCCTACTCCCGGTGGACCGACGAGTGGATGCGGTTCGAGACCGCCGCCGGACCGAAGGCAGTGCAGGCGGTCTACGCAACGCTGCTGGCGGGGAGCGCCGACCCGAGCACCGGATTCATTGCGTCACTGCCGGCCTCGTGAGCGTCGAGCCGCGGGTGACGGCCACCGCCGCGGTCACACCGGCGGAATTCACCGACGGCCGGCTGGCCCGCCGCGACCGCAACCGCACCGCGGTGCTCGACGCGATGATCGAGATGTTCTCCGAGGGGGACGTCGAGCCCACACCGGAGGCGCTCGCGCACCGAGTCGGCATCTCGCCCCGATCGGTCTACCGCTACTTCGACGATCGGGAATCCCTCGTGCGCGCCGCGATCGATCACCAACTCGCCGCGGTCTGGCATCTCTACGTGATCCCGAAGATCGGCGAAGGACCGCTCGCCGAACGGGTCGATCGATTCGTGCGGTGTCGCGTTCGTCTCTACGAAGCCGTGGGCTCCACCGCACGCGCATCGAGGGTGCGACTGAACACCGACGACATCGTGCGGGAGCAAGTCGAACTCACCCGCCGGGCGCTGCGGGAACAGATCGAGCAGCAATTCGCGCCCGAGCTCGCGAACTTCGGCGCGTCGGTCCGCCGCTCCCGAGTCGCCGCACTCGACGTGCTGTGCGAACTCGAAGCGTTGGACCACTACCGACTGCACCGCGGTTTCTCGTCCAGCGAGACCGTGGCGATGCTCAGCGAAACGATTCCTCTGCTCCTGACCCACTGACCCGCACCACGATCGAAAGGACTGGCATGGCCGGTACTGCGACACCTGCATACGGCACCCCGAACTGGGAAATGATCCAGCGGTGGTTCGCGCTCGACCCGGCGGACGACGGGCCGTTCTGGGCGCTCAACCTCATGAAGTACCACGAGGTGGCTCAGTACTCCGACCCCGCCGCGCCGGCCGTGAGCGGGAAGGCGGCCGATGATGCCTACGCACCCCGCGGCCCGCTCGCCGCGGTCGGCGCCCGCATTGCGTTCTTCGGCGACGTCCTCGACCAGCGCGGCGGTACACCCGCCTGGGACCGAATCGCCATCGTGCGGTATCCGAGCCGCGCCTCCTTCTTCGAGATGCAACAGCGCGACGACTTCAAGGACCAACACGTCCACAAGGAAGCCGGGATGGAGTTCACGATCGTGATGTCCTGCCTGCCCCGCGCGACCGGGCCCGCGACCGACACCGAGCCGGACTCGTGGGTGTTGACGGTCGAGCGAGGTCCGGATCTCCACCGCGGTCCCCTGCCGAGTGGCGTGTCACTCGTCGCCGACTTCGACGTCGAAGGCGTCATCGTGGGTGACGAGCGCACGTTCGACCGGGCGCGGTTTCTCCGCGCCGACGGTGACACTGCAACGGCCGCGATTGCGGAGCTGTGCGGTCAGGCCGAGGACGCGCACGTGATCGTCGTCGACCGGGCGATGGACCACCTCGTCGAGTCGATCGAAGCTGCAGAGACCGACACCGCACCGGGGGGCAGAAGCTGATGGAGGTCCTGCGCACCCCCGACGACCGGTTCACCGACCTCGAGGACTACGACTTCGCGCCGCACTACGGCGAGGTCGTCGCCGCCGACGGCACGAACCTGCGGTACCACTTCATCGACGAAGGCCCGCGCGACGCGCCGCCCGTTCTGCTGCTGCACGGGAACCCCACGTGGTCGTACCTGCACCGCCACATGATCCGAGGCCTCGCCGAACGGGGCCACCGCGTACTCGCGCTCGACCTCATGGGGATGGGTCGCTCCGACAAGCCCACGCATCGGTCCGACTACACCCTCGCCAATCACGTCGACTGGATGAGTCAATGGCTCGTCGGCGAAGACCTCACCGACATCACCCTGTACTGCCAGGACTGGGGCGGGCTCACCGGGCTCCATCTCATCCCTCGGTTCCCGGACCGTTTCGCACGGGTGATTGCTTCGAACACCGGGCTCCCGACGGGCGAGGGAGCGAACGCGTTCATCGAACGCTGGCTCGAGTTCAGTCAGAGCGTCGAGGAATTGCCGATCAGCGCGCTCGTGGCCAATGGCACCACGCGCGAACTCACGGCCGGCGAGCGGGCCGCGTACGACGCGCCGTTCCCTGACGGCACCTACCAGACGAGTGCGCTCCAGTTCCCGCTGTTGATCCCCGTCCAGCCGGACAATCCGGGGGTACCGATGTGCGTGGCGACCTGGGCGTTTCTCGAAACCTGGACCAAGCCGTTCCTCACCGTGTTCGGATCCGAGGACCCGATCTCGTTCAAGCCCGGCGCCCACCGGAAGTTCCAACGCGTCGTGCCCGGTGCCGCGGGCCAGGACCACGTGGTCATCGAGGGCGCCAATCACTTCATCCAGGAAGAAGCACCCGACCAACTCGTCGAGATCATCGACGCCTTCACTCACCAAGGAGCATCCGCATGACCACCGTCCTTCGGTCCCGCCGCGGGATCACCAACACGTTCGCGACCATCGCCGCAGGCCTCCTCGTGCTCACCGGATGTGGATCCGACGCATCGACGCCGACGGCGACCCCGTCGAAGGACTCGACCACGACCACGGCCGCGAGCAAGACCGCGACCGATCTCCGCGGGAAGCGCTACTGCGAGGTGCTGCTGCTGCGGCCGGCCGACCCCGGCTTCACCGCCGACGTCTACAACTCGTATCCGATGAACGACTGCCCGGAGGCGGAATGGCTGGCGCTCGACGCCGGGAGCATCGCCACGGCCAACGGCGTCCCCATTGCCCGGCTGAATGGTCCCCGGTACTGGCTGATGGACGAGATCCAGAAGACGTCGGAGGAGACCACCACCGTCGACTTCGGTGGGATCGAGATGGCCAAGCGGGCAACCGTCGAAATCCCCGACGTCGTCAAGGCCAACACGCCCTACACGCCGAACCATGTGAATCGCAAGACCGTGTTCAGCTTCAACGCGGGGAGCACGATCTACGAACTGACCGGGCCCGATGGTGCCAAGTACGTGATGCAGTCGTGGAGTCAACAGAACGATCCGACGCTGGTCGAGAGTGGGCTCGCAAGCCTCGGCGCGCGGTTGAAACTCCCGACGGGGTGGACCTACGCGCCGCGGGTGCTCACGTCCCGGTTCCAGGTCGTGACCACGACGGAGGATGCCTTCGTGATTCAAGACGATCTCCGCAACTCCTACTCCCGCGAGACCGAGCGCTGACCCTGGCTCCGGGGTCACGTGGCCTCAGACAGCCCCGACCCTCCACGGCGAACGTTGGTCGCGACCGGTGACCTTGCCCTCAGCGCGCAACTTCTTGAGGTGGGAGTAGATCTGCTTGGCCGCGACCGGTTGGAGCGGCTCCGGCGTGTCGACGTAGAGCCTGTCCACGATGGCCTTGACCGTCGTGGGACCCTTGCGCACCAGGCCGAGCACTTGCTTCTCCCGGTCGCGTCGGTGCGCGAGGTACTCGTCGATGCGGGCTCGCGGCTGATCGATCAGCTCACCATGACCGGGTGCGATCGAACGGAGTCGCAGTCGGCGCAGCCGCGCCAACGTCGCCATGTACTCACCCATGTCGCCACCCGTCGACGGTGACACCACCGAGTACATCCCTCCGAGGATCGTGTCACCGGTGAACAGCATCCGCTCCTCTTCGAGGCGAAAGCACAGATGGTTCGGTGCGTGGCCCGGCGTGTGGAGCACCTCCAACCGGAACTCGGTGCCGTCGATGGTGTCGCCCTCGCCCACGGCCCGATCGACCTTCACCGACTTCTCGCGTTTCGAGAACGCGAGGATCTCCGCGCCGGTGGCCTTCGCCAGGCGAGTGGCGCCCGGAGCGTGGTCGGGGTGGGTATGGGTCAGCACGATCCAGCGGATGCGTTCCTTCATCGCCCCGCCGACGATCGCGTCGGTGTGTCCTTGGTCGTCGGGGCCCGGATCGATGACCGCAACCTCGTCGATACCCACGAGATACGTGTTGGTTCCCGGACCGGTCATGTGGCTCGGGTTGTTCACCACGATGCGTCGCACCAACGGCGAGAGCGCGCTGGGCACGTCCGGGGTCATGTCGGGCATGGTTGGGCTCCCGTCTTCGTGTCCGGCCCCGTCTCCGGCGGGCGGTCGGGCCCGAGGTCGTGCGGCATCGGGATTCGGCGACCGCCACTCGGCTCGGCGATCACGGCCAGGCCGCCGACCAGGTCGGGAGTATTCGCAGCCCGGGCGGCTCGGAGAAACTCCTCCGCCGCGGCATACGGCACCATCGCTTCGAGGCTCTTGCGCGTCGGGAAGATGAGTTCGATCTCGCCGCGTTCCGCAGCGGCCAGTGTCTCGGTCGGGCGGTGCCACGCCGACGCGACCAGCTCGGCGTCGTCATGCTCGTAGGCGCCGGCGGGCGCCGCCGCGACGAAGAACCACGTGTCGTAGCGGCGGGGACTCCCCGGCGGCGTGATCCAGTGCGAGAACACGTGCAGTTCGTCGGTACGCAGCACCAGATCGTGTTCGGCGATCAAGGCGCCGAAGTTCAACCGACCCGCATTGAGTTCCCGGCGCGCCGCGACGAACTCCGGCGCGCTCGCATCGACCGGATCACCGTCTCGCCGCTGGGCCAGGAGCACGCCGGCTTCCTCAAAGGTCTCGCGGATCGCGCCGACCCAGAACCCAAGGCCGCCGCCTTCGACCCCGAGCGCCGCGCTGGCGGACCGGTCGTCCCGTCCCGTGGAACGGGCCTCCCACCGGGGATGGCGGTCGTCAGGATCGATGGCGCCACCGGGAAACACCGACGCACCCGCGATCCAGACGGAGTCGACGTTCCGCTGCGCCAGGAACACGTGCAGGTCCGGCGCGTCCCGTACCAACATCACCGTGGCGGCGTCCCGGGGGGTCACCACCGAGGCCACTCACTCCGTCCGATCACGGGGCCAGCCTACGACCGCCCACGAACGCCCGGCGCGGGCCGCGTACGCTCGGGCCCGATGGATCCCCGGCGGGCATTGCCTTCAGTCGAACGGGTCGTGAGCTCGCTCGCCGGACTCCCGGCCGCGCTGCTCACCGCGGCCGCCCGCGACGCCGTCGACGCGGCGCGAGCCGCGATCGAACGGGGAGCGACCCCCGGTGAGGCCGACGTGATCGCCGACGCCACCGCGCGTGTCGACGCGCAACGCACTCGGCTGCTGCAACCCGTCATCAACGCGACCGGCGTCCTGTTGCACACCAACCTCGGACGCGCCCCGATCGGCAACGAGGCGCTGACCGCCGCGCTCACGATCGCTCAGGGCGCGTCCAACCTCGAACTGAACCTGGCCACCGGGACCCGCGGTTCGCGCCACGACCACGCCGGCAACCTCCTGGCTCGCGCGGTCGGGGCGGAGGCCGGGATGGTCGTCAACAACAACGCCGCGGCGGTCCTGCTCGCGCTGGGTGCGCTGGCGCGGGGCCGGCAGGTCGTCGTCTCGCGCGGGGAATTGGTGGAGATCGGCGGCGGGTTCCGCGTGCCCGAGATCATGGCCGAGTCCGGCTGTGCACTCATCGAGGTCGGCACCACCAACCGCACCCGAGTCGCCGACTACGAACAGGCGATCACCGACGCAACCGCGCTCCTTTTGAAAGTCCACGCTTCGAACTACCGCATGGTCGGATTCACCGAAGCGACCCCCGTCTCCGAGCTCGCCACCCTCGGCGCCACGGTCATGGTCGACGCCGGTTCGGGCCTGCTCGACGACACCACACCGTGGCTGCCCGAACGACCGTCGTGGCTGCGCGACGAACCGGGCATCCGCCAGGCCATCACCGACGGCGCCGATGTGGTGACGTTCTCGGGCGACAAACTCCTCGGCGGGCCCCAGGCCGGTGTGATCGTCGGCCGCGCCGACCTCATCGCGACGATCGCGCGCCACCCACTCGCCCGCGCCATGCGGGCCGACAAACTCACGCTGGCGGCATTGCAACAAGTCGCGCTCGTCTACCTCTCCGGCGACGCGACGTCGATCCCGCTCTGGCGTATGGCCACGGCCTCACTCGGGTCACTGCGGGCCCGAGCCGACCGAATCGCGAGCGGTGCCCCGAAGGCAACGGTGATCGACACCGAAGCCGTTGCGGGCGGCGGCTCACTCCCTGGTCTCACGATCCCGTCGATCGGCGTGGCCGTGCGCGTCGGCAGTGCGAGCGCCGCGATGGCCGCGCTGCGCGCCGCCGGAATCCTCGCCCGCACCGAGGACGACCGCGTCGTGTGCGACGTTCGCAGTATCGACCCGGCCGACGACGACATCGTCGCTCGCGCGCTCGACTCTCTCTGATGCGGGTTGTTGCGACGGCCGGCCACGTCGATCACGGGAAATCGACCTTGGTCCACATGCTCACCGGCACCGATCCCGACCGGTTTCCCGAGGAGAAGTCCCGAGGGCTCACGATCGATCTCGGCTTCGCGTTCGCCACGCTGCCCTCGGGGATCGAGGTCGGCTTCGTCGACGTGCCCGGGCACACCAAGTTCATCAAGAACATGCTGGCCGGGGTGGGCGCGGTCGACGTCGCGATGCTCGTGGTGGCCGCGAACGAAGGATGGAAGCCCCAAAGCGAGGAGCACCTTCGGATCCTGAATCTTCTCGACGTGCGCCACGGCATCATCGTGGTCACGAAGTCCGATCTCGTCGACGCCGAAACGCTCGAAATCGCGCAGCTCGAAGTGGCCGAACACATCGAAGGCACGACGTTCGCCGAACTGGAGATCGTCACCTGCGCCGCGCGCGCGGGCGACGGGCTCGACGCTGTACGGGCCGCGCTTGATCGCGCTCTGGCCGCCGCGCCGACTGCACGGGATGTGGAACGGCCGCGGCTGTGGATCGATCGGGTCTTCGCGGCCAAGGGTGCGGGAACGGTCGTGACCGGCACCCTCACCGGCGGGGTGCTCCACACGGACGACGTCGTCCAGGCCGGCCGCCACACCGTCCGCATCCGCGGGATCGAGAGTCACGGTCGCCACTCCGATACCGGCGAGCCCGGCGCGCGCGTGGCGCTCAACCTGGCGGGGGTCGACCGTGACGACCTGACCCGCGGCGACGCCGTGGTCCGACCCGAACAGTGGCGGTTCGTCACCACCGTCGACGTTGCCCTGACCCTCACCCCCGGCACCGACCTGCGGAGTCGGGGCCGGCTGACCGGCGCGGTCGGCTCCGGAGAACACCGAGTGTGGTTCCGACGAATCGGTGATGGTTTCGCGCGGATCCGGTTCGACGTCGAGCTCCCGCTCGCGCCGGGCGACCGGTTCGTACTGCGCGACTCCGGATCCCAGCACACCGTGGGGGGAGCGGAGGTGCTCGACGTGGCGCCGCCCCGGAAGATCACCGAGGCCGGGGAGCGGCTCCACCGACCACTTGTCGATCGGGTCATGGCACCGGGATGGGTCCCCCGCGTCGGGGTCGACGCGCTCACCGGGCAGTCGCCGGAGACCGCCGTGGCGCTGCTGACCGAGGCTGGCGCCCAACCGATGGGCCCGTGGCTCGTTCGCGCCGACCTGATCGAGGACCTGCGAGCTACGACGTTGGAGATCGTGCAGTCCCACCACCGTGAACAGCCGGCAGCGGCAGGTCTCGCGCTGACCGAACTCGCCCGCGCGAGTGGGATCGGCGTCGCCCGCCTCGAAGCGCTCCTCGCTGGCGACCCGGAACTCGTGGTGGACCAGGGCGTCGTCCGCCATCGCGATCACGCGGGCGCGGCCGCCACCTCGGAGTCCGGGATGGCACTGGTCGCGACCCTCGACGCGACACCATTCGCGCCACCGACACCAGCCGACGTCGCGTTGACTCGGCGACTCGTCCGCGAAGGCGCCCTCATCGACTTGGACGGCATCGTGTTCAGTGCCGCGGCGATCGATGCGGCTCGCGCACTGGTGATCGACGCGCTGGCCGAACAAGGGTCGATGACGATTGCCGATGCCCGCGACGTCTTGGGCTCGAGCCGCAAGTTCGTGGTCCCGATCATGAACCACCTCGACGCCACCGGAGTCACACGCCGTCGGGGTGACGACCGAATACCCGGCCCGCGATCAGGCCTGGCCGATGGTGCGAGCAGGAGCTGAGCTATCCCGCGGGTGTCGCCAGCAGCTGGGAGCGCTCTTGCTCGTTCAATCCGCCCCAGATGCCGTGCGGCTCTTTGATGGAGAGGGCGTAATCGAGACACTCGACGCGCACGGGGCACTCCCGACAGATCACTTTGGCGCGGGCCTCGCGCATCTCGCGCTCTTCCCGACGCTCACCACTGGTGGGTGGGAAAAACACCCCCGAGCGGGGCCCGCGACAGGCGGCGCGCACCTGCCAGGTCTCATTTGCTATTCCGACACTCACCGAAGCCCTCCTGGAGGATGGCGTAGGGCCTTCCGCCGCGACCCGGGGTCGAACCTACTCCCAGGGTGTGACAGCCCACAAGAGCGAGTAATACCAGTGAGTTATGCGGGGTTCTTGGGCTCCCGGTAGTCCCGGGCGGCACCACGTTCGGGCTCCACCTCGAGGACCAGACCGTCGACTTCCACGACCCGGATGGCATCGCCGGCTGCGATCGGGGTCGCGCGATTGGTGCGGGCCCGCCATCGGGCACCCCGGATGATCACTACGCCGTCGGGATTCACCTCGACTGCGGCTTCGCCTTCCTCACCGACCAACGACTCGCGCCCGATGGTCGGCGTCGAGAACCGCGACCGCACCGCGACCGGCATCGCCGAGGTGAAGAACGCGATGACCGCGCCCATCATCACCACCACGACCCACCAGTAGACATCGAGCCGCGACGATCCCCCGTAGAGGAAGACGGTGCCGACGAGAAGCAGGATCGTGCCGATGACCGTCCACGAGTAGGCCCGCCCGGCCTGGACATCGATCGCGTAGCCGAACATCGCCAGCAGGATCAGACCGAGCGCCCACCAGTTGACCGGCAGGTGGGAAAACCCGACGAACGCGCCAACCAGCGCGACCGCACCGGTCCCGCCGGCGAGCCCGATCGAAATCGTGAAGAACTCGAAGATGATCAACGCCAAGCCGACGACGAGGAGCAAGTACGCGATCGACGGGCTGGTGAGCGTATGCACCGCCTGGCCGATGAGATCCAGCTTGCGGAATCGAATCTGGTCCAACGGCTCGAGCCGACGACCGCCGCCAGTACCGACCACCTTGGCGGTCTGGAGCTTGACCGGGCCGTGCGCGGTCTCGACCGTCTGGCCGTTCAGCGCCACGAGCAGATCGCCGATCGTGGCGCATCCCGGTGGCGACGCGCAGACCCGATCGGTCACGCGGCGGCGCACCGCTTGGTCGGCCGTGGCGCTCCGTTGCGCGATGAAGTCGTCGTTGCGGTCGGCCGGCACGCGCGGCCGCAACGACCGTGAACCGTCGTGGTCGAGCAGTTGGGGCTCGAGCGGTCCGATCGTGGAACCGTTCGACACGGCCACGACCGAGGCCTGGAGCGCGAGCTCGGCAGCCAACCCGCGAGCCTTGGACCCCGACGGTCCGATCCAGGCGACCACGGGGACCCGGGAGTTCCGGATGGCCCGGAGGAGCGGCTTCGGGTCGACGTCGACGGCGCCGCCGGAGTTGAACGTGATCAGCAGCAACTTCGCGTGGTCGGCATTCGCGCCCCGGACCGCGTCACGGATCAACGCTGCGTTGGGCGGATCGACCAGCCCACCGACCTGGATCACGTCGAAGGTCGAACGCGACTTGGCCGCGGCGCTCGCCGAACCCACACCGAGCATCCCGGCCAGGATCCCGATCACGACGAGCAGCGCGCCGGCTCGGACCCGCCGACCCCGCCGCGGCGGTCGAAGATCCGGAGGGTGCACTCCCGTAGGCTCACGGCGATGGAGCTGGCTCACTTTTGCTCCACCTCCCGGGTGGTCATCGTTGCGGGCAAGGGTGGCGTCGGCAAGACCACGGCGGCCGCCACGCTGGCCGTTGCCGCGGCCCGTTCCGGCCTGCGCGTGCTGATCGTGGAGGTCGAGGGTAAATCGGGACTGTCGACGGCCTTCAATCGGCCTGCGCTGGGATACGAAGAACAGGACCTGGCGCCGGGCATACGGGGACGAACCCTCACCCCTGATGCCGCCCTCCGGGACTGGTTGGCGGGCAACGGGCTCAAGCGGATCTCCAAGCGGCTGGTGCAATCGGGTGCCCTCGACATCGTCGCCACCGCGGTACCCGGCATGAAGGACATCCTCGTCCTGGGCAAGGTGAAGAGCTTGGAGCAGAGCGGCGACGCCGACCTGCTCATCGTCGACGCGCCGGCCGCCGGTCATGCACTCACGTTCCTCACCTCCGCCCACGGCCTGCTCGATGCGGTCGCAGTCGGTCCGGTCCGCAAGCAGGCGGCCGATGTAGTGGAGATGCTGTCGGACCCCCAGCGTTGCCAGGTCGTGTTGGTCACGCTGCCGGAGGAGACCCCGGTGAACGAGGCCGTGGACACCGCGTTCGCGATCGAGGACCGCGTCGGCGTTCGGCTCGGCCCGATGATCGTCAACGGTTGTTATCCGGACCTCGACCTTCCGGCCGGCTCGGCCACCGCCGAGTCGGCCCAGGCCGACGCGGAACTCATCGACGTGTTCGTCTCCGACCAGGAAGCCGCCGACCTCGCCGCCGCGGCCGCGTTCCGCTCCGAGCGCACCGCCATCCAACTCGTCCAGGCCGATCGGCTCGCGGAGCGGCTCCCTCTCCCCCAGATCCGGCTGCCGTTCGTCTTCACCTCCGAGCTTGGGCTCGCGGAGATCGAGACCCTCGCCGACGCCTTCGTCGCCGGACTGGGTGTCCTATGAATGTGCACACGCTCAACGACGTGGTCGACCATGGCGCCATCGCGGTGTGTTGCGGTTCGGGCGGCGTGGGCAAGACCACGACCGCGGCGGTCGTGGCCATCGAAGGCGCCCGACGCGGCCGACGGGCCGTCGTGGTCACCATCGATCCCGCGAAGCGGCTCGCGAACGCGCTCGGCCTCGATGAACTCGCCAACGAACCGCGCCTGATCGACCCGGCCCGCTGGGATCCCGACAACGATCGCGTCGCCGGCGGGGAACTCTCGGCGATGATGCTCGACACCAAGAGCACCTTCGACGGGCTCGTCACGCGGTACGCCGATTCGCCCGAACAAGCCCAGCGCATCCTCGCTAACAACTTCTACAAGAACATCTCCTCGGCGCTGTCGGGCACGCAGGAGTACATGGCGATGGAGAAGCTCCATGAACTCCACGAGGACGGCGGGTTCGATCTGATCGTCGTCGACACGCCCCCCAGCCGCCACGCGCTCGACTTCCTCGACGCGCCGGCCCGGCTGCTGCGCCTCCTCAACAATGCGGTGTTCCGCATGCTGATGGTGCCGACCCGCACGTACCTCAAGATCGCGGGTGCGGCCGTGCAGGCGTTCATCCGCACGGTGTCGCGAGTGGTTGGTGCCGAGGTCGTCGACGACATCGTGGCGTTCTTCCGATCCTTCGAAGGCATGGAGGAAGGGTTTCGCACCCGGGCCGAGCGCGTCGTCGAGATCCTCCAACAGAACGAGACGCGGTTCGTCCTCGTCACCTCGCCCCGACGAGACGCCATCGAGGAAGCGCGGTACTTCGCAGAACAGATCGGGAACCACAACCTCGCGGTCGACGCGCTGGTGGTCAACCGGGTGCATCCCCGCTTCGGTACCGAGATGTCGGCCGGTCTCCGGGCCCGCGCCGCCTCGCTGCGCGAGTTGACGTTCACCAACCGCAGCCAGCGTGAGGCCCGGGATCGCCTCGCGGCCCGCTATCAGAACCTCGGCGAGTTCAACGAGATCGCCGAACGGGAACGCTCCCACATCGAAACCGTGCGGGTCCGGACCCGATCCGCCGGGGTCGCGTTCGTGCCGTACCTCCCCCACGATGTGCACGACTTCACCGCGCTGGCCGAGATCGGCCGGATCCTGTTCGCACCGGCCGAGAACGAGGCGAAACCGCCGGTCGGCGGGGAGTAGCGTTTCGGCCGTGACCACGATCCTCGTTGCCGCCGAAGCGTCCTGGATTCGCGATCAGGTGACCACGGCATTTGCCGGTTCCGGCCAGAAGGTGGTCGAGGTCAAGCGCGGCCAGGATGTCCGAGACGCCGTCTCCCAGCACGCGCCGGACCTCGTCGTGCTCGACATGCAGATCGCCAACATGGGCGGGATTGCATGCGCGATCGACCTACGGATGGAAGCGGCCGAGGGCCGGGTGCCTCCCACGAAGATCCTGCTGCTCCTCGACCGAGAAGCCGACCGGTTCCTGGCCAAACGAGCCGACGCCGATTCCGAGGTGATCAAACCGGTCGACGCCGGAATCCTGCGGAGGGTGGCGAAACCGCTGCTCGGGCCTACGCCGGCTCCGGCATCGAGCTAGCGGGTCGCTACACTCTCGCCCCTTACGGGATGTGGCGCAGTTTGGTTAGCGCGCAGCGTTCGGGACGCTGAGGCCCCGGGTTCAAATCCCGGCATCCCGACCACCGCTTCGGATGGTCAACACCCACTCGACGCGAGTGGATTCCCCAATCGTGGGGTGGATACCAGAATCCCGATATCCGCATACTCATCCAATGCGTACAACCGGGATCGTCGCGGTATCGATCGCTGCTCTGCTGGCCGCGGGTTGCACGTCCGCGGGAGCGGAGAACCGCGCCGACAACACCGAGGCAGAGAACATTGTCGTCTACGCCGGACAGCTCGGTCCGGACTGGACCCAATCGGAGACCACGCCCGATTTCAACGGCGACGAGCAACCGTTGACGCTCGCTGCGTCCACCGAGGTCCAGCAGTGCTTCCGGCCCGCTCCTTCGGACGGCACCACCGCGACGGCCTCGGGTGACTGGATGAACAACCAGACGAGCGGGGGCTTCGTCTACAACCAGGTCGTGTACCACCAGAACCCTGTTGACGCGGACGCGCTCGCCGCCGACTTTGCGGACCAGGCAAAGTTCGATTGTTGGCGAAAGCTCGCATTGCCCGCGTTCACGAAGAGCGCGTCCACGCAAGGGCAGACAATGACGGACGCCGCCGTCGCCCTGTTTCCGGTGACTGCACCGGCCGGAACGAAGGCGGTTGGTATCCGATTCACCGGTACCTTGCATCGGCCCGACGGGAGTGTTGTTCCGATTCGCGAAGACGCGACGAGCCTGTTCGTCGGTCGTAGTGAGGCCTTCGTCCTGATCGGCGGCGCGGCCGACGGGTTTCCCGAGAGTACGGCGCAGTTCGTCGCCGGAATGATCGCCGGTCGCCTCCTCAAGGCCGACACGGCCTGACGCCATGGCCCGCTCCTCAATCGCCACTCTTCGTCGGCACGCGCTGGGGATCCTCGTTCCCGGCGAAGATTTCATCGCCGGGATCCAGCTACAGCGAGCCGGGCATTCGGCCTCGACCGGTGCGGCCGTCCTTGGAGGAATGGTCGGTGCGGCGATTCACAACGCAACCCGACGCGACGTCACTGCGGACCATGCCGTCACATTGAAGTCCGCCGGTTACTTGGCAATCACCAACGAGCGCGTGCTCGTCTTCAAGAGCTCCGCCAGGTCCCGGCCGACCGAACTTCTCGCCGAGGTCCGTCGGTCCGATGCGATCCTCGATATCGAGCCCTTCCGAACGTTCGGCATCCAGCGGGCGCGCCTCCGACTGAGCGACAGTCTCCAAATCATCGTCGAGGCGGAGAGTGCCGGACACGGCCGGGTCGCCGATGAGCTGGTCGAAGTGCGCACCGCGGTTCCCCAGGGGACCCACCATGTCAGTCGTCGGTAGGAACCCTCACCGACGGCGACAACTTGATTTCGTGAACCGCTGAATCGGGCCGAAATCGGTCGTTCTTGCCCCGATCGGGCCTCGATCTCGGGCAGGCCGGGGGCTAGCGTCCATCGCCTCAGACCCTGGGGAGGGCCCACGATGAAGTTTCGCAAGACCGCGCTCGCGGTGATCACTGCCGGCCTGCTTACCGCGCTCGCCGCGTGCGGAAGCAGCAGCGGGAGTTCCGGCGGCGGCTCGACCGACACCAACGACCTGGGCGGCAAGACCGTCACGATCGCCGTCGAGAACCAGTACCCGCCGTTCAACTACATCAACAAGGACACGAACAAGGCTGAAGGCTGGGACTACGACGCCTGGCGCGCCATCTGCAAGAAGATCAACTGCAAGGCGGACTTCAAGGAGACCGGCTTCGAGGGAATGATCCAGGCCGTGTCGGACAGCCAGTTCGACGCCGCCGCCGACGGCATCACCATCACGCCCGACCGCAAGGAAGTGGTCGACTTCTCTGATGGCTACATCAAGGTCGACCAGCGCCTCATGATCAAGAAGGGTCAGGACAAGTTCTCGACCCTGGCCGAGTTCAAGTCCGGCGACTTCAAGGTCGGGACCCAGACCGGGACCACGAACTTCGAAACCGCCACCAAGGAATACGGCGACAGCCGGGTCCAGGCGTTCGAGACCTTCCCGTTCGCAGTGCAGGCCCTCCTGAACGACGACATCGATGCGGTCATCATCGATGACACGGCGGGCCAGGGCTATGTCGGCGCCGATCGGGACCAGCTCGATCTCATCGTCGGCAGCATCTCCTCCGATGAGCTCGGCTTCATCTTCCCGAAGGGTTCCGACCTCGTCGGTCCGGTGAACTTCGCCCTGAAGGAACTCACCGCCGACGGCACCCTGAAGAAGATCAACGACAAGTACTTCGCCCCCGACTTCGAGGCGCCGGTCGCCGAATAGGGCGGCGCGAGTTTCGGTGGGTCAGCGAGATGCGCCAGGCTTCGGCCTGGCGCATCTTGCGTTTCCGATCAACCACCCCTGACCGAAGGAAGGGCTATGCCCATCACCGGAGGCGCTCCCGAGGTCGAGCGCACCACCCTGGTCCCGCCCATGTCCGAGCGGTTCCGGGCGAGCGCTCGCGACTTCCCCTACTGGCTCCTCGCGATCGCAGGCATCCTCGGATGGATGGTGTTCCTGATCGTCACCGACGAGAAGTACCGCACCGCGTTCGACCGGATTTTGCCCGGGCTCGGCACGACGATCAGTGCCACGGTCGTGGGCTTCGGGCTCGCCCTCTTCTTCGGGCTGCTGGCCGGACTCGGTCGAATCTCGAAGAACGTGTTCGTCCGCAATATCGCGATCACCTACATCGAGTTCATCCGTGGCGTTCCGATCCTGGTCCTGATCTTCACCGTCGCCTTCGTCGTCGTCCCGCAGCTGTCGGGCGCGTTGGGGTTCAGCAATTCGTCGGTCACCCCGTTCACCCGGGCGGTGAGCGCCCTGGCCATTATCTACGGCGCGTATCTCGCCGAGGTGTTCCGCGCCGGGATCGAGTCCGTCCCCAAAGGGCAGACCGAAGCCGGTCGCGCGCTGGGGATGACGAGCGGCCAGACGATGCGGCGCATCGTGCTTCCCCAGGCGATCCGCAACATGACACCGGCCATCGGTAACGACCTCATCGCCATGCTCAAGGATTCGTCGTTGCTCTCCGTGCTGGGCGTTCGAGAGCTCACCCAGCAAGGCCGGCTCTACGCGAGCTCGAGCTTCCAGTTCCGGCCGACCTACCTCGTGCTCACGTTCTTCTACCTGTCGATGACGTTGATCTTGTCGTTGTTGCTCCGGTGGTACCGCTCACGATTGGGGCTCGCGAATGACTGACTACCAGCTCAAGGCCGCTCCCGGACCGGAGACCGTCATCATCGAAGGTCTGGTCAAGACGTTCGATCACGGTCGGGTGCGTGCGGTCGACGGTGTGGATCTCCGGGTGCCGACCGGACACGTCGTCGCCCTGGTCGGACCGTCCGGATCCGGCAAGAGCACCGTGCTGCGCTGCATCAACGGACTCGAGATCCCCAGTGAGGGATCGGTCTGGGTCGACGGCCGCCTGCTCACGGCGAAGTCGAGCGATCTCGACGCCGTGCGCGAAGAGGTCGGCATGGTGTTCCAGAACTTCAACCTGTTCCAACACCTGACGGTCCTCGAGAACGTGACGCTGGCCCAACGCATCGTGCGCAAGCGACCCAAGGCCGAGGCGGAGCGCGTCGCTCGCGAGCAGCTCGAGCGCGTGGGCATTCCCGAAAAGGCCGACAGTTCGCCGGGTGACCTCTCCGGCGGGCAACAACAACGGGTGGCCATCGCGCGGTCGCTGGCCATGAACCCGAAGCTGATGTTGTTCGATGAGCCGACGAGTGCACTCGACCCGGAGATGATCAAGGAAGTGCTCGACGTCATGCTCGAACTGGCCGTGGGTGGGATGACGATGGTGGTGGTCACGCACGAGATGGGGTTCGCCCGGGCCGCGGCGAACCAACTCGTCGTGATGGATCACGGTCGCATCGTGGAGCAGGGAATCCCCGCAGAGATCTTCGACTCACCCCGCGAAGAACGCACTCGTCAGTTCTTCGACAAGGTGCTCCACCACTGACCTAGGCGACGTGTACACGCGTGGGCGGCGACCCTCGCCGTGCTGTGGCTTAACCCAGTTGTTCGTGGAGGAAGGCGACGGCCTCGGTCCACACCCGACCGGCCAGATCCTCATCGAGCGTGCCGAGCGCATTGTGCGGGCCCATGAACGCGTGCCCGGAGCCTGGATGCACAGTGAGCGTCACGTCCTTGCCGAGGCCCTGCAGCTTCGCTTCGAGCGCCGCCGCCGCCTCCGGACCGAAGAAGTCGTCGAACTCGGCCATGTGGCCACGGACCACCGCCGTGAGCCCGGACCAATCCGGCTCACTCTCGCCCGAGGGAAACCCGTAGAAGGGAACGGCCGCCTTCACGACATCGCCCCGGTTGGCCGCGATGAGAAACGTCAGCATGCCGCCCATGCAGAACCCCATCACGCCGACCGCGGCGCCTTCGGTGCCCGCATCCGCAAGGAGATAGTCGATCGCGCCACTCATGTCGCGCGCCGCGCGGTCGGCGGGCATGGACCCCATCAAGCTCGCGGCCTTGTCCATCTCGTCGTGGTTGGCGACCTCACCGTGATACAGGTCGGGGGCCAACGCGGTGAAGCCGGCCGCGGCCAAGCGGTCCGCCATCACCTTGAGGTCTCCGCTCAGTCCCCACCACTCCTGAATGACCAGGATTCCCGGGCCACTCCCGCGCTCGGGCCGGGCCAGATACCCCGACGCCGTGCCGCCGTTGCTTGCAAATTCCACCATCTCAGCCATGGCTGAAACCTTAGGACGCCGGGCACTGTTCCGGCCCGGCCACCAGGAGTGGCAGACTGGAGTCGGCACGTGGCTATTGGGGGGCACATGCGCACGACAGCATCCGAGATGTTGCGACGAGTCGTCGGCGACGCCGTGCCCGAGTCGGTCGTCCGATCCGACGGTCGGCTCGGACCCGCCGTCCCGCTGGGTCGGCGGATCGCCCTGCCCGGACGAGGGACCACGTTCGTGCGCGAGATCGCCGGGCCCGCCGGCGCCCCCACCTTGGTGCTCCTCCACGGGTACATGGCGAGTGGCGGCCTCAACTGGTTTCGAACCTTCGAGCCGTTGTCGCGCGAGTTCAACATCGTGGCACCCGACCTGCGCGGCCACTCGCGCGGCCTCCGGTCCCACCGACGGATGCGGCTGAGCGACTGCGCAGACGACATCGCCGCGCTCATCGATCATCTCGACACGGGCCCCGTGATCGCGGCGGGCTACTCGATGGGTGGCCCGGTGGCCCAGCTGCTGTGGCGCCGCCATCCCGAGCACGTGGCCGGCTTGGTCCTGTGCGCGACGGCGGCCCAGTTCGACGTGGGTTCCCGCCGGCTCACCGACGTCTATCTCGCCAGCCTGGCGAGCCTGGCCCGCGTCACCGAACGGGTCGCGGCCGCGCCCGCCGCCGGTGCCCGCGTGCTCCGACTCGCGAACGCGAACCGTCCGGCCGGGTTTCTGGAATGGGCCGCCGACGAGATGCGTCGCCACGACGTGCGCATGCTCGCCGACGCGGCGCGCAGCATCGGTCGCTTCGATTCGCGATCGTGGCTCGGAGAGGTCGATGTTCCGACCGCCGTGCTCCGCACGAATCGCGACCGGCTCGTCAGTCCGCAAGCCCAGACCGATCTCGCCGTCGGAATCCGCACCGCGACGATCGTCGATCACGATCACGGTCACGTTGCGTGTTCACGGCGTGAGTTCGCGGACCCGATGCTGGCGGCGGCCCGCGACGTTGCGTGGCGTGCGGGCGGACTCGCGGGTACCCGCCGGACCGGCGGGACCACCGTCAGATCGTGACGTTGCGGGCGATCACCCAGCCGGGCCAGTAGGACGTGCCGGACGGGTGCAGCGCCACCCCGCCCGCAATCCCGAACCCGTGCAAGCCTCCGAACCCGTCGAGCACGAACCCGGCCGCGCCATTCGGCTGCAGTGCCACCCCGCGCGCCGGCGCGTAGATCGGTGAGAAGGGTTGACCGACCGCCGGCGGGGTGGCGCCGCCCGTCCCGATGCGGAACGGAGTCACGACCCCGAACACGTCGGTCACGTAGCCGCCCGAGCCGTCGGGCAGGATCGCGATGCCGCGTGCACGGTCCTGCCCGGGCCAGTAGGGCATCCCCGTGATCGCCGGCGGCGGTGACGCGGAACCCACGCCGAAGGGATGCACGCCGCCGAAGGCATCCACCACGTAGCCGCCGGTACCGTTCGGGAGCAGCGCAATCCCTCGGGCGATGTCCCAGCCCTTCCAGTACGGAGTGCCCTTCGCCGCCGCCGGCAGTGGCGCCCCGGCCGACGCGAATCCGTGGATCCCACCGAACCCGTCGAGCACGTAGCCCGTCTTCTGGTTGGGGAACCGGGCCGCGGCTCGAGCGATGTCCCAGCCCTTCCAGTACGGGCCCCGCTCCACCGCGGGCGCAACACTCGCGCCGGCGAATCCGAACGGGTGGAGCCCGCCGAATCCATCGAGGGTGTAGCCGCCGTTGGGCGCGGACCCGGTGTCTTCGAGATGGATCCATTTGGCCACCGAGGGCACGCCCGCGGAGTCGACGACGTGCATCAGGTACCAACCCGGGGGCGCCAGATTGGGCTCGACGGGCATCGTGACCGCCACGCCGTTCGCGGTGCGGGTGAATTTCACATCGATGAGCCGCTGGTTGGGATCCGACGAATGCGTGGCCGACCCCGGTCGCACCAGCACCACGTTGCGAATCGCACTGGCCTGGGTCGTGGTGTAGTTCGCGAAGTCGCCGTAGTTGAGATCGTTGACCCCGCCACTGAGCGTCGGTCGGGCCGTACCGGTCTCGAGATAGGGCGGGGTGAACACCTCGATGCGCATCTCGAAGGAGTTGAGGGGGTTTCCACCGAAGGTCGCAACCCGGCCGTCGGGCAGGAGGATCGCCGACGAGTGGTACACCCGCCCGACCGTGGCCGACGCCATCTTGGTCCAGGCGTTGGTCTTCGGATTGAAGATCTGGGTGCTCGTCACCGGTGTCCCGCCGTAGTTCACCGACTTGGTCGCACCACCCGTTGCCAGCACCGTCGAGTCCGGCAGGATCACGGCGCTCGGGTACATCTTCGCGGCGTCGAGCGACGGGCCCGGCACGAACGCCGGGTTCGCCAGTTTGAGGTCGGCGATCGCGGTCGAACTCACCGCACCCACAATGGCGAACTGGTCGCCACCACCGATGACCATGATCCGTTGGTCCTGCGCCGGCGGCAGCATGACGCTGGCGCCCATGTCGCGCCGGGTGTCGTCGGTGAGGCCGGGGACGGTCTGGTAGGTGTTCGCGGTGAAGTCCCACAGCCCGGGCGGGACCTCCGCGGCATTCCCACCAAAGGTGCTGACCCCCGAATAGAAGAGGCGGCCGTCCCTCATCTGATGCAAGCCGGGGTACATCGGTTGAAACACGTAGTTGCTCGGTCCGTTCGCCGGTGTGCTCCAACTCGTGCCGTCGAAGATCTCGAACTGGGACGTGAGCTCCCCGGCCTCGTCGAGCCCGCCGAGCGCCAACACTCGGCCGTCACCCAGTTCGGTCGTGGTCGCGTACCAGCGGGCCTGGTGCATGTCGGCGGTCCGCGTGTACTTCCCGGTGCTCGGGTCGAAGAGGTAGCTCCGGTCGGATCCGGCGCTGCTGTTGTTCGTTGCAGCGCTCGGATAGGCCGTGGTTCCACCGGCCACGAGCACCCGACCGTCGGCGAGCACAACGTGTCCGGCACAGAATGCGTCCCACGGCGTCGACACGGAGGTCAGACTGCCGGTCGCCGGGTCCCAGATCGAGGTCGTGAAGGTTCCGGCGTTGAAGGCGTTGCGATCGTTGCCGGAGCCCGCGATCAGCAGCACCTTGCCGGTCTTGAGCAACGTCGCATGGACGGCCCGCACGTCGGACGGCGTGGTGGTGACCGTCCAGGTGCCGTCGGTTGCCGCGCCTGCGGGCGTGGTAGTGAGGCCGCCGATCCCCACGATCGTGAGCATCGCCAGGCCCAGCGCCCTCCGCGATCGAGTTCGCATACCGATGCGACGGCGCCGCACAATCACCGAACCTCCTGAGCGATGGATTGCGCAGATGCGACCAATCCGGCCCAAAAGTCTAGATGCTCAGAACCCCGGCTCGGACCGCGGTCAGGCAATCAGAATCTCGGCCATCTGGACCGCGTTGAGCGCTGCGCCCTTGCGCAGGTTGTCGCCCGTCACCCAGAGGTCGAGGGTGTTGGGCTGGCTCGGGTCGTCCCGCAACCGGCCGACGAGGACCGGATCAATGCCCGCCCCTTCGAGGGCCGTCGGCGCACCATCGCCATCGTCGACCAGGAGTACCCCGGGCGCCTCCCGCAGCAGTTCGACGGCCTGGGCCTTCGACATCGGGTCACGGAACTCCACGTTGGCGGTCATGGCGTGACCCACATACACCGGCACGCGCACACACGTGGCCGTGATCCGCATCGACTCGTCGTGGAGGATCTTGCGGCTCTCGTGGACGAGCTTCCATTCCTCGCTCGTGTACCCGGCGTCCTTCACCGAACCCGCGAGCGGGATCACGTTGCCGGCGATGGGTTTGGACCACACCTCACCGGGGACGATCACACCGTCGATGGTTGCGGCGCGACGGAGCGACTGGGAATCGCCGGCGAGCTTGGTCCACTGCGCGTCGAGCTCGGCCATACCCGGCGCACCCGCGCCCGAGACCGATTGGTAGGTCGAGACCACCATGCGTTCGATGCCTGCAGCCTTCTGGAGCGGCGCCAACGCGGTGACGAGCACCATCGTGGTGCAGTTCGGACAACTCGCAATTCCACGGGGGAGATTGGTCAGGTCTTCCGAGTTCACCTCGGCGACGACGAGCGGAACATCCGGCTCCATGCGGAAGGCGGCCGAGTTGTCGACCACCCGTGCGCCGGCGGCCGCCGCGATCGGCGCCCATTCGAGGGCCAACGGATCGTCGACATCGACGATCACCAGATCGAGCCCATCGAAGCACCCGTCGCGCAGGACCTCGCACGTCACCTGACCACCCGAGAAATCGAGCGATCGGCCCTCCGACCGGGCCGAGGCGTAGGCCCGCAGCGAGCCGACGGGAAAATGACGCTGCTCCAAGATCCGCAGCATTTCCTGGCCGACGAGGCCCGTCGCCCCGATGACCCCGATATCAACCGTCACGACGGCAACCCTTCTCGACAACGTGGTCCGGAAAGGGTATCGACCGGCCGGCGGTCGACTTCAAGCGTTTTGCAGGTCGAACGCCTGGTGGAGGGCCCGCACGGCGGTCTCGACGTCGGCCGCGGGAACGACACACGAGATCCTGATCGACGACGTGCTGATCATCTCGATGTTCACGCCCTCGTTGGCGAGGACCTCGAACATCTTGGCCGCGACCCCCGGATTCGTGCGCATGCCGGCACCGATGACGCTGACCCGGGCGACATCGGAATCGTGGGTGATCCCGGTGGACTCGAGATCGGCGGAGATCTTCTCCATGACCCCGAGCGCCCGATGCAGATCGTCTTTGGGCACGGTGAACGAGATGTCGGTGTGGCCGGCGGTCGACACGTTCTGCACGATCATGTCGACGTTCACGGCCGAATCGGCCAACGCGCGAAACAGCGATGCGGCGACGCCGGGACGGTCGGCCACCTGGGCGATCGTGACCTTGGCTTCGGAGGTGTCGTGGGTGACACCGGAGATGATGGCCTGTTCCATGGTGGGGTCCTCCTCGACGACCCAGGTGCCCGGTTCCCAGGTGAACGACGACCGGACGTGCACCGGCACGCCGTAGTTGCGGGCAAATTCGACTGATCGCAGTGCGAGGACCTTGCCTCCGGTGGCGGCAATCTCCAACATCTCCTCGAACGACACATGGGAGAGCTTGCGGGCTTCGGGCACGATCCGCGGATCGGCGGTGAAGACGCCGGACACGTCGGTGTAGATCTCGCAGACCTCGGCGCCGAGCGACGCGGCCAAGGCCACCGCCGTCGTATCCGACCCGCCTCGGCCGAGCGTGGTGATGTCTTTCGCCGTCGAGATCCCTTGGAACCCGGCAACGACCGCGACCGACCCCTGGCCCAGGGTCTCGCGAATGCGATCGCCCTTGATCTCGAGGATCTTCGCCTTGCCGTGGACCGTGTCGGTCACGATGCCGGCCTGGGATCCCGTGAAGCTGACCGCGTGAATGCCCAGATCGATCACGGCCATACACAGCAGCGCCATCGAGATGCGCTCCCCCGCGGTGAGCAGCATGTCCATTTCCCGGCCATGAGGATCGTGGGAGACATCGTGGGCCAACCGAACCAGGTTGTCGGTCGACTTGCCCATCGCGGAGACGACCACCACGACCTGATTGCCCGCGCGCTGGGTCCGCACGATGTGGTCGGCGACGGCTCGGATGCGATCGGGATCGGCGACGGACGATCCGCCGAACTTTTGGACGATCAGGGCCACGAAGTGAGGGTACCTGGCCATCTCCGCCGGCCTCGGACCAATACCGCGCCCCGTTCGGAGCGACCCGCTGCCAACGGGTGGTCTGATTTCTGCCACAATGCACCCTCGCTGCTGCCTGGGAGGCTCCTCGTGCGTTCGATTCGTTGGCTCTCGATCTCGTTGATCGTCGCGCTGTCCGTCCCTGCCCTCGCGGGAACCGCGAGCGCAACGCCACGGCCGGCCGTGGCCGACGCCTCGGGGATTGTCGTGCGGGGGAGCGTCCACCAGCTCGCGGTCTTGCACGCGCCGCCCGGCGCACCGATCACACTGAAGCGCAAGGGGCTCGTGGTCCAGACCGGGACCATCGACAGTCTCGGTGGCTACAACTTCCACAACCTCAAGGCCCGGTCCGGCTACACCGTCGAGGTCGGCACCGGCGCGACGATGACGGTGAGTGCACCGGTGACCGTGCTCGACGCCAACGCCATCCCACCGCAATCGCTCTACACGGGTCAGCAACTCAACACCACCAATCTCGGCAACAACAGCGGCTACAGCTACCTCACCACGCGCGACGGCACGACCCTGTCGGTCACGGTGGTCCTGCCCGGCCCGGCCGACCAAGGACCGTACCCCGCGGTGATGGAGTACTCCGGGTACGACCCGTCGAGCCCGAGCACCGGCCAACCGCAGTACAAGCTCCTCATGCCGCCGAGCGGCTACGCCTGGATCGGGGTCAACATCCGAGGTTCGGGCTGCTCGGGCGGTGCGTTCAACTTCTTCGAGAACCTGCAGTCCCTCGATGGGTACGACGCGATCGAGACGATCGCGGCGCAGCCGTGGTCCACCGGTCATGTCGGCATGGTGGGGATCTCCTACGCAGGAATCAGCCAGCTCTTCGTCGCTCGCGCTCGTCCCCCGCACCTCGATGTGATCACGCCGGTCTCGGTCATCGACGACACGTGGCGGGGCACGCTCTATCCGGGCGGGGTCTTCAACAACGGCTTCGCGCTCAACTGGGCGACCGAGCGGGTCGAGCAGAACAAGTGGCCCAACGCCGACGCGCCGGGATGGGTGAAGCAGCGCATCGCCGACGGTGACACGACGTGTGCCGACAACATGCTGCTGCGCGGTCAGAACGTCGACCTGCTCAAGCAGACCTACGACCACCCGAATCCGTCGAGTTCGCTCGACCCGGAGTTCACCTACGACTTCCCCCGGGGCAGTGACTCACTCGCACCCGCGGAGTTCGCCGACCAGATCACCGCGAAGGTGCTGCTCATCGGCGCCTGGCAGGACGAGCAGACCGGTGGCCACTGGGCCAACATGATCAACCGATTCGCCCCCACCACCCTGGTGAAGGTCCTCGGACAGAACGGGGTCCACACCGAGGGTCTCGACCCGACGGCAATCCTCGCGCTCAACGAGATCCTCGACCTCTACGTCGCCGGTCGCACTCCGGCCGTCTCCGGGTTCATGCGGGCATTCGCCCCGGCGCTGTGGAGCGCGATCACCGGCATCGGCGGCTTGTCGATCCCGCCTGACCGATTCACCGGCGTGAGCTACGACAACGCTCGGGCCTGGTTCGAGGGCGAGCCCCGGGTGCAGATCCTGTGGGAGACCGGTAACGCCGAGGGATACGCGCCGGGCGCATTGATGCCGCGCGGCGAGACCCGATACTCGGCATGGCCGATTCCCGACACCAAAGCGCGGGCGTGGTATCTCCGCCCGGACGGACGACTGCGCAAGGCGTTGCCCGAGAACCACGAAGCGGCCGACGAGTACCGCCCCGACCCGACCCTGCGGCCCCGCAAGAACTTCCAGGGCGGCAACATCTGGGCAGCCACTCCCACCTACGACTGGCAGCCCGTCGCCGACGGAGCATCGCTGTCCTACATGACCAAGCCATTGGGGAAGACGCTCTCGATGGCCGGTACCGGCAGCGTCGACCTGTGGATCTCCTCCACGGCCAAGGACAACGACGTCCAGGTGACGCTCAGCGAAGTCCTGCCCGACGGCAACGAGCGGTTCGTGCAGAACGGCTGGCTCAAACTCAGCCACCGCAAGCTCGACACCACCCGAAGCACCGAACTGAACCCGGTGCACAGCGATGAGCTTCAGGACATGGCCGACATCACGCCCGACACCTTCGTGTCGGCGCGGATCGCACTGTTCCCGTTCGCCCACCAGTTCCGCGCCGGCAGCCAGATCCGGCTCACGATCCAGGCGCCCGGCGGCGACCGTCCCGAGTGGGCCTTCGATACGGCCGCGACCGACGGTCAGGTGATCAACCGCGTGGCCCACGACGACGGACGTCCGTCACGGATCGTCTTGCCGATCGTTCCCTTTGGCCCGGATCTCGGCCCGGTGGCCGCACCGTGTCCGTCGGTGCGCGCCCAGCCGTGCCGGACCTTCGTGCCACCGGCACCGAACCTTCCCTGGCCGACCTCCTAGACTCCGCCGCCGTGTCCAAGGCAGCGAAACGCGAACGTCAGAAGGAAAACCGCGAGCGGGCTCGGATCGAGCGCGAGCGGATGCAGAAGCGCCAACGGCAGATGAAGGCCGCCCGCGGCCTGCTGTACCTGTTGGCGCCGTTGGCGGTCATCGCCATCATCATCTCGGTCACCAGTGGATCCGACTCACCCACCCGCGACTACAAGACCGCGCCGAAGGTGACCATCGATCCCAAGAAGACCTACACCGCGACGATCGACACCACCGAGGGCGACATCGTGGTGGCACTCGATGCGGAAGCCGCGCCCAACGCCGTCAACAGCTTCGTGTTCCTCGCGAAGAACAAGTTCTACGACGGGCTCTGCATCGACCGACTCATGCCGGGCTTCGGCATCCAGGGCGGTTCGCCGAAGTGTGACCGTGGCGGCGGCCCGGGCTACACCGTGACCGACAAGCCCGCGAACGATTTCAAGGTCGGGTCCTTCGTCGCGGCGCGTTCGGCCGATCAGCCGGCGGGCGCGTTCGGGTCCCAGTTCTACATCGTGACCGGCAACGAATCTGCCGTGCCCACCGACGACCTCACCTTCGGGTCGGTGACCGCCGGCTTGGACGTCGTCCAGAAGATCCAAGCCCAGGAGACGAAGCCACCGGGCAGTGATATGCCGAAGTCCTTCGTGCGGATCAACTCGATCAAGATCGCGACAGGATCGACGCCCGAAATCAGCACCACGAGTTCGACCTCGGCGCCGTAGCGCGCGGCGCTCGAGCGCGGAGCGCTAGGGCAGGGCGAGGCCCGTTGCACCCTCGGCGTAGGTCTGGGGGGCGCCGTCGCCGTACACCGTGGCGTGCCCGCTTCCGGCCACCGACCAGGTCGCGTCCGGCGCGCGCACGAGCGCGGTCTCCTCGTCGAGTCCCACCAGGATCGCGTCTCGGGGCCGGAGCTCGATGGAGCGTTCGAGCAGGTGACTCGCCGCGGTGCCGTGGTACGGGAACACCGCGAGCCCGGTCACGAATCCCAAGCCAACGGTGTAGGCACCACCACGCGGGTCGACCATCGGGTCGCACAAGACGGTCGCGGCCGCGCCGGACGCGGCGATCACGGCACCTCGGCGGTACGCGCTCATCAGGGCCTCGTAGAGATCCGAACCCTTGAGGACGCTGCGCAGGTGCATCGGCGAACCGTCGGCCAGATACACGAAGTCGGCATGCTCGACGGCCTTCACGAACTTCGCGGTCTCCGCATCTCGGCGGTGCACGATCGGTAACGCCGTCGCCGTCGCGCCCAGGCCCGCCCAGTGTTCTGACGCGGCCTCTCCCACCTGCTCGGGATGTTCGTAGGAGGCGGCCGTGGGGATCACCACGACTTCGGTGCCACCGCTGATCGCCAAGAGCCGGCGATCCAGGGTTCGGTGGTGCTCACCCCACTCCCCTCCGCCGATGAGCGCGAGTGTTCCCTTGGGTGCGGTTCGACTGGCCATCGATCGCAGACTAACCCTGGGCTCTCTTGGCGATACGGACGGTCTCCTCACTACTGTTTCCGCTTTCGCCCGGGGAGAGGGAGCTATGACCAAGCGCGTCGGAATCGTCGGTTCAGGGATCATGGGCAGCGGCATCGCCGAAGTCGCGGCCAAGGCCGGGACCGAGGTGGTCCTGCGCAGCCGCTCCCAGGCGACGGCCGACGCGATGGTCGCCGGGCTCGAGAAGTCGCTCGCCAAGCAGGTGGAGCGGGGCAAGCTCGAAGACGGCGAGCGCACTGCGGTGCTCGGTCGGGTCAGCGCCGTCAGCGACCTCGGCGCGTTGAGCGACTGTGATCTCGTGATCGAGTCGATTCTCGAGGACCTCCCCACGAAGAAACACCTCTTCAGCGAACTCGACCGGATCGTCAAGGAGGGCGCGATCCTCGCGACCAACACCTCGACGCTCCCCGTCGTCGAGATGGCAATGGAGACCGGCCGCCCGGAACTGGTCTGCGGCGTGCACTTCTTCAACCCGGCGCCGATGATGCCGCTCGTCGAACTGGTGCGGGCCATCACCACGAGCGACGAGACCATCGCGACGGCTCGGGCCTTCGCCGAGGCGTGCGGAAAGAAGCCGGTCGAGGTCAAGGACCAGGCCGGGTTCATTGTCAACGCGCTGCTGTTCCCCTACCTCAACAACGCCGTGAAGCTCTACGACGCCGGTGTGGCGTCGAAAGAAGACATCGACGCCGCGATGCAGGGTGGGTGCAACTTCCCGATGGGACCGCTCGCACTGCTCGACCTCGTGGGCCTCGACACCAGCCTCGCGATCCTCGAGGCCCTCTACGCCGAGTTCAAGGACCCGAACTACGCCCCGGCACCGCTCCTGCGCCGCATGGTCAGCGCCGAGCGTTTCGGCCGCAAGTCCAAGCTCGGCTTCTTCGACTACCGCAAGTAAAGCCATCATGACGCCAGACCGTCCGTGGATGATCCGTACGTATTCGGGGCACTCGTCGGCGCGGGCCTCGAACGAGTTGTACCGGTCCAATCTGGCCAAGGGTCAGACCGGGCTCTCGGTCGCGTTCGATCTCCCGACCCAGACCGGGTACGACCCTGACCACCTGCTCGCGCACGGCGAGGTCGGCAAGGTGGGGGTGCCGGTGCCTCACCTCGGCGAGATGCGCACGCTGTTCGATCAGATCCCACTCGGCGAGATGAACACGTCGATGACGATCAACGCGACGGCCATGTGGCTGATCGCGATGTACGTGGCACTGGCCGACGAGCAGGGGGTACCCCGCGACCAACTCTCGGGGACGAGTCAGAACGACATCGTCAAGGAGTACCTCTCGCGCGGCACCTTCATCTTCGGCCCGGAGCCGAGCCGTCGGCTCACCGTTGACCTCATCACCTACACGGTGCGCAACATCCCGAAGTGGAACCCGATCAATGTCTGCCCCTACCACTTGCAGGAGGCGGGCGCGACTCCGGTCCAGGAACTGGCCTACGGCCTGGCCACCGCGATCGGCGTCCTCGACGCCGTGCGCGATTCCGGTCAGGTGAGCGCCGAGGAGTTCCCGGAGGTCGTCGGGCGCATCTCGTTCTTCATCGACGTGACGACGCGCTTCGTCGAAGAGATGTGCAAGATGCGGGCCTTCACGCGGATGTGGGATCGGATCTGCCTGGAGCGCTACGGCGTGACCGACGAGAAGCTGCGCCGGTTCCGCTACGGCGTGCAGGTGAACTCGCTGGGCCTCACCGAGGCCCAGCCCGAGAACAACGTGCAACGCATCGTGCTCGAGATGCTCGGCGTCACGCTCTCACGCGACGCGCGGGCACGGGCCATTCAACTGCCGTGTTGGAACGAGGCGTTGGGTCTCCCGCGGCCGTGGGACCAGCAGTGGTCGCTGCGCATGCAACAGGTGCTCGCCTACGAATCCGACTTGCTCGAGTACGAGGATCTCTTCGAGGGTTCGAAGGTCGTCGAGGCCAAGGTGGCCGAGCTGATCGCCGAAGCAACCGACGAGCTCAACTGGGTGCTCGACGGCGGCGGGGCGTTCGCAATGATCGACGACGTCAAGGCCCGACTCGTGCAGTCCAACGCCGAACGGGTGCGCGCCATCGAAGCCGGCACGCGCAAGGTCGTCGGCGTGAACTGCTTCACGGAAACCGAACCGTCTCCCCTCACGGGCGACGGGGCGAGCCACATCCTCGAGCTGGACCCGGCCGCGGAGCGCGAGCAGATCGGGGCGTTGGCGGCCTGGCGAGCAGCCCGAGATGCCGACGCCGTCGCATCCGCGCTGGCGCACGTGCGCGAGGTCGCCGCGACCGACGAGAACCTGATGGAGGCAGCCATCACGCTCGCCCGCGCCGGGGGCACGGTCGGCGAATGGGCCGGCGCGCTGCGCGAGGTCTTCGGTGAGTACCGCGCACCCACGGGCGTCTCCGGGGTCGCGGCGTCCACCGGTGAAGGGATGCTTGCGGTCCGGGCGCGCGCTCAGGCCGTGGCCGACGAACTGGGCGGCCCGCTGCGGATTCTCGTGGGCAAGCCGGGTCTCGACGGGCACTCCAACGGCGCCGAACAGATCGCCGTGGCCGCTCGTGATGCCGGTATGGAAGTCGTCTACCAAGGGATCCGGCTCACTCCGGAACAGATCGTGGCCGCCGCGCGAGACGAGGACGTCGACGTGATCGGCCTCTCGATCTTGTCCGGGTCGCACTTGGAACTGGTCCCGGAAACCCTGCGCCTGCTGCGAGCGGCCGACGTCGCGGCCCCGGTCGTCGTCGGCGGGATCATTCCTCCCGCCGATGCCCGGGTGCTCGAAGCGGCGGGAATCGCACGGATCTACACGCCCAAGAACTACGAACTGGCGGCGATCATGGGCGATGTGGTGGATCTCGCCACCGAATACCGGCGGGAACGCACAAAAACCCTCCACTGAGGCGGCCGCCCAGCCGATGCACTTGGTGTGAAGGATCGTTGCCTCGCAAGTTCCATCGCGGCCGGTATCGCCGCGCTCATCTGCGGAATGATCAACAGCGTCATCGACTCGTCGCCGTTGGGGATCATCACCGGTGTCCTCGGCTTCTCCGCCGCCATCGGCGCGGCCGCGATCGCGGCTCGGCAGTTCAATGCCCAGGATCAGCTCGCGGAGCTGACGGCCGAACGCGACGAGCTGCGTCGTGAACTCGACGCGCTGGCCGCGATCTTCGGCGAGGAAGCGGCCGAAGCTCGCGACGCCACACTCGCTCTCGCCCCGCCCCTCGACATGGAGAAATCAGTGGATGCAGCCTCGGGCCTCTTGGACCAACAGTTCTTCAAGGTCATGGTGCAACAGCGGGTCTCGGCCGCCCGGCGCCAACTCCAGCCGCTCACGGTGATCCTGTTCGACATCGACGGCCTCGACGGCGCCGGCGCCGATGAGTGCGACGCGGCGATCCGTGCACTCGGCGCCACGGTCACCCAGACCCTGCGCGAGTCCGACGCGGCGTGCCGGGTCGGATCGAAGATGGCTGCCGCCATCCTCGAGGACACTGCCGAAGCAGGCGCCGTCTGGGCTGCAGAACGAATCCGCGGCACGTTGAACCAGACCGCGCAGGGCGTCACGATCACCGTCTCGGCGGGGATCGCCTGTTACCCGACCCACGCGTTGAGTGCACCGGAACTGATCGATCGCGCCGGGCGGGCACTCGACACGGCCCGCGCCCAAGGCCGCGACCGTCTCGAAATCGCCAACTCCGACTGATCAGGCGTAGAGCGCTTCGATCTCACGCTCGTACTTGGCGTGGATGCCGCGGCGTTTGAGTTTGCTCGTCGGAGTGAGTTCCTCGGAATCGGGCATCCATTCCCGGTGCAGGACGCTCACCTTTTTCACGCGTTCCGCATTGTTGAACGACGCCATCGCCGCGGTGACCTGACGGTCGACCTCCGCGAGCACGGCCGGGTGATCGGCGAGCGCGGCGAGATCCGCGGCTTCGAACCCTTGGGCCTTCGCCCACACCGGTGCCACCTCGGCGTCGAGCACGACCAAGGCACTCATGAACGGGCGCTGGTCACCGATCACGCAGGCCTGACCGATGAGCGGCTGAGCCTTGAGGGCCGACTCGAGGTTGGCCGGCGAGATGTTCTTTCCGCCCGCGGTGATGATGAGTTCCTTCTTCCGGTCGACGATGCGCAGGTACCCATCGTCGTCGAGCACCCCGATGTCACCCGAGTGCAGCCATCCGTCGGCGTCGAGGGCCTCCGCCGTCTTGTCGGGATCATCCAGATACCCCCGGAAGACCTGCCCACCGCGCGTGAGCACCTCCCCGTCGTCGGCAAGCACGATCGTGCCGCCGGGGACGGCGCGGCCCACCGTCCCGGCCCGCACCGCGAACGGATCGAACGTCATGATGCCGGTGGTCTCGCTCATCCCGTACACCTCCGAGAGCGGGACCCCCAGTCCTCGGAAGAAGTCGAAGATCTCGACCGAGATCGGCGCGGCGCCACTAATCGCAGAAATACACGCGTCGAGGCCAAGGAGCCCGCGCACCATGCCCAGGGCCGCGTCGGCGGTGGCGAACTCGGCGGCGAGATCGGCCGGTGGCTCCTCACCTCGGGCGCGACACTCCGCGACCCGAAGACCGACGGCGAGCGCAGCATCGAGTTGCGCCTTGCGATCGGGATCGGCGCCCGCCATGGCCATGACCCCCGCGTGAATCTTCTCCCACACCCGCGGCACCGCGAAGAACATCTGCGGCCGCACCTCGGGGAGATACCGCGCCACGGCTCCCGGTTCCGGGCACGTGGTCACCTCGTAGCCGAACGTCAGCGCGAGGTAGTGCGACACATTGCGTTCCGCGATGTGGGCCATCGGCAGGTACGACACGAGCCGCGCGTGCGTCAGATCGACACCGCTGAGCGTCTCCCAGAGCGATTTCATCGTCCACGCCACATTCGCGTGATCGATCATCACGCCTTTCGGAGGGCCGGTGGTCCCCGAGGTGTAGATGACGGTGGCGAGATCGGACGGCTGCGCGATTTTCGCGAGCTCGTCGAGTTCCGTCGCGTCCGCCGCGAGGAGTTCGGACCACGTATGCACTCCGTCGGGGACCCGGCCGGTCGGCGTCTCGATCACGATGACCTCGCGGAGTTCCGAGAGTTCCTCGCGCACTTCGAGCAGGCGGCCGAGGAAACCCTCATCCTCCACGATGGCGACCGAGGCATGACAGTGACCCGTCAGATACCGAACCTGGTCGGCCGAGGACGAGTTGTAGATCGAGATCGGCGTGGCACCGAGGAGCACCACCGCGAGATCGGCCACGTGGAACTCGGGCCGGTTCCGGATCATCAGGACCACTCGGTCACCGCGCGTGACCCCGAGCGCCCGCAGGCCCGTCGCCAGCCGGCAGGCCTGGTCCGCGTATTGAGCGAAGGTCGTCTCCCGCCAGCCGTCGCCGACCTTGCACCGGAGGGAGACCTGGTCGGGCCGAGCCCGCACGGTGTCTCGGAACAGCGTCGCGACCGTCTGGCCGGCGGTCGCCTCGTTGATCTGCTCGTCGGTCCACTGCGTCACGAGAATCCCCCGGTTCGTGTTTGCCCTGATGAAGGGCCCAATTGGTAGCCGACCTCGCCTCGAGAAGCCAACACATCCCCACCCGGCTGGGGACAACCGCACCCCACCTGGGGACAACGACGCCCTGACTGGGGACAACGCCGCGCGCCAATCGTGGCGCACCTGGGACCAGAAATTGGCATATGACGGAGCGTGACCTCGACGGCGGAAACGTGGCAATCCACAGGATGATCCCCAGGCCCGGCACCGATATCCCCAATGTTGTCCACAGCGAACGCCGTCACTGATCCCGTCCGCAGTCGCGCCGTGGTCAGGCGCTCACGCCGTGGTCACGCGTCGTGGTGATCCGGGTCGTGGTGATCCGGGTCGTCGAGTTCGGCCACGACCGCGTCGGTGTCGGCGCCGAGAGATCGTCCGGCCCACCGAATGGACCCGGGAGTCTCCGAGAACCGTGCGATCAGGCCGGGCATGATCACGCCGTCGACATCCACGAGCGAGCCCCGCTCGATCACGTGAGGATCTCGTGCCACCTCGGCGATCGAATACACCGGGGCGATCGCGGCGTGTGCGGCTTCGAATCCGGCGATCACTTCTTCGGCACTGCGTTGACCCACCCAGGCCGACACGAGGTCGTCCAACTCTTTCCGGTGGTCGACCCGACCGGCGAACGTAGTGAAACGCGGGTCGTTACCAACACCGAGCAGTTCCATCAGGCGCGCGGCCACCGACTCCGCCGACGCCGAGATCGCGACCCAGCGCCCGTCGGCGCATTGATAGGTCCCGCGCGGCACGGAGTACGGAATGCCACTTCCCAATCGAGGTTGCTCGTACCCGAGATGGGCCGACGCGCTGTGCAGCGGGCCCATGAGGGCCAGCATCGTGTCGAGCAGGTTGACGTCGACCACTTGGCCGACCCCCGTGCGATCCCGGTGGCGAAGTGCCGCAAGAATCGCGAACGCACCAACCAGTGCGGTCACTTCGTCGGTCAGCGCGATCGGCGGTGGCAGTGGCGCGCCGTCGGGTTCTCCGTTGATCGACGCGAACCCGCTCATCGCCTCGGCGAGTGTGGCAAACCCCGGCCGTTGCGCGTACGGACCCGTCTGACCGAACCCCGTGACGCGCAGGATCACCAACCCCGGGTTGGCCGCGAGGAGTTCGGCAGGATCGAGGCCGAGCCGCTCGAGCGCGCCCGGGCGCAGGTTCTCGATCAGCACATCGGCATCGCCCACCAACTGATGCATGCGCGCCAGCCCGGCCTCCGACTTCAGATCGAGCACCACGGTGCGCTTGCCCCGGCCGACCAACTTCCACATGTAGGAGTCACCATCGATCGGATCGACCCAACCCAGTCGCCGGGTGCCGTCGCCACCGGGTGCTTCGACCTTGATGACGTCGGCGCCGAAGTCGGCGAGATACCGGGCCGCACCCGGCGCGGCAATGACCGTCGCCATGTCGATGACCCGGATGCCGTCGAGCGCCTGCACCGACCTCAGGATAGAGAGATCAGCTTGCGCCGGCCGGACGGTGCAGATTGCCGCGTACGTTGGCATCGGGAACCTCGTGGGTCGGTTCCAGCGGCGCACCCGGCACGATCGCAGACACGATCCGGATGGGATCGGTCTCCTGATCGACGACGCTCGGCCACGCCTCGGTAATGCCGACGAGCGTCGTGAGCGCTGCATATCCGGCGCGCACCAGGCCGGTGTCGGTGTCGGCATCGAAGCTCGTTTCCGCCAGGCGCAACTCGCTGGCGACTCGGCGCGTGCGGCCGTCGTCGAGTTCGGAGTCCGAAGTGGTGAGGGCCATACGGACTTCACCGAACGGTGCGAGCCGAGCCCAGTGGAGGCCGCGGACCTCCGCCACGGCGAGCGCGGGAACGTTGAGGTTCAGGACCGAGCGACGCGGCGCGCGGACGAGCAACTCGACGGCCTCCATCGCGAAGGTCGTGGCGGTCTCCCACTGCCACGGATCACCGACCTGGAGGCTGACCGCCAGCGCCGAGATCCCCAGGTTCTGCGCCGAGAGCGCGGCACCGACCGTGCCGGAGTAGAGGATTGCGCGACCCGTGTTGAGACCGACGTTGATTCCCGACACGACCAGGTCGGGCACCGCACCGAACGCGCCGAGATTCGCGGCCATCACACACATTGCCGGAGTCGCGTTCAGGGCCCACGCCTCGACGCCGTCGTCGTCGGCGAAGGACACCCGGACGGCCGCGAGTCGGTCGAAGTCGAGGGTGCCGAGTGAGGCGGCGGTGCCGCTGCGGTCTTGGTCCGGTGCGACCATGACGACCTCGAAGCGGGGATCGCGAGCCAATGCCCGCGCCATGTGATGGATGCCGGTCGCCTCGGCACCGTCGTCGTTCGTCACCAACACTCGCATCCGCCGATCCTCTCACCCTCGGGGGAACCGGCGGGAGCCGGGCCCATCGGATTCGCCCATTGGCTCGGCTACGTTCACGTCGATGCAGGTCGTGCGCGCCCAGGGGATCCTCGACTCTCCGGCCCGGGTCCATATTCCGGGTCGACCACCGCTACGGATCGGGGCCGTGCAACACCGTTGGCACGATGACCCGGTCGTCCATCAGGCCGCCCTCACCGAAGGCGCGACCGTCGCCGCCGCCGAGGGCGCCCAGCTCGTATGCCTCCAGGAACTGACCCTGTCTCGGTACTTTGCGATCACCGAAACCAGTGATGACGCCGAACCCGAGGCACTTCCCGGCGGGCCGACCCACGAGTTCGCCACGCGACTCGCGCGCGATCTCAACGTGCTGATCCATGCGTCGTTGTGGGAATCCGCCGCCGACGGCGGCCTCGGTTTCAACACCGCGATCGTCGTCGACCCGACCGGGGCGCTGCTCGCCCGTACCCGCAAGGTGCATATCCCGATCACCGCCGGCTACTACGAGGATCGCTACTTCCGACCGGGCGACACGGGCTACCCGGTGATCGACGTTGCCGGAGGTCGGTTCGGCTTCCCGACGTGTTGGGATCAGTGGTTCCCCGAAGTAGCCCGTGAGTACTCGCGAGGCGGCGCGGAAGTACTCGTGTACCCCACGGCGATCGGTTCCGAGCCGGACCATCCCGAGTTCGATACCCAGCCCCTGTGGGAACACGTGATCCGCGGCAACGGCATCACCAACGGCACGTTCATGGTGGCGGTCAATCGCATCGGCACCGAACGCGACGGCGACACCGAGATCACCTTCTACGGTTCGTCGTTCATCTCCGACCCGTACGGCCGCGTACTGGTCCAGGCCCCGCGCGACGAGCCCACCGTGTTGATCGCCGACCTCGATCTCGACCAGCGCCGCGACTGGCTCGACCTCTTCCCGTTCCTCACGACCTAAACCCCGAACTTGCGTCAATAACCCCCTCGATCGCGAGGGTTATTGACGCAAGTTCAGAACGCGTACCCAAAGCAACGGTGGTCGAGACGACCGCGGGAGTAGTCGGGGTAGAGGCCGCCGTAGAGGAACCGCGTGCGCTCGGACCAGGAGAGCGCTTCCGGACTCGCGAGCCGATGGACCACTTGGGTGTAGCCACCTTCGTGAACCTGATACTCGGCCCACACGCCCATGTACTCCTTGACCGCACCGATCTCGACGAACGGCACGTTGCGCGCCTCGTCGAACCGGCGGATGCGGTTGCGGTGGGTGTGCCCGGCGAAGTAGCCGACGATGTTCTCGCGCCGGCCGACCACCGCGGCGAACGCTTCACTGCTGTCGGGGTCGATGCCGAAGTAGTTCGCGGATCGTTCCGCGGCGCGGAGGTCCCAGATCTGGTGGTGGCCGAAGACGAACACGGGGCCGCTTGTCTGCGCGGCAGTGGCATCGAGCCAGGCGAGTTGGTCATGCGTGATCTGGCCACCGGCCTCGCGCGGACGCACCGTGTCGATCACTGCGAGCGTCACGCCGTTGAGGTCCACCGCGTAGGGCGCCCCCTCGAGAGCCATCGTCGGGTCGCGCATGGCGTCGTGATTGCCGCGCACGTGATGCAGTGACGCACCGAACTGCTCGTACGTGTCGAGGAAGGCTTGATATTCCTCGTCGCTGCCCACGCACGTGAGGTCGCCTTTGGCGATGACCGCGTCGGGATCGAGGGCCGCGATCTCGGCTACGGCCGCACGGTTCATCGTGAGCGGGTAGGGGTCCTCACCCGGTTC